>NZ_JAEMTF010000038.1:4415-27933 GCF_016462415.1 Williamsia sp. | reverse complement strand
CCCGTGGGCGTTGTCGTCGATCGGTGTCGGCGCCGACGAGGTGGGCACGGTGTTGTTGACACATCTCCATCTCGACCACTGCGGCGGGCTGATCGACGGGGACGGCACGGCTCGTTTTCCGAACGCAGAGGTGGTCGTGCACGCCGCGGAGGTCGATCACTGGCTCGGCGGTGAGATCGGGACCCCGTCGGACGACGACCCACCCTGGGCAGAGTCGGTGACCCGGCGGGGCGCCGCCGCGGCGGTGGCGCCCTATCGGGATCGGCTGCGCACCTTCGACTGCGAACAGCTCGTCGCGCCGGACATCACCGCCGTTCCGTTGACCGGACACACGCCCGGACACAGCGGATACCGGGTCGGCAGCGGTGCCGACGCGATCCTCGTCGTCGGCGACATCGTGCACGTCCCCGCCGTACAGGGCCCACGGCCAGACGCCTCGGTCATCTTCGACGTCGACCCCGACGCCGCGGTGGACGCGCGCAGGACGTTGTTCGCCGAGGCCGACCGCGACGGTATCCGCATCGCCGGCGCGCACACGGAGTTCCCGGGGGTCACCCTCGTCCGCCGCGTGGACGACGGCTACCGGCTGGTTCCCGACCTGTGGGTCGGGTCGATCGGCGCCTGAGGGCCGCTCGACGCCGGTCGGATCGGCGTCAGCGCCGCAACCGTGCGCGGGCCCGATCGACCGTGGCCTGCAGATGTGGGCGCAACGCGCCGGTGACGTCGGCGACCGATTCGTCGGCGGAGACGACACGCGGCATTCCCCACACGACCTCGGCACCGACGGACGAGCCGTCGCGATACGCGATGGCGAGCGGGAGGACCGCGACCGGGGCCTGTGCCGCGATCCCCACCGCGATCTGACCGACCCCGGACGCGAGCGGTAGCAGCGTCGACGGGTCGGTGTCGTTGCGGGTTCCCTCGGGGAAGATCGCGAAGCTGTCACCGCGGACACCGCGTTCGACGCACACCGCGATCATGCGGCGGCTCGCCGCCGCGGCGGTCTCGGGATGGTTGTCGCGGGCGCGGAAGACGGGGATGCAGCCCATCATGTCGAGGTTCGCGCGCTGCTTCGGATCGTCGAACAGATCGTTCTTCGCGAGCACCCGGATGCGTCCGATGAGCCGTCGGATCGGGGATCTCGCGACCGCCGCGGCAGCGATGTACTGGTCCCTGCTGGACAGGTGGTTGATGCAGATGACCAACCGCACGTCGTCGCCGATCAGGCGTTTGATCTCCGCGCGGGCATCGCCGTCGAAAGAGACCCGGGGCCGGAACTTGGCGGCGAGCGCGACGTAGGCGAACCGCGCCTTGAGTCGTGGCTGCTGATGCTCGGTGTAGAAGTCGTAGACCTCGTCCGCGTTCTCCACCGTCACCTTCACGAAACCTACGGTACCGTAACCGGCCCTTCTCGCCGCGAGCGTCGGATTCTGCGCCCCGGGGACGATGAACGGGTGACGACCGATGAGTTCCGCGCGCCCGCGTGGTCGGTATCTGCACACCCGCATCCTCGAGGAGAGCCCGATGCCAGCACCCACCACAGACCGCGCCGACCTCGGCGCCGTCCCGCCGAAAAACGATGGCAATTTGTCCGACTCTGCCGCTACCTTTGGCGGCATGTCCGCACCCGGTTCCGCCCTCGCGATCGAAGCCATCGACCTGGTCAAGAAGTTCGACGACAACACCGCGGTCGACGGGGTGAGCTTCACCGTCCCGCAGGGCTCGGTCCTGGGACTGCTCGGCCCCAACGGCGCCGGGAAGACCACCACCGTCCGCATGATGACCACCCTCACCCCACCGACCAGCGGTACCGCGCGCGTCGCCGGCTACGACGTCCGGGAGAACCCGGACATGGTCCGACGCAGCATGGGCCTCACCGGTCAGGCCGCGACGGTCGACGAGTTGCTCACCGGTCGCGAGAACATCGCGATGATCGGCGGGCTGTACGGGATCTCGCGTAAGCAGCTCAAGAAGATCAGTGGCGAGTTGCTCGAACAGTTCTCGTTGTCCGACGCCGCCGACCGGACCGTGAAGTCCTACTCCGGTGGCATGCGGCGACGGATCGACCTCGCGGTCAGCCTGCTCGCCGCTCCCCCGGTGCTGTTTCTCGACGAACCCACCACCGGGCTCGACCCGCGTAGCCGATCCGAGCTGTGGGACGTCCTGCGCGGTCTGGTGAAGCAGGGCACCACGTTGCTGCTGACCACGCAGTACCTCGAGGAGGCCGATCAGCTCGCCGACAACATCGTCGTCATCGACAAGGGGACGATCATCGCCGAGGGCTCGCCGTTGCAGCTCAAGGAGCAGGCGGGCAAGGCCAGCCTGGTGCTGACCGTCTCGCATTCCGACGACATCGCCCCGGCCGAGGCGTTGCTCCGCAAGACCGGCGGCGAGGTGTTCGTCGACCTCGGCGCGCGCCGCCTGACCGCACCCGCGGACGGCCTGGCCGACATGAACCGCATCATCGGGTGGTTCACCGAGAGCGGCATCGAGGTCGACGACATCGGCCTCTCGCGCCCCAGCCTCGACGACGTGTTCCTGTCCCTCACAGGTCATCGCACCGAAGACGATTCCGACACCGACACCCTGGAGACCTCGGCATGACCACCACCGCAGCGGCACCGACCGCACCGTCGACCCGACCCGACATCACCTCGACCAACCTCGCGCAGCAGTCGTGGATCATGGTCAAGCGCAACCTGATCCACACCAAACGGCAACCGGAGATGCTGTCGGACGTGACGGTCCAGCCGATCATGTTCGTCCTGTTGTTCGCATTCGTGTTCGGCGCCTCGATCACCGACACCGGCGGCGTCTCGTACCGCGAGTTCCTGCTGCCCGGGATCATGGGCCAGACGATCGTCTTCTCGGCGTTCATCGTCGCCGCGGGCATCACGTCCGACCTCGACAAGGGGATCATCGACCGGTTCCGGTCGCTGCCGATCGCACGCTCGTCGGTGTTGATCGGCCGCAGCATCGCGAGTCTGTTGCACTCGTCGATCGGTATCGCGGTGATGGCCGTGACCGGACTGCTGATCGGGTGGCGCATCCGCAACGGCGTGCTAGACGCCGTCCTCGCGTTCGCGCTGATCCTGCTGTTCGGCTTCGCGATGATCTGGTTCGGCATCCTCGTCGGTTCGCTGATGCGGTCGGTCGAGGCGGTCAACGGCGTCATGTTCACCGCACTGTTCCCGGTGACGTTCCTGGCCAACACCTTTGTCCCGACCGGCCCGATGCCGACCTGGCTCCGGGTGATCGCCGAGTGGAACCCGATCTCGTCGCTCGTTCAGGCCATGCGCGAACTCTGGGGCAACGGGCCGGCCGCCGCCCCGGGCGCCCAGCTGCCGTTGCATCACCCGGTTCTCTCGACCGTCATCTGGGCGGTGGCCCTCACCGTCGTCATCGCGCCGTTCGCCCTGCGCGCCTACAACAAGCGCACCGCCGACTGACGCCGATATCGCGCGACCGGGCGCCGTACCTCTCCACGGGGTGCGGCGCCTGTTCGTCTCGGTAGGCTTCGCCGGTGACCGAGAAGCCGACACCGGCCGACGAGCGTGCTGCCCTGCGTCTGTTCGCGCTCACCGATGCGGTGTTCGCCATCGCCATGACGCTGTTGGCCATCGATCTGAAGGTCCCCGAACTCGCCTCGGACGTCACCTCTGCCGAGCTGACACGGGCGATCGGAGAACAGTGGCCGAGCTATGTCGCGTTCGCGTTGAGCTTCTACCTGATCGCGAAGTACTGGGTACGCCATCACCGGGAGATGCGGCACGTCGTCACCTGTACGCCCGCGTTGGTCCGTCGCACGATCACCCTGCTGTTCACCATCACCGTCATGCCGTTCGCGGCCGCCCTGCTCGGCCAGCACGGAAGCACCGGCGGGATCGCGGTGGTCGTCTACTCCGCGGTCAACGCCGCGGCGCTGCTCGCCCTGCTCAGGGTCGACGACGAGTCACGTCGGCTGACCGCAGACGAGGACCGGACCCCGTCGAGCACGGCCGATCTCGTCTGCGATCTCCTCGCCTACCTGATCGCCGCCCCGGCCGCGTACATTTTCGCCGGGCACGGCGTCGTCGCGCTGACGGTGTGTCTGGTGGCCGCAGGACGCACGGCGGGCATCATCCGACGCCGCCGGGAGCGCCGGGCGGTCACGGCCTCCCCGTCCACAAACCCGACCACATAGCTCGCAAGTCGGTCAAAGCGCCCGCGCCGCTTGGCGTTTCATCGCCACTCCGGTAAGTCCTTAGGGACAGGTACTACTACCGGCGCGGGACGGGCGGACGACATGGCGACGACCAGCAGCGACAAACTCGATTCCGATCAGCGTTCGGCGTTCGTCGCCAGTTATCTCGGCTGGACGATGGACGCCTTCGACTACTTCATCCTGGTCCTGGTCTACAAGGAGATCGCCGACGACTTCGGTGTCTCGCTGGAGAAGATGGCGTATCTGACGACCGTCACCCTGGTGATGCGACCGGTCGGGGCGTACCTGTTCGGCATCTGGGCCGACAAGGTCGGCCGCCGCACCCCGCTGATCGTCGATGTCTGCTTCTACTCGGTGGTCGGCTTCTGTTGCGCGTTCGCGCCGAACTACTGGGTGCTCTTCGCCCTGCGACTGCTCTACGGACTCGGCATGGGCGGCGAGTGGGGACTCGGCGCGGCCCTGTCGATGGAGAAGGTGCCCGCACACCGCCGAGGGTTCTTCTCCGGCATCCTGCAGGGCGGCTACGCGGGCGGCTACCTCCTCGCGTCGGTTGCGTTCCTCCTGGTCCACTCCTGGCTGGGGCTGAGCTGGCGGTGGTTGTTCGCGCTCTCACTCCTGCCCGCACTGGTCAGCCTGATCATCCGGATGAACGTGTCGGAGTCGCAGGTGTGGGTCTCGACCAAGGCCACACTCGAGCGCAACAACACCTCGGTGCGCACAGTCTTCCTCAACCCGAAGGTGCTGCGCCGGTTCGTCTTCCTGGTGATCCTGATGGCCGCGTTCAACTTTCTCTCCCACGGCACGCAGGACATCTACCCGACGTTCCTGAAGTCCGACGAGAACCGCGGAGCCGGTCTCGACGCGACGACCGCGACCTGGATCGCCGTCCTCTACAACGTGGGCGCGATCATCGGTGGGTTCATCCTGGGATGGGCGTCGGACCGCATCGGACGGAAGGGCGCGATCATCGTCGGCGCGGTGCTGACGTTGCCGATCATCCCGATCTTCGCCTACTCGACCACCGCAGGGATGCTCTGTCTCGGTTCGTTTCTCATCCAGGCCGCAACCCAGGGGGCATGGGCCGCGGTACCCGCGCATCTGTCGGAGATGTCGCCGAACGCGATCCGCGGCTTCTATCCCGGCGTCACCTACCAGCTCGGCAACGTCATCGCAGCACTCAATCTGCCGCTGCAGCAACATCTCTCCGAGAAGTGGGGATACCCGATGGCCCTGTCGGTCACCGTCGCCGCGGCGGCCGTCGTGGTGGCGGTCCTCACCGCCGTCGGCAGTCAGGCCACCGCGGTCGATTTCACCGACGACCCCGATCGGGCCCCCGCACTCACGCGGTGAGTGCCAGGGCCTCCAGCGGATCGCTGTAGACGGCGTCGAGCGACACCGCGCCCGCGGCCTGCTGCTGCACAGACGCACCGGCACGCGTCACCCGGACGTCGCGGTTCGGGGCGGCTGGGGTGTTGCGCACGGCCCTGGCGACAGCGGGCAACGTCGACGGGGAGTCGGTGAACGCCTGACCACCCAGGATCACGTGGTCGGGGTTGAAGATGTCGGCCACCAGCGACACCGCGCGGCCGAGCACCTCGGCGCGTTCGAGCAGGATCGCCGATGC
This sequence comes from Williamsia sp., assembly GCF_016462415.1. Taxonomy (GTDB): domain Bacteria; phylum Actinomycetota; class Actinomycetes; order Mycobacteriales; family Mycobacteriaceae; genus Williamsia_A. The sequence continues at coordinate 22,105 of NZ_JAEMTF010000038.1, read as the reverse complement.
GGTCGGGTTGTCCGCGGCAGCAGCCGCATGGACGTCCTCGATGTTCTCGACGGACAAGCCTGCGGCCCGAGCGGCCTCGACGACGCCGGTGTCACTCGCCGACGGTTCGAGCTGCCCGGTGCGGTTCGGATCGAGCAGGGTGGTGGGTCCGCTCGGGAAGTGACCGATGACCGGCGGACCGGCGGTCGGGGTGTAGACCGTGCCGCCGACCGTGAAGGCGATGCCCACCATCTCGCGGGCGTAGAAGTACAGGAAGCTGCCGCTCTCGTCCTTGGGGTTGACCAGCAGCTCGGCCGCGGCCATCGCCTCGACGTGCGAGGCCACCGACACCGGCAGTCCGAGCGCCTGCGAGAGCACCGGGCCGACCGGGGCGCCGGTCCAGCCCAGCCGCGGATGGTCGACGAGCCCGCCCTCCGAGACCCGGCCTCCGATGGCGACACCGGTCCACAGCACACGCTGACCGGGCCACCGCGAGGCGAAGCGGCGCGCGCTCACGCCGATCGCGGTGAGGGTCTGCTCGGCGGAGTCGCCGGCCGGGGTCGGGATCTGAATCGCCCCGACCACCCGGTGCAGTAGATCGTGGGTCGTGATCGACGTGACCTTGAGCCCGATGTGAATCCCCACGGTCAGGAAGCTGTCGACGTTGAGTTCGAACGGGAGGCGGGGGCGGCCGATGGCACCCGCGGGGGCCAGATCGGCGCGCTCACGCAGAAGGCCGGCCTTCAGCAAGGCGCTGACCTGCCGGTTCACCGTCGAGATGCTCAGACCCGACTGGGCCGCGGCGTCGTCACGGAAGATCGGGCCCTGCAAACGCGCAGTGCGCAGCACGACGGCCGACGGTTTCGTCGACAGGTGCAGCTGCGGGGTTGCGATGTGAATTTTCGGCGTCCTCGTGTGCAGCGGCCCGGTCGCCGCTCCGGCGTTGAGGGCCCGCGAGCCGCCGTAGGCCAGCGGACCGCCCTGGCGTGTACGTCGCGCAGGCGGACGAGCCGGCTGTTCGGTCGGACGTGCCGCTGCGGGCTGTCGAGTGCGATTGGAGAGGTGGTCGAGCGTCGTGGTCATGTCGTCCTCGTTGAATCTGCCACACCGAACGCGGAAAGCGCAGGTACGGGAGCGAATGTCTGAATCTCCGAACGGCCGGGGATCGGCGGACTCGGGGTCGGGTCAGAACGCTCAACAACAGAAGAGACGCACGAACGGCAGACGGCAGCCCAATGCGGTGATCACGTAGGTGACCTCCGGGATGTGCGACGTCGAGCTCGGCATGAACGCCAATCTAGCAACATGAACAGTCGGCGGCAAAGGACAGCGCCTCCGCGGCCGATTCCGCGCACCCGCAGGTAGAGGGGCTGTGCGCGGATTGTATCCAGCTCACAGGCCCGCCCTTGGGTTGCGATCACAACGATTCAAAGGCCAGGCCCGCGGCCCCCGGCCGGTGAGACTGGTGGGCGACCTCGCCTGCACGACCTGATGTCTCCTCCGGCGAATCCCGTCTCGCGAAAGGTGTCCGTGTGTCTGTTCGTCTCCACTGGTTCCTACCCACCTACGGGGACTCCCGGAACCTGATGGCCGGCGGCCACGGGTCGTCGATGTCGGGCGACCGACCTGCCGACCTGCGCTACCTCAAGCAGCTCGCCGGGGCCGCCGAGGTCAACGGATTCGAGTCGGTGCTCACCCCGACGGGGCTGTGGTGCGAGGACGCGTGGCTATCGACAGCGATGCTCGTGGAGACGACCGAGACCCTCAAATTCCTTGTTGCGCTTCGTCCTGGACTGACCAGTCCGACGCTCTCGGCGCAAATGGCCGCGACTCTGCAGTGGCAATCGAAGGGGCGGTTGCTGCTCAATGTCGTCACCGGCGGCGAGTCGAGCGAGCAGCGCGCCTTCGGCGACTTCCTCTCCAAGGACGCCCGATACGAACGGTGCGGGGAGTACCTCGACATCATCAACCGGCTGTGGACGTCCGACGAGCCGTTGTCGTTCAACGGCAAGCACCTGCGGGTCGAGGGCGCGTCGCTGGCCCGTCGCCCGGACCCGCTGCCCCCGATCTTCTTCGGCGGATCGTCGCCCGCCGCGGGTGCCGTCGCCGCGGCGCACGCCGACACCTACCTCACCTGGGGTGAGCCGCCGGCCGCCGTCGCCGACAAGCTCGACTGGATCCGCGGGCTCGCAGCCCCGCTGGACCGGTCGCCGGGATTCGGGATCCGGCTGCACGTCATCGCCCGCGAGACCTCCGAGGCCGCGTGGGCCGAGGCCGACCGGCTGCTGAGCTCCCTGGATCCGACCGTCATCGAGAACGCCCAGGCGTCATTGCGTCGGTCCGAGTCCGAGGGGCAGCGCCGGATGCGGGACCTGCACGGCGGCGGGGACGCCTACGTCGCAGGCGGCGACGCCCGCGCCCTGGAGATCTACCCGAACCTGTGGAGCGGCGTCGGCCTTGTGCGTGGCGGCGCGGGCACCGCCCTGGTCGGGTCGTACGACGAGGTCGCCGAGCGCATCTCCGAGTACGCCGACCTCGGCATCGACCACTTCATCCTCTCGGGCTACCCCCACGTCGAGGAGGCCTATCACGTGGGCGAGGGCGTGCGCCCGGCGCTGCATCGGCGGGGCCTGCTCGATTCCGGGCCCGAGTCCACCGAACCTGTCCGGGGGGCGTTCCTGCCTACCCTGGAGCCGTCGGGCGCGTCGTGACGCAGCGAGCGCCGAGTATTCATCGATCGATCGTCGACAAGAAAGAGCAGCAATGAGCACCGAGAAGATCGCGGACGAGGTCAAGTTCGCGTATTGGGTCCCCAACGTCAGCGGCGGTCTCGTCACGAGTGAGATCGAGCAGCGCACCAACTGGGAGTTCGAGTACAACAAGAAGCTCGCGCAGACCGCCGAGAAGGTCGGGTTCGAGTACGCGCTGTCGCAGGTGCGGTACATGGCGTCCTACGGTGCCGAGTTCCAGCACGAGTCGACGTCGTTCTCGCTCGCGCTGCTGATGGCGACCGAGAAGCTCAAGGTGATCACCGCGATCCACCCCGGTCTGTGGCATCCCGCCGTGCTGGCGAAGTTCGGCGCCACCGCCGATCACCTCTCCAACGGTCGCTTCGCGATCAACGTCGTCTCGGGCTGGTTCTCCGGCGAGTTCAAGGCCCTCGGCGAGCCGTGGCTCGAGCACGACGAGCGCTACCGGCGCAGCGCAGAGTTCCTCGAGGTCATCCGCAAGATCTGGACCGAGGACAACGTCGAGTTCGCCGGCGATTTCTATCGAATCCGTGACTTCAGCCTGAAGCCCAAGCCGCTCAACACCCCGGAGCGCCCGAACCCGGAGCTGTTCCAGGGCGGCAACTCGTCGGCGGCCCGTCGCAACGGCGGCCAGTTCGCCGACTGGTACTTCTCCAACGGCAAGGACTTCGACGGCGTCACCGAGCAGATCGAGGATCTGCGCTCGGTCGCCCAGGCCCACAACCGCGAGACCAAGTTCGGCCTGAACGGGTTCATCATCGCCCGCGACACCGAGAAGGAAGCCCGCGACACCCTGCGCGAGATCATCGAGAAGGCGAACAAGCCTGCGGTGGAGGGTTTCCGGGACTCCGTGCAGCAGGCGGGCAAGTCCACCTCCGACGGCAAGGGCATGTGGGCCGACTCGAAGTTCGAGGACCTCGTGCAGTACAACGACGGATTCAAGACCCAGTTGATCGGCACGCCCGAGCAGATCGCCGAGCGCATCGTCGCCTACAAGAAGCTCGGCGTCGACCTGATCCTCGGAGGGTTCCTGCACTTCCAGGAGGAGATCGAGTACTTCGGCGAGAAGGTCATGCCGCTCGTCCGCGAGATCGAGGCCTCCGAGAAGGTCTCGGCCTAGCCATGACCGCGGTCGCCGCCACCCGGATCGAGACGCACCAGCAGGCAGCGGATTCCGCCCGCGTGCTGGCCGCGAAGTTCGGTCCGGGGGCGGCGGCCCGGGATCGGGATCGCCGTCTCCCGCACGCGGAGATCGCCGAGCTGGCCGCGTCGGGACTGCTCGCGATCACCGTGCCCATCGAACACGGGGGTACCGGCCTGCCGCCGTCGGCTGTGGCCGAGGTGTTCCGCATCCTCGCCGCCGCCGATCCGAACATCGCACAGATCCCGCAGAGCCATTTCGTGCAGGCGAACCTGCTCAGGATCGTCGGGACAGACGAACAGCGCCGGAAGTTGTTCTCGCACATCCTCGACGGCGGAGTGCTCGCCAACGCGCAGGCCGAGCGCGACACCGCATCGTCGAACCTCGTCGAGACCCGGATAACGCCTGACGGCGACCACTTTCGCCTGCGCGGGACCAAGTTCTACTGCACCGGTTCGCTGCACGCCGACACCCTGGCCGTGTTGGCGCGCCTCGACGCCCCGGCCGGCGGCCTCTCGGCGGGCGAGTACACCGTCTTCATCGGATCCGATGCCGACGGGGTCGAGATCATCGACGACTGGGACGGGCTCGGTCAACGCACCTCCGGTAGCGGCACAGTCGTGCTCGACGATGTCGCCGTCGCCGCGCAGGACGTGATCGCGCGCCACGCGGCGGTCGACGCCCCCACCGGTTTCGGTGCGTTCTCCCAACTGCTGCATGCGGCAATCGACACCGGCATCGCCGTCGGCGCACTGCATTCCGCGGTCGATTGTGTCCGCACCCTGTCGCGGCCGTGGTGGGAGGCGGGGGTCGAGCGTGCGGTCGACGACCCGCTGCTGATCCAGCGTTTCGGTGAACTGTCGGTGGTGGTCGCCTCCGCCGAGGCGACCCTGGAGGTGGCCGGACGCGCCGTCGACGCCATGCAGCTCTCCGCCGATGATCCGGTGTTGCTGGCCGCCGAGGCATCGGTGGCGGTCGCGACCGCGAAGGTGGCCTCGGATCGCGCCGCGAACGAGGTGTCGGCAGCCCTGTTCGAGGTGGCCGGAACCAGAAGCGCCGCACATGACCTGAACCTGCATCACTTCTGGCGTAATGCGCGCACCCACACGCTGCACGATCCGGTTCGGTGGAAGTACCAGCACCTCGGGCGGTACGTACTGCACGGCACGCCGCCCCCCTTGAGCGCGGTCATCTAGACCTCGGCAGCGTTTCACGGCGCCACGACTCAGCCGCTCAGCGCATCCAACCAGGTACGCAGATGCACGGCGACGATCTCCGGATGTTCGAGATGAGCGTTGTGTCCACACCGGTCGATGACCACGACCGTCGAGTCGGGATAGTGCTCGGCCAGGTCCAGCTGGTCGCGCCACCCCACGATGGTGTCGTTGCGGCCCATCACCATCAGGACAGGACGGTCGAACGCCGGCCCGGTCGCCTCCGGGGAGACAGACAAGCTCGGTCGGATGCGTTCTACGACATCGGGATCGGCAGCACGAAGACCGGGAATCACGCACTGCTCGAACCGTTCCCACATCTGCGCATCTTGCCGGACCGTGGTCGACGTGAAATCGTCACGATCTGCGGCATGCAGCGTGGCGAGTAACGCCTCATCACGGTCGATCACGAGAGGGGCGGGCAGCCGCCGGACATCGATCGGCTCGGCCGTCGGACAGATCAACGCGCAGCCGAGTATCCGTTGGGGATCTCGCGCCATCAGTCGTCGCGCCAGACCGGCTCCGAAGGAACTGCCGATCACCGCCATCGGCAGGTCGCCGATCTCGTCGTCGATGAACGTGTCGATCGCAGCCGCGATGTCGTCGGAGTGGGCGATGTCGTTGACACGAGCTGATCTCCCGAACCCGGGTAGATCGACATAGATCCGTCGCCACGGATTCGGATGTGCAGCGACCATCTCGTCGAGCGGGAGCATGATCCGGTGATCGACCGACCACCCGTGCAGGAAGAGCACCGGTGTCCCGTCTCCACGGGATACCGCGTTGAGGGCTGCCATACCGCTCAACCTAACGGGATCGCTCGACCGACCGTAATCTGAGCCCTATGAGCGAACCCCGCCATGACGCCGCCCCCGACACATGGGAGGAGCGGATCCAAGAGTTCTGGTGCACTGTCGATCTCGAGGATCGCCAGGGTGCGATCGACTCCATGCGGCGACTGGTCGCCGAACGTCCACCCGATGACCCCGACGCCCGGTTCGAGATGGGTGGCGCGTACGACTCCTGCGGATACGAGGAGCAGGCCGCCGCCGAGTACGCGGCCGCCCGCGCGCACGGCCTGAGAGGACCGCGGCTCGCGCAGTTGAACATCCAGCAAGGTTCCACCCTCCGCAACATCGGCATGGTGGATGAGGCGGTGACCATGCTGCGCGCGACCGAGCCCGACCCGTCCATCGGCGACGCGCGTGCGGTCTTCCTCGCCTTGGCGCTGCGCGATGCCGGCGAGCCCGACGAGGCGTTGCGAGTGGCGCTCGAGGCCTTGATCCCGCATTTACCGCGCTACCGGCGTTCGGCCACCGCGTACGCGAGAGCGCTGACCGATCCAGGCGATGAGGGTGGGTTCCCACACCGCTGACGGCGCGGGATTCTGGACGTCCTGATCACCACTTTCCCTGGTCGGATGTCCGGGTTCTGCCGTAATCTCTGCGCATGACCGTGCAGACCACGACCGATGACGACTTCCTGGCGATCACCGAGCCGTATCGGCGCGAGATCATGGCGCATTGCTACCGCATGATGGGGTCGCATCACGACGCCGAGGACCTCGTGCAGGAGACCTACATCCGCGCCTGGCGCGGGTACGCCGGCTACGACCAGCGCGCGTCGGTGCGGACGTGGCTGCACAAGATCGCCACCAACACGTGTCTGACCGCCCTGCAGACGAAGAAGAAGCGTCCGCTGCCATCCGGCCTGGGAGGCGACGCGTACGACCCGACCGCCCCGCTCCTGCAGGACCATGAGGTCCCCTGGCTCGAGCCGTTCGCCGATGGCGACACCGCGGCTCCCGCCGACACCGCTGACCCCGCCGCCGTGGTCGGGTCACGGGAGTCGATTCGACTGGCGTTCATCGCGGCTCTGCAGCATCTGCCGGAACGTCAGCGCGCGATCCTGATCCTGCGCGATGTCCTGCAGTGGCGCGCAGCCGAGGTCGCCGACACCCTCGACCTCACCGTCGCCACGGTGAACAGTCTCCTGCAGCGAGCCCGTGCACAGGTCAAAGAGGTTGCTCCCGAGCGGGATTCGATGTCCGAGCCGGACGAGGCCACCCAGCGGGCGACGCTGGAACGCTACTGCGCCGCCTTCCAGAACTACGACGTCGACGCCATTGTCTCGATGTTCACCGACAAATCGATCTGGGAGATGCCGCCGTTCACCGGCTGGTACCAGGGCGGCGAACAGATCGGCACGTTGATCCGTCGCAACTGCCCGGCCGAGAAGGCGGGCGATCAGATCCTGCTGCCCACCACCGCCAACGGCCAGCCGGCGTTCGGGCTGTACATGCGCGGCGCCGACGGCGTCCACCGTCCGTTCCAGCTGCAGGTGCTCGAACTGTCGGCGCAGGGCAAGGTCGATCACGCGATCGCGTTCTTCTCCGACGACATGGTCGGCGATTTCGCGCGATTCGGGCTGCCCGAGACCGTCGCACCGATCGACTGAACCGCCCCAACACACACATCGGCCGCCGGGTGCGAAACCCGGCGGCCGATGTTGTTCGTGCGTGCTACCTAGTGGCAGCGGGAGATCACTTGGTGTTGACGGTGATCTTCGCGATGCCCACCAGCAGACCGGCCTTCACAGCGTCGGTCTTGAAGGTCTGGTTGAGCAGACCGGCAGCGGTCTCGGAGATCAGCACGCGAGTGCCCTCCAGGACTGCGGTGCCGTCGGCCTCGTTGGCCTGCAGCGGCTTCAGGGTGCTGCCGTCCAGGTCGAAGACGATCGCCTGGGTGGCGGCGACCTGGCCGTTGACGGCGACGTCGGCCATCAGCTTCGAGGTGCCGGGATCGATGGTCAGGTTGGTGATGTCGACCTTGGTGTCGCCCGCGGTCAGCGAGAAGCCGGCGCCTGCGTGCTCGATCTTGCCCTGCACGTACGGCTGGATGCTGCCGGGCGTGTAGTAGGTCACGTTGCCACCGGTGATCGGGAAGACCAGCGAGCCGTTCTCCAGCTTGGCTCCACCGACGACGCCGGGGGTGAGCTTGAGGGCGGTGAGGGCATCGGTGAAGCCGGTGTCCAGTGCAACCGCGGTGTCGCGACCGGTCAGTGCCGGGATGGTCGCGACGGGAGCCGGGGTGCTCTCGGCGGCGGCCGACGAGGCCGGTGCCGAAGCGGCGGCGCTCGAGGAGCTGCCCGAGTCAGAGGAGTCGTCGCTCGAGCAAGCAGCGGCGGGGAGGATGGCAACGGCGGCGATGGCGGCGGCCACCACGGTCTTGCGGTACTTGATCATCATGGGGTGATTCCTTCTTTTCACTCTGTGCCGCAACGAATCTCGTTGTCGACTGCGTTTCGAGTCATCGAGATCATGACAGCTCTGAAGCCCACCGAACGCAACGGCGCTCGATCGCAACGGAACCGACGCATCAGGACGCGACAATCACAAGATTGCAACGAAACTGACGCAGGAAGCAGCTCCTTGTTCGGTGTTCCACCGTGTACAGGCGGAGCAGCGTCTCCATGTAGGGCATTCGCAGCCGGTGCCGCAGCGGCTTGGTCGGGTACAGAAAATTTCTGAGAATCGCCCGGCAGAGCCCTGTCAGTGCAGCTCAGAGGACACCAACGGGTTCAGGATTCACCCGGAAACGGCCGAAGGATCCATCCACACGACCTCCCAGACGTGCCCGTCGATGTCTCGGAAGCTGCGGCCGAACATGAATCCGTGGTCCTGTGGGTCCTTCCACGCTGACCCGCCTGCGGCGAGCGCGGTGTCGGCCAGATGGTCGACCTCGTCGCGACTGTCCGCCGAGATCGCGAGCAAGACCTCGTGCGCCGAGGAGGTGTCGCAGATATCGCCGACGATGAAGTCGGTGAAGCGGGGCGTGTTGAGCAACATGATCGTGCACTGATCGTTGAGCACGAGCGACACGGTGTTCTCGTCGGAGAAGGCCTCGTTGACCGTGAGGCCGAGTCCGGTGAAGAAGGTGCGGGACGTGGCGACGTCGGCGACGGGCAGGTTGACGAACAGCATGCGGGACACGGCGGGCTCCTGGGTTCGAAGGGGTGTGTGCTTGCACCGGTACTGACATCATCGGCCCGGAGAACTCATCGGTCGCAGGGATCGGCACAGCGCGTTCATCCTTTGGCCGGATGCGCGTCACCGCGGAGATGGCCCACTATGGACACACAATGGCCCTGATCTCCGACGCCCCGGTGCGCCTCGCGACACGTCGTCCGTGGCTGCCCGGTGCCGTCCGCGCGGAACTGGAGAACGATCCGCGTCCGCTCACCGGACGACGCTCCGCGCGCGATGTGCTGGTCGATGCGCTGGTGATCCTGCTCGCGGTCGGCATCGGCGCCGTCGCGGTCGCGCCGCGTTTCGACGACGCGAACACGACCATGTTGGTCATCGACATCGTCGCGGGGGTGGCGAGCTGCATCGGACTGCTGTGGCGGCGCCACTTCCCGGTGATCGTCGCGATCGTCATCAACGTGCTCTCGATCCCGTTCGCGGCGGCCGGCGGCGCGGCCTACCTCTCGATCTTCTCGGTCTCGGTGCACCGACCGCTGCGCTATTCGATCGGCATCGCGTTCCTGGGTACGGGCACCGGGCTGGCCAACTACCTCATCATCGGCGGGCCCGACAGCTTCTGGGCCACCACACTGTTCCTGTTGCTGATGATCAGCGTCGCGGTCGGCTGGGGCACGTCGATCCGCAATCGGCGCCAGTTGCTGATCTCGCTGGCCGAGCGCGCGCGACGGGCGGAGTCCGAGCAGCGCGAGCGCCTCGCCGCGGCCCGAGCGGTCGAACGCGAACGCCTCGCCCGGGAGATGCACGATGTGCTCGCCCATCGGATGAGCCTGCTCTCCGTGCACGCCGGCGCGCTGGAGTACCGACCGGACGCCCCGGCCGCCGACATCGCGCGCGCCGCCGGGGTCATCCGCAGCGGGGTCCACCAGATGCTCGAGGATCTCCGCGACGTCATCACCATGCTCCGCGACGACTCCGAGGATCTCGCCGCGCAGACCAACTCGTTGGCGACGGTGGACACCCTGTTCGACGAGGCGCGCCAGGCCGGCAGTCCGGTGCACGCCGTTGTCGAGGTCGAGGCCTGCGACGAGGTACCCGGGGTCGTGGGGCGCACGGCGTTTCGTGTCGTCCAGGAGGGCCTGACGAACGCGCGCAAGCACGCCGGTGCGGTGCCGGTCAGCGTCGACATCGTCGGCGGGCCGGGCAGCGGCCTGTCGATCACCATCAGTCAACCGCTCAACCACACCTGCGACCGGGAGAAGATCCCCGGCGCCGGTTCGGGCCTGGCCGGGCTCGACGAGAGGGTCACGCTCGCGGGCGGGACCCTCGAGCACGGCGTCGTCGAACACCGTTTCGTACTGTCGGCCCAACTGCCGTGGGAGAAGGGAACCGTCGGTGTCTGAGCCGATCCGATTGCTGCTCGTCGACGACGAATGGCTGGTCCGTGCCGGGCTGAGAACGATGCTCAGCGGTGAGCCCGACATCGAGATCGTGGGCGAGTCGGCCGACGGTGAGGACGTTCCCGACCTCGCCGTGCAGACCCGCGCCGACATCGTCCTGATGGACATCCGCATGCCGCGCGTGAACGGTCTCGTCGCCGCCGAACGGCTGCGCGCACTCCCCGACCCTCCCCACGTGGTGATGCTGACGACCTTCGACGCCGATGACCTCGTCATGCGTGCGCTGCGCGCGGGCGCGAGCGGGTTCCTGCTCAAGGACACGCCACCCCGTGACCTGATCGCGGCGCTGCACTCCGTCGTCGCCGGCGACCCCATCCTCTCGCCGCAGGTCACGCGCCGACTGATCGAACAGGTCACCGACCCCGACCCGGACGAACGCAAGGTCCGGGCGACCCACCAGATCGACGAACTGACACCGAGTGAGGTGCGCGTGGCCGTCGCGGTGGCGCAGGGGTCGTCGAACGCGGAGATCGCCCGAGAGCTGTTCGTGTCGATCGCGACCGTCAAGAGCCACATCTCCCACATCCTCGACAAGCTCGGGTTCAACAACCGCGTGCAGATCGCCCTGCTCGTGCACGATGCGATGCCGGAGAAGATCGGCTGATCGTCGCCGCGCGTCGGTAACGACAGGCGGGTACGCAGCGATACCACCTGGTAGCCGGAGAACTTCTTCAGCTCCACCTGGAGGTCATCCATGACCGAGTACACCTACCCGGCCGCGATCGCGGCGATGTTCGCCGCCCTCGCCGCCGACAGCGTCGTCACCGAACCGCCGGCGGCCTCCGCCACCGCCGAACCCGATGTCCCGGGTCTCGGCATCCGCTGACCGCACCGCTCGCTCGCGACCGTTCTGACCGGTTGCGCGGCAACCGATTCGGACATCTACGGGCTGTGACGCCGCGGTGTGGTAATCAGATGCGATGAAGAAGTTGATGCTCGTCCTGGTGATCCTGCTGGCGCCGGCGCTGATCGCCACCGGCTGCAAGTCCTCGTCGGACTCCGCATCGAGCAGCAGCGCGCCGTCGGCGAGTGCCGTGTCGTCGGAGGCGGGCGGCTCGGACTGCCCGACGAGCAACACGACCTCGTTCGCCAAGACCAAGTTCGTGCTGCACAGCGGACTCGCGTTCGGAGCCTTCCACCGCTACCTCTACAAGCCCTACAAGGCGGGCACGTTCTCCAAGGGGGCCGACGGGCGCGTGACCGCGTTCGTCAAGGGCGGTGTCGCGGCACTGTTCATCAAACGCGAGGTGCGCCTGGCGTCAGAGGACGTGAAGGCCAACCCCACGCTGTGCAAGGCCATCGCGGCGCCGCTGGCGAAGATCGGCGACACCGTGCAGGACGCCTTCGACAAGGTCAAGGGCGGGGACGCGTCCGGGGTCGACTCGGTGAACTCGGCGATCAGCTCGATCACCTCGTCGTCGAGCAAGAACGGCGTCGACATCACAGAGGACGACAATCCCAACATCGGGGGCTGAGCGAGCCGCTCAGGCCACCGCCCGCATCGCGACGCCGGTCGGACGGACGGGCATCGCACGTGTGGTCATCTCGGTGAGCAGATCGACCAGTTCGCCGCCGAGGGATCGGGTGATCGCGCTGATGACCTCCGACGACGCCTCTTTGTGGCCGCGCTCGATCTCCGAGAGATAGGTCATCGAGACGCCGGCACGCTCGGCGACGTCCTTGAGGGTGCGTTCCTGGCGACGACGCGCCGAACGAAGGGTGTCTCCGAGCAGTTCGCGCATCAACGGACCCTCGGTGCGCGCCGGCTCGGTCTGCTCAGCGGGAACCACGTGGAGATCTGCCATCGATGCCTCCGGTGTCTGCGATACGGGAATGCCTCCCAACCTAGTGGTGCCCCGCGTACTCGGCCCGTGTCATTCAAGGGATTCCGCTCACAGCGGATTAACGCGACCGCCGGGCGTCGACGCGCGCGGTGAGGCCGTCGAGCAGGACACCGAGTCCGAAGTCGAGTTCGTCGTCGTAGAAGCCGGAGCCGTCGCCGTCGCGCATCTCCCGGGCCGCGGCGAGAAGCGCCGGATACCGCGTCTCGTCGACGACGGCCTCGATCGTCGCCTCGTACACGCCGTCGTCGGGCGACGCGGTGCCGTCGGACGCGATCGCACCGAGCTGCAGCGACTGTCGGACGTGGTTGCGGACGAACCCATCGAGCACCAGCAGTGACGACATCTTCTCCTGGGCGGGCAGCGCCGTGCCGTCGAACGCGCGCACACCCGCCTCGGTCCACGACAGGACGTGCGGGGTGACCGGGGCCTGGCGCATCGGCACCGACACCACCCACGGGTGGCGCACCAACGACGCGGCCAATGCACGCGCCCACCGATCAGCGCGCGCTCGCCACCCGTCGCCCGGGGCCCAGTGCAACTCGACCGGTCCATAGGCCTCGTCGAGCATCACCATCCACAGCTCGTCCTTGGAGTCGACGTAGCGGTACAGCGACATCGTCGTCATCCCGAGCGCAGCGCCCACCGCCTTCATCGACACCGCGTCGAGACCGCTGCGGTCGGCGATCGCCACGCCCGCCGCACCGATGTCGCGGATGCCGACGCCGGGCTTGGGGCCGCGGCGCACCTTCGTGTCGCGCTCCCAGAGCAGCTCGAGATACCTCGGCATGGTGACGACGTCGCTGGTCATGGCCCCGATCCTACCCAACTGCTTGTCACGTACGCAGATAGGTCCTACTATCCGCTTACGTCATAAACAGATGACGTCATACACAATTAGGAGTTGGTCATGTTCGTTCAGCGATCGCCCTGGTGGGGTCTGCTCGCCCTGTGCCTGCCGATGCTGTTGGTGTCCATGGACGTCTCGGTCCTGTTCTTCGCCGTCCCCTACATCTCCGCCGATCTCGATCCCAGCCCGGCGCAACAACTGTGGATCTTCGATGTCTACGGGTTCGTCCTCGCCGGGCTGCTGCTGACGATGGGCGCCGTGGCCGATCGCATCGGGCATCGGCGCCTGTTGTTGATCGGTGCCGTCGGGTTCAGCGCGGCGTCGATACTGGCCGCCTACGCCGACAGCGCCACCACGCTCATCGCGGCGCGAGCCCTGCTCGGTGTCGCGGGCGCGACGTTGATGCCGTCGACGTTGGCGCTGATCCGGCACCTGTTCGACGACCCGAAGCAGCGGACCACCGCCATCGCGACGTGGACGGCGGTCATGTCCGGCGGTGTCGCGGTCGGACCGATCATCAGCGGATTCCTGTTGGAGCACTTCTGGTGGGGATCGGTCTTCCTGATCAACGTGCCGGTGATGATCGCACTGCTCTTCGTCGGACCTCTCCTGTTGCCGGCCGGAACCGGCGACCCGACCCGGCAGATCGACCTGGTGAGTTCGGTTCTCGCATTGGCGACACTGCTGCCGGTCGTGGGAGGGATCAAGTCGATGGCCACCGACGGGTGGAGCCTCACGAACGGAGGGATCGTCGTCGCCGGGGTGCTCGCCGGGACAGCCTTCGCGGTGCGACAACTGCGGCTCGAGCACCCACTGATCGATCTGCGGCTGTTCTCCGATCGCCGCTTCTCGACCTCGATCTGGATCAATCTCATCGCGATGTTCGGCGTCATCGGCAACGCGATCCTGATGACGCAGTACCTGCAGTCGGTGCTCGGTTACTCACCACTGACCGCCGCACTGTGGAGCCTCGCACCCACGGTTGCGGTCGGGTTCGCCGCGCCCGCATCGACGACGCTCGCGGCCCGATTCGGCAGGCCCGCGGTGATCAGCGGCGGATTGTCGGTCGCCGCATCCGGGTTCCTCGTGCTGGCCACGACGACGGGGACATCGTCGTTGCTCGCCGTGCTCGTCGGCGCCGGCCTGCTCGCGGCCGGCCTCGTCGCGACGACCGCTCTGGTCGCCGACCACATCGTCGGGGTCGCGCCGGCCGACCGGGCCGGGTCGGTCGCCGGCCTGCTGGAGACGACCAGCGAGCTGGGTGGGGCCCTCGGCATCGCACTGCTCGGCAGCGTGCTGAACATGCTGTATCGCAACAGTTTCCACAGTGATGCGGCCGGCGTCGACACGTCGGCGCGGGAGAGTCTCGCCGGCGCGGTCGCCACAGCGGGACGCGTGGGCGGCGAGACCGGCGCGCAGATCCTGCACGCCGGACGCGAGGCATTCGTCGGCGGCCTGCACGGCGCGGCCTTCGCCGGAGCGGTCCTGCTGGGGGTCACCGCGGTGGCGGGCGGCCTGCTCCTACGGTCGCGGACGGGTGATGACGGCGCCGGATCGGCACCCGATGCGGACCGGGAGTCGGCCACCTCGCGATGATGGTGGGCATGGGAGTCCTCTACTTGGTCCGGCACGGTCAGGCCCGCGCGCAGGCGTACGGCGCGGGAGCGTGGGCGCAGGCCGAGGGCGGACTCACGGATCTGGGCGCCGAGCAGGCCCGCCGGGCCGGCTCGGCGCTCGCCGCACGCGTCGGGCGTATCGACCACGCCGTGTCCGGGGACCTGGCGCGCCAACGAGAGACGTTGGCGCGCATCATCGATGAGCAGTCGGACATCATCGAGCCGGCGATCGACGCGCGCTGGAACGAGTACGACATCGATTCCATCCTCGGGGACCGCGAACGGACCGAGAACGCGACCGAGCGCGGATTCCAGGCCCAGCTCGACGGGGCGCTGTCGGACTGGATCGCCCGGATCGCGGTCGGGTCGGAGACCTATGCGCAGTATCGGCAGCGCGCCGACGATGCGTTCGACGACCTCATCGCGCACGCCGGGTCGGGCAAGACCGTGGTGGCCGTGTCATCGGCGGGCACGATCGCCGCAGTCGTCGCGCGCCTGTGGGGCATCGACGATGAGCGGTGGCTCGCCATCGCCCGCACCATGATCAACACGTCTGTCACCAAGATCCTGATCGGATCATCGGGCGCATCGGTCGTCTCGATCAACGACCACGCGCACGTCGATCACGCCGACGATCGTCGGTTGATGACCTTCCGCTGAATTGCCTGACTGACTGCGTCAGACAGCGGTCGAGGAGTGCCGGCGGTGCGATCACTCGAGAGCGAGCCGGGTTGGCAGCAGGAACCCGAGGATCACTCCGACAAGCGTGAATCCTGTTGCCCACCAGAAGGCGTGGTGGAACCCGGCGACACTGTCTCGGCCACCGACTGTCGAGGCTTCGAGTACGACGGCGAGGACAGCGGTGCCGAATGATCCGCCGACCTGTTGGGCGACGCGGGTGATGACGCTGGCGTCGGGCATCTGTGTCGGCACCAGGCCGGTGAACGACACGGTCATGATGGGTGTCATCACCAGGCCGAGTCCCACCCCACGGATGAACAGGACCACGATCAGCCACCACAACGGGGTCGATGTGCCGGCCAGGGCGAACGGCACCGTTGCCGCGGCGAGGATCGCGAATCCGAGGATGGCGACGAACCGCGGCCCGACGTCGTCGGTGAGCCGTCCGCCCAGCGTGCGCGACACCAGTGCGCCCACGCCCTGGGAGATGAGGATCAGCGCGGCCCCCAGCGCACCGTGTCCACGGAGTTCTTGAAAGTACAGCGGGAGCATCAACATCGACCCGTACAGGGCGATGGACATGACTGCCAGCGAGAATGATCCGACGGCAAGCGGCCCGTGGGCCAGCAGACGGATGTCGAGCAGTGCGCGGCTGCCTCGCCGGACACCCCACACCGTGAAAGCCACGAGCAGGGCGACGCCGGCGACGACTGGGATCCACACGTCGTCACGGGCGAACCCACCGGTCCTGCTGACGTTCGTCAGGCCGAAGATCACCGTGACGAGTCCGGGCACGACGAGCGTCAACCCGACGATGTCGAGGGTTCGGCCTGGACCGGCGACCGGTCCGTCGTCGGGCAGGATTCGCCAGGCCAGCCACGCACCGATCACACAGAACGGGACGTTGACGAGGAACAGCCATGGCCAGTCCAGCCAGTGCAGGATCACGCCGCCGATCACGGGTCCGAGGATCGGGCCGAGCGAAGCCGGAAGTCCGACCAGCGCCATGAGGCGGCCCATGCTCTGGCCATGGGCCGCCTGCATGATCAACGTCATCATCAGTGGCATCATCACGCCACCCCCGAGTCCCTGCAGAACCCGGAAAGCTATGAGACTGGGTGCATCCCAGGCGACTGCACAGAGGACCGAGCCCAGCATGAACACGCCGAGCGCCGCGATCCACAGCCGTTTGCCGCCGAGGCGGTCCTGCAGCCACCCCGTCGGTGGTATGGCCACGAACATGGCCAGTAGGTAGGCGGTGCTGACCCACTGGATGGTTGCCAGCGACGCGTGGAGGTCTGTGGTCAGCTCTCGCAGCGCGATGCTGACGATGGTGGCGTCGAAGATGACCGCGATTCCGCCGGCGATGACGGCGAGTGCGATCTTCACGACCCCTGGATCCAGGCCCGGCGACGCCCCGGCGGAGACACCGACTGATGCGGACATACGCGCCACTCCTTTAAGATACGTTCGTGTACTCAAAGGCACAGTAGGTCGCACGGATAGGATGCGCAAATGAGTCTTAAGACGGGGGCGACGCGACGCCGCGGAGCCGCATTGGATCGAGCTCTGCTCGAGGCGGCGTGGTCGGAGTTGGTCGAGGTCGGCTACGCGGCGATCACCTTTGAACGGGTCGCGGAACGTGCGGAGACGAGCCGTCCGGTGGTGTACCGCAGATGGTCGACGAAACCCGATCTGGTGCGCGCGGCGATCCAGCACTACTACGACAACAACCACGTCGAGCCACCCGACACCGGGTCTCTGCGCGGGGACGTGATCGCGCTGCTCGAAGCGTTCGGGCGGCAGCGCGCTGACGTTGTCGCCGTCATGACGGTGCGTCTGGCGGCCTATTTCGAAGAGACCGGCACACAGCTGGCGGACCTACGAAATACATTGGTGCACAGCACCCCGCCGTTCATCACGACAATGCTGCATCGTGCGGCCGATCGCGGCGAGATCCCAACAGCTGCTGTGACATCACGCGTCGCTGCGGTCCCGCTCGACCTGCTCCGTAACGAGCTGATCTTCGGGCCCCCACTGACCCGCGCCACCGTCGAGAGCATCGTCGACGAGGTCTTCCTACCCCTGGTCGATCGTCAGTGAGGGGGAACCCGCAGCCACTCCCCAGCACACGACGGGCCTACGCAGCAGCGAGACCGTCAGGCCTCTCAGTCGC
>NZ_JAEMTF010000038.1:0-4315 GCF_016462415.1 Williamsia sp. | reverse complement strand
GCCGCCGACAGCCCGAGCACCCGGTCGAAGATCGGCTGCCGGTACACGCACATCAGCGCGACGTCGGTGAGCGGGTCACCGAGAGTCGACATCTCCCAGTCCACCACGGCGCGAACGACTCCCGGGTCGTCGGCGGCGAGGATGGTGTTGTCGACGCGGAAGTCGCCGTGCACGATCGAGTTCGCACTGTCGGTGGGGATGTTCTCGGCCAGCGCCGAGGCCAACGCGTGGACGTCGGGCAGCTCGCGGGTCTTGACCAGCTCCCACTGACGGGTCCACGTCTTGACCTGTCGTGCGACGAAGCCCTCGGGCCTACCGAACTCACCGAGACCCACCGCGTCGTAGTCGACCCGGTGGAGGTCGGCGAGCGCGGTGATCAGCGCGGTGACGTTGCGCTCCACGGTCGGGTCGTCGATCCCGTCGAGGTCGGACGCAGAGCGGATGACGGTCCCGTCGATGTACTCCACGACCGTGCACGGCGCCCCGAGGACGGTGCCCTCGGCGTCGAAAGCGATCGTCTTCGCGACCGGGACCGCGGTGTCCTGCAGCGCGCGCGTGACCTTCCACTCGCGGTTCATGTCGTGTGCCGAGGGAGTCAGACCGCTCGTCGGCGGACGACGCACCACCCACTTCGTCGTGCCGTCGGTCGCGATGAACGTGAGATTGGAACGCCCGCCCGCGATCAGTTCGACGTCGAGGTCGGCGACGACCTCGACCCCGGAGTCGACGAGGAAGGTCTTCAGTGCCGCGGCATCCATGCCGGGCAGCGACGCGGTCATCGCACGTCCTGCGCGTCGATCGCCTTCTTGGCCCTACCGACCGCCCGTTTGGCGATCGCCCACCGGTGCACCTCCGACGGTCCGTCGTAGATCCGGAACGGCCGCAGCTCCTGCTGCAGACGCGCCAGCGGCAGGTCGTCGGTGACACCCGTGCCGCCGCACATCTGGATCGACCGGTCGAGCACGCGCGAATACGCCTCCGCGGCATACGTCTTGGCAATCGATGTCTCATCGCCGGCGTTGTGACCGAGATCGAGTTCGTGGCACGCCTTGATCAGCAGGGCCCTCGACGCCGACAGGTCGATGACGTTGTCGGCGACCATCGCCTGGATCATCCCGAGGTCGCCGAGCCGCGTCCCGAACGCCTCGCGCCGCGCGACGTAGTCCACGGCCACCTCGTGGGCCCGCACGGCGACACCGAGCCAGCGCATCACGTGCGTCATCCGGGCCGGGCCCAGACGGACCTGCGCGTAGCGGAAGCCTTCGTTGACCTCACCGAGAACGTTCTCGTCGGGGACGAACAGGTCGTGGAACTTGATCTCGCAGTGCCCGCCGATACCGGCTTTGTCGATGGTGCCGACGTGCCGCACGATCTCGATGCCCTTGTCCGGTGCGGGGGCGAGGAACATCGTCGCACCACCGCGGCTACCCGGCTCGCCGGATGTGCGCGCCATGATGATGAAGAAGCCTGCGCCGTCCGCACCGGTGATGAACCACTTGTGTCCGTTGATCTTCCAGCCACCGTCGACCTTGGTCGCGAGTGTGGCCAGCGCCGAGGGATCCGATCCCGCACCCGGGGACGGCTCGGTCATCGCGAACGCCGAGCGCACGTCACCCGCGGACAGCGGCGCGAGGAACTGCTGCTTCTGGCCCTCGGAGGCGATGTGGGCCAGCATGTGGACGTTGCCCTCGTCGGGGGCGTTGATGTTGAGCGCGAAGGGACCGAACACGGATCGGCCGCCGGCCTCGAACACCGGCGCACGGTCGGACATGTTCAGGCCCAGGCCGCCGTACTCGACCGGTGCGTGCGGCGCGAAGATGCCTGCGGCCTTGGCCTTGCCCTGCATCTCCACGCGCAGGTCGTCACCCCCGGCGGCCGTGAGGTCACCTGCGAACTCGTCCTCGAGCGGCAGCACCGTGTCGGTGATGAACTGCTCGGTGGCCGCGACGATGTCGGTCACCTCCGCGTTGTAGCGCAGATCGATGGCCATGACGCACCTCCTCGTGCTTCGTGTCGATGATCGAGCAGCGACCGGGTCTCGGCGCCGCCCGGGCGGGTCAGTCTCTCGGTGGGCCGACGTAGCCGGCCGTGTCCCGGGCGATCCGCCGGAAACGTTGGACGATCTCCTCGGGCGACAGGCGGCCGTCGGGCTTGTACCAGGTGGACACCCCGACGCACATCGTGGTGATGGCGCGTCCGGTGTCCTCGGGGACACCGGTGACGAACACGCCTGCCGCCACACCGGCGCGGACGACCTCGTCGACCATCGTCTGCTGGTGTCTGCGCTGGCCGGTGTAGATCCGGCGGTAGTCGGCGTCGAGGCTGCGGATCTCGGTGGAGCCGATGAACGCCTGTTCGCGGCGATGGATGTGGAACTGCAGCAGTGCCTCGACGACGGCGTCGAACTGGTCCACCGGGTCGTCGCCTGCAGCGGCGATGGCCGATTCGGTGCGCCACAGCAGATCCGACATCGTGCGTTCGAGCAGCCCCTGGAGCATCGACTGCTTGGACGGGTAGTGGTGGTAGAGACCGGGCACCGAGAGCCCGGCACGGGACGCGATCTCGCGGACCGAGGTCCCGTGGTAGCCCTGGTCGGCAAAGGCAGACAGCGCGGCGGCGAGCGGAGCGGGAAGGTTGGCCCGGCCGTAGTCGCGCCAGGCCTCGGTCACGGCGGTGGGCGACTCATCGGTCATGTCCCCAACTTAATGGTGTGCCGAATCCGCAGGCGAGGCGGCTGGCCCGAACGCTCGGTCGGTAGCTCGTCAGCCCGCGTCCGGGCGCAGCGCACGCACCGCGGTGCGGGTGATCGCCGCGATGATGTTCGGATCGGCGTCAAGGGTCGAGTCAGCCGGTCGGACGGTCATGATCGCGAGCACCAGCGGCGCCCCTCCACCGGGCGGCCAGACGACCGCGACGTCGTTCGCCGAACCGTGGTCGCCGCCGCCGGTCTTGTCCGCGACGGTCCATCCCGGCAACCCGGCGCGGATCTTCGTCGCTCCGGTGGTGTTCCGGATCATCCAGTCGACCAGCTGTTCGCGGTCCGGTTTCGCCGGGGCGACCGTTGCGTCGGGCGCCTCGAGCAGGACTGTACGCAGATTCGACGCTTCCGCGGCGGGAGTCGAGGTGTCGCGCGGGTCGCCCGGGATCGCGGTGTTCAGCTCGGTCTCGCGGCGGTCGAGACGGGTCACCGGATCGCCGATCGAGCGGGCGAACGCGGTCACCGCGCCGGGCCCGCCCAATCGGCCGAGGAGCAGGTTGCCCGCCGTGTTGTCGCTGTACTGCAGCGCCGCACGCGCGAGCTCGTCGACCGACATGCCGGAGTCGATGCGGGTACTCGTCACCGGCGAGTTCGGCACGATGTCGGCGGCGGTGAAGCGTACGACCTGGTCGAAGTACCCCGTCGAGCGCGGATGTGCGCGCAGCAATGCCGCGACGGCGAGGACCTTGAACGTCGACAGCATGGGGAAGCGTTCGTCGCCTCGGTTGGCGATCGTCCTGCCGGTCCCGGTGTCGAGAGCGACCACCCCGATCCGGGTACCCGACCGTTGCTCCAGACCCGCCCAGTCCGGGGCGGTCGACGGGGCCAACGCGGAGGGCGATCCCGTTTGAGACGAGGGGTCCGACGGCGCGGCACAGCCACCGACCACGACACTTACGACGACCGCGAGCGTCACGACCGCTGTCCGTGGCGAGCAGGACCTGCGCCCTGACAACATCGCGGTGCGGCCCCCTCGGCGTTGCGCTGGTGGTTCGTGTCTCGAATGGGTACGGCACCGACTGCGGTGTTCTCGTCCCACTTCACGGTATAGCGCACAGGGGGTCTTGCGGCAAGACCCCGCAGGTGCCGCACAATCATCCGGCCATCGGACATCGACACGGACGGACACCATGACGAATTCACCGAAACCCTTTGTCGTGCACGAATCGGGCGGCTACCTGCACGGCACCCGGGCCGACCTCGCGCCGGGTGATCTGCTGCTCACCGGCCACGAGTCGAACTACGAGAAGGGACGTCGTCTGAAGCACGTCTATGTCACCCGCACCCTGGACGCGGCCGCCTGGGGAGCCGAGATGGCCGTAGGCGACGGACCACCGCGCATCTACCTCGTCGAACCCCAGGGCGAGATCGAGGACGACCCGAACGTCACCGACAAGAAGCTGCCCGGCAACCCCACGTGCTCGTACCGCACCGAAGCGCCGGTGCTGATCGTCGGGGAACTCACCGACTGGGTGGGTCACACACCCGACCAGCTGCAGGCCATGCGCAGTGGGCTCGCCGAGCTTCGTCGGCGCAGGCTCGACGTCATCTACGACT
>NZ_JAEMTF010000037.1:20492-39577 GCF_016462415.1 Williamsia sp. | reverse complement strand
CCGCCCCCGACCGGCAGATCGCGTAGCTGGTTCACCGGATCGCGTCGCACCGGGATCATCGCCGGCGTCGCCGGGCTGGTCATCGGCGGCGTGGTCGGCGGGAGCATCGGTTGGGCCGCCACCGGGAACGACGACCAGGGGCGCTCGGCGTCGGCGCACTCCCGTCAGGTCCATTCCGCCGACGGCGGCCAGAAGCGCGAGAACAGGGGGCAGAACGGCGCCCAGCGACGAGCGCGTGGTGCCACCATCGGGACCATCACCGCGGAAAACGGCCCCTCCTGGACGGTCGCCGCGCGCAACGGCAGGACGGTGACGGTCACCATCGGGCAGAACACGCGCTTCGGAACGGTGAAGAAGCCGCAGCAGCAGTCCGATTTCGTCGTCGGCGACCGCATCGCGGTGGTCGGGAAGAACGAGTCGGGCACGATCACAGCCACCCGCGTCGCCAAGCGTGCTGCGAACACCGGCGAATCGGGCGCCCCCACGAGCCCGCCGCCGAGCGCGACGACGCAGCCGGGCTGATCGCGCCGGTCCCACTGGCACACTCGACCCATGGGCTCTTCGATCCTGGTCATCGAGGACTCGACGCCGATCAGGATCGCCATCGCCGCCGCTCTCACCGCCGCCGGGCACTCGGTGGTCGCACGCGGTGACGGGGACCGACTCGAGGTGGATCTTGCCGAGTTCCGACCCGACGCCGTGCTCCTCGATGTGATGCTGCCCGGCTCCGACGGGTTCGCCCTTCTCGAGATCGTGCGCCGCCGTACCGACGCCGGGATCCTCATGGTCACCGCGCGGGACGCGGTGAGCGACCGGCTGCACGGTCTCACCGAGGGTGCCGACGACTACGTCATCAAGCCGTTCGAGATGGCCGAGCTCGTCGCCAGGGTCGACGCCGTGCTGCGTCGGCGCGGTCGAGGGTCCACGATCGTGCACGTCGACGACCTCGTCGTCGATGCCGACGCGGCGCGGGTGCTGCGCGGGGGCAGCCCGATCGCGCTCACCGCCACCGAGTTCCGCATGTTGTGCTTCCTGGCCCGGCGCCGCGGCCGGGTGCTGACCAAGACCCAGATACTCACGGCCGTATGGGGATATGAGCACTACGACCCCAACCTCGTCGAGGTCCACGTGAGCGCCCTGCGCCGTAAGCTCGAGGAGCACGGGCCTCGGCTGCTGCACACCGAACGTGGCCTCGGCTACACCCTGGACAGTGCGCGGCCCACGGATGTGCCGTCATGACTGTCCCGTCGGCAAAACTCGAGACCCGGTCACTGCGCACGCGCGTCACCGTCATCGCGGTCGCGGTGTTGACTGTCGTCCTGATCGCCGTGATCGCCATCGCCGGAACGCTGTTCACCGTGGCCGCTCACCGCGATGTCAACAACCTGCTCGCCGATCGCGCCACCTACGCCCGCCAACTCGCACGCACCGCGGCCACTCCCGAGGGGTTCATCGCGAGAATCGACGGACGTTCTGTTCGCGCGCAACTCACCCTGGCCGACGGCACGGTGGTCGGCCGAGAGCTGCCGCCCTCGGAGAGCGAGGCGCGCCGAGTGATCCGACTCCGTGGTGGACGGGCCTGGGCGCAGGGCGCCGAAGTGACCCTCTCGGTGGACAACCGGATCCTCGACAGCGTTCGGGGCCGGCTGTTGTGGGGGATGGTCATCACCGGTCTCGTCGCCCTGATGATCACCGCGGGGTTGCTCCTCGTCGGTGTCCGCTACGCGTTAGCGCCGCTCGACGCGATGACCGCCCTTGCGCGGTCGATCGCCCGCGGGCATCGCGGGGAACGTCTCTCCCCGCGTCGGCCGGACACCGAGCTGGGGCGGACCGCGGCCGCGTTCGATGACATGCTCGACTCCCTCGAAGGGGCCGAGGCCCGGGAACGTGCGGCTCAGCAATCGGTCCGACGATTCGTCGCCGATGCCGCACACGAACTGCGCACGCCCGTCACCGGAGTCCAGGCCATCGCCGAGACGTTGCTGCAGTCCGATCGCGACACCCCGGTCGAGGATCGCGAGCGACTGCTGGTGCTGTTGGTCCAGGAGACCCGCCGAGCCGGGCGGCTGGTCGACGACATGGTCGACATGGCGAGGATCGACGCCGGCGTGGCCCTCTCGATGGCGACCACCGATCTGCTGGCGCTCGCATCCGACCAGGTTGCCCGGGTCGCGCTCCTCCACCCCGAGGTCGATGTCCGAGTCGGCGGGGAACCGGTGTCCGTGGTCGCCGATCCGGGGCGGATCAGCCAGATCCTGGCCAACCTCGTCGACAACGCATGTCATGCGACACCCCCGGGTGGGACCGTCACCGTCTCGATCACCCGGTCGGACCGATGGGCGCACGTCGACGTCTCCGACACCGGCCCTGGCGTGCCCGTCGCGGACCGGGCACGCATCTTCGAGCGGATGGTCCGCCTGGACGACTCCCGTGATCGGCGGTCGGGAGGATCAGGTCTCGGCCTCGCGGTGGCCCGCGGACTCGCCCGGGCGCACGGGGGCGAGCTGGTCCACGTCGACGGTCCGGGTGTGGGCGCCACCTTCCGTCTCGACCTCCCCCTGGCGATCGATCCGCCGACTCCCCGCCGGTGACGGCGCGCCGAACGCGCGCTCGGGCGTCAGCGCTAGGTTGGAGGTCAGCGACGTAGGTCATCTGATGGCGGAACCCCGGTGAGCAGGAGAAGAGCAGTGGCACAGCAACTGAAACTCGGATACAAGGCCTCGGCAGAGCAGTTCGATCCGCGAGAGCTGGTGGAGATCGCCGTCTCGGCCGAGGAGCACGGTATGGACTCGGTGGCCGTGAGCGACCACTTCCAGCCCTGGCGGCACAACGGTGGTCACGCCCCCTTCTCGCTGACCTGGATGGCGGCGGTCGGTGAGCGCACCAAGCGCGTCCAGATCGGCACGTCGGTGATGACCCCGACCTTCCGCTACAACCCCGCGGTGATCGCGCAGGCGTTCGCGTCGATGAGCTGCCTGTACCCCGAGCGCATCATGCTCGGCGTCGGCACCGGCGAGGCGCTGAACGAGTACGCCACCGGGTTCCAGGGCGAATGGCCCGAGTTCAAGGAGCGTTTCGCCCGTCTGCGCGAGGCCATCAAACTGATGCGCGAGCTGTGGACCGGTGAGCAGGTCGACTTCGAGGGTGAGTACTACACGACCCAGGGTGCCTACATGTACGACATCCCGGACAAGCCCGTCCCGGTGTACGTCGCGGCCGGCGGCCCGGTGGTGGCGCGCTACGCCGGTCGCTCCGGTGACGGTTTCATCTGCACCTCCGGCAAGGGCATGGAGCTCTACACCGACAAGCTGCTGCCCGCGGTCGCCGAGGGCGCGGAGAAGGCCGAGCGTGACGTCGCCGAGATCGACAAGATGATCGAGATCAAGATCTCGTACGACCCGGACCCGGACCTCGCGTTGGAGAACACCCGGTTCTGGGCGCCGCTCTCGCTGACACAGGAGCAGAAGCACAGCGTCAACAGCTCCACGGAGATGGAACGCCTCGCCGACGAACTGCCGATCGAGCAGGTCGCCAAGCGCTGGATCGTCGCCTCCGACCCGGACGAGGCCGTCGAGGCGGTCAAGCAGTACACCGACGCGGGCCTGAACCACCTCGTGTTCCACGCCCCGGGACACGACCAGCAGCGCTTCCTCACCAATTTCCAGAACGACCTCGAGCCACGCCTGCGCAAGCTCTCGGTCTGATCCGTCCGGTCGTCGACAGCCCCTGAGCACCTGCTCAGGGGCAGTGTCGACCTGCTCACACCGGACGTACATGCATTCGACAGAGGCACGTGCCGCACCTACCGTGGGTGCTTGCACACCATTCGTGGGTCAGTGTGGATCCCTGGGGCCGAAGGCCCCGTGTCCCCGGGAGTACCCATGTCGATCATTCCGTTGCTCATCATCATCCAGGCGTTCGTGCTGTCGACGTGGTCGATGGTCATGTTGACCGCGTTCCTCGTCACCCGTGACGACGAGTCGCACGATTACGCGACTGTCCCCGATCTGACGTCGAGCAACGTCATCCCGAACTGACAGCCGCCGATCGGCCGACGCCGGCGCGTGCGCGCAGCAATTCGAGGGCTCGCACCACCGCTGGGTTGTCTGCGACCACTTCTCGTACACGCACCGAGATCCGACGCGTCGGTGTGGGGTCGGTGACGGGGATCGCGACGACGGCGTCGGGGAGTGTGCCGAGCCCGAGTTCGGCGAGCACCGTGATGCCCACCCCCTCCGCGACGAAGCGGATCGCCGTCGGGTAGTCCTGCGTCTCGACCCCGAAGCTGGGGGTGAAACCGGCTGCGGCACAGGCGTCGAGCAACACCTGGCGGCACGGACCGCGGGCCACGTCGTTGTCGACCCACGCCTCGTCGCGGAGCTCGCCGAGCTCGACCGACGCTCGCCCGGCCAATGGGTTCGTCCGCGGGACGACCGCGTAGTACGGGTCCGACAGAAGGGGATACGTCCGGTAACCCGTGAGATCTGACGACTCCGCCCCGTCGACGAAGATCTCGACATCGGGGGGATCGGCGCCCTCGGTGCGCAGTTCGATCAATCGCAGGTCCAACCGCAGCTTCGGGAACTCGCGGGTGAGCGCGGCGACGATCGGCGGGATCCATGCGGCGCCCGCAGACGAGAAGTAGCTGACCGACAACGTCCCGACCCGGCCGTGTCGAAGATCGCCGATCAACGCCTCGACGTCGGCCAGGCGCTCGAACACCACCGCGCTGCGCTCGGCGAGGATGCGACCGGCCTCCGTGGGCACGAGGCCGCGGCCCTGCCGTTCGAGCAGCGCGAGGCCGGTCTCCCGTTGGAGGGCGGTGATGTGTTGGCTGATGGCCGACGAGGTGTAGCCGAGCCCGGAGGCGGCGCCGGCGATCGATCCGTCGGCGACCACGGCCCGGAACACGCGGAGGCGGTGCACATCGATCATGTCGACAGACGCTACAGCCGCACTTAATCATCATCAAGCACAAACAGCTTGTGCTTATCTGGCCCTGCGGGCAGCGTCATGTCCGAAAGCCGCCGGATCCACTGCGTTCGGAGGCGGGATGCTGTGATCGACGAACGCCGACGAAAGGGCATCATGGCGCGTGTGACCGACCGTGTGAACCTCGCTCTCCTGGCCGCGCTGACCACCGTGCTGCTGTGGGCGTCGTCGTTCGTCGTGATCAGGTCTGTCGGCGAGCACTTCTCGCCGGGTGCGCTGGCCTTCGGCCGACTGCTGGTCGGGTTCATCGGGCTCGCCGTGATCGCGCTGCGCTTCCGGAAGCCGCTGCCGCGGGGACGCGCGCTCGGGTTGGTGATCGGCTACGGCTTGCTCTGGTTCGGTGCGTACACCGTGCTGCTCAACTGGGCCGAACGACACCTCGACGCCGGAACCGCCGCTCTGCTGGTGAACTTCGCGCCGATCCTCGTCGCCGTCTTCGCGGGCCTCTTCATGGGTGAGGGCTTCCCGCGTCCGCTCGTGATCGGCATGGTGGTCGCCTTCGCCGGCGTCCTGCTCATCGCGTTCGGTGGCAGCGCAGGCGGGACCAACGACATGCTCGGTGTCGTGCTCGGTCTTATCACCGCGGTGCTCTACGCCGCAGGCGTGCTGATGCAGAAGGTCGCACTCAAGACGGTCGACGCGGTCACCGCCACCTGGGTGGGATGTCTGGCCGGCCTCATCGCGACCATCCCGTTCGCGCCGCAGGCCGTGGGAGAGGTTGTCGATGCGCCCGTGGGCGCGATCGTCGGCGTCGTGTTCCTCGGTGTCGGGCCGACCGCGATCGCGTTCACGACCTGGGCCTACGCGCTCACGCGCACCGACGCCGGGAAGATGGCGGCGACCACGCTGGTGGTTCCCGCGATCGCGATCCTGCTGTCGTGGGCGACCCTCGGTGAGGTCCCGACCGCGATCGGTCTCGTCGGCGGAGCCATGTGCCTCGGTGGCGTCGCGTGGAGCAGACGTCGGCCGAGGGTCCGGGCGCAGGCGCTCGATGTGCCCGACGCCGACCCGGTCGACGGACCCGCCGCCCTGCGCTGACGGGTCGACACACCTGCGCCCGGGGTATGGTCGGGGGACCGGGTTACACAGTTAGCTCTGGCCCCGATGATGCCGATTTCCAGGCCGAGACATCGTCGGGGGCCCGGAACCCCGGGTCGTTGCCCGATCTCCCACGCCTTGTCTCGTACGGCACCGCCGTCCCCGACCGTCGTGGTCCGATCTCGATCGCGCTGCGTAGCCTCGTGATTCGGCCTGGCAGAGGATCGACGTCATGTCGCACCGACGACACATCGTCCACCAGAACACACGGGACGGCCGGTCATGACCGCCCCGACGACACGCCAGGAGACCCTGCAGCGGTGGTCGCAACTGCACGGCGGTGTCGATGCCGACGCGTCGCGGTGGATCTCGGGATGGGTCGTGCTCTCCCACGCATGCGCCAGACCTCTTGCCCGGGTTCGCCTCTCGCCCAATGTGGTGACGTGGTCGACGGTCGTGGTGATGGCAACCGCCCCCGGACTCGCCGCCCTGGGCCGGTGGTGGCCGCTCCTCGCCGCGGCCGTCGTCACCCTCGCCGCCGTTCTCGACGGTGTCGACGGTGCGCTGGCGATCCAGACCGATTCGGTCTCCCGGTGGGGCAAGGTGATCGACCCGCTGGCCGACCGCTGCTCCGACGTACTGCTCATCGGGGTGCTCGTCGTACTCGGCATGCCCCCGTGGCTCGGGATCGTGCTCGCTCTGATCACTCTCCTGTTGGAGTCGGTCCGGGCCACGGCCCAGGCCGCCGGGATGGACGGTCCGGGCCGGATCACGCTGTGGGAGCGACCCTCTCGAGTCCTGGTCGCGGTCTTCGGATCGCTGTCCGTCGGGGCGCTGTGGTGCCTGCGTCAGTGGGGTGTCGACGCCGCGTCGTTCGTCACCGGTCCCGTGCTCGTGACGTCGATCGGGGTGGTGGGTTCGGTGCTCGCGATCATCGGGATGGCGCAGCTGCTGGTGGCGATCCGTCATCAACTGCGTCCGGATGCGGTGCCGGCTGCTGCGTTCGACCGTGATGCAGATCGATCGCCTGCGTCAGTGCCCACCCCGTGATGATCAGGATGTGCATGACGTAGAGCCACAAGCCGACGGCCACAACGCCTCCCACGACGCGCAGGCCGCCGTAGGGGATGCCGACGTCGATGCCGATCGACAGGAAGAGCAGGAACCCCTGTGCGAACCCGGACACGAACGACGCGGTGACCGTCGCGCCCACGACCGCGACCCACCATCGGGGGCGGCCGGGGGTGACCGCGCGGAAGACCCAGGTGAGGGCCACGCTCATCAGTAGCCAGGTCGAGGTGAAACCGGCCCAGACGCGCAGCGCGAACGATCCCCAGCCGTCGGCACCTCCCTCCGGCGACAACCCGATGAGCTCGGTGCCGACCCGCACGTAGATCCACGTCAGCGGCGGTACGAGGACGATCAACGCCATCATCGAGACGCGGCCGCGCCAGCTCGTCAACCGATCGGAGCACTCGTGCATGGGCACGCACGCCCGGCGGAGCCCCTCGCCGTAGAACGATGCCGGG
The DNA here is from genome assembly GCF_016462415.1 of Williamsia sp. GTDB lineage: Bacteria > Actinomycetota > Actinomycetes > Mycobacteriales > Mycobacteriaceae > Williamsia_A. The sequence continues at coordinate 32,018 of NZ_JAEMTF010000037.1, read as the reverse complement.
AACAGCATGACCACGACTCCCAGCAGCCCGAGGTGGGTGCCGGTGTGCACGACGGTGTCGAAGACCGGCCGGGCGCCCATCTCCGGAGGGATGAGAATCCGGAGCTGCAACAGTCGCCGCTCGGCGTCGTCCACGCCGTCGAACCAGGTCGTCGACCACACGGCCAGCAACACCCAGGGCACGACGGCGATCGCGGCGAAGTAGGTCATCGTCCCGGCGGCGCCGGCCAGATCGCCGCGGCCGAGGATGCGCCCGGTGTCGCGCAGCACGGCGCGCACTCTCGGATCGGTCAAGGAAATCCTTCGCGCAGGGTCCGAACCACCTGATCGCCACGACGAACACGTCAGCGGGTGCCCCGGCGCTGCTTGCGAGACTGGTTCGAGCGGTGACCCGAGCCTACGTCGCTCCCGATCGCCGGTGACGATCCATTACCGTCGTCGCATGGAGCGTGAACGGCTGGTCGACGTCGCCGTGTCGGTGGTGTCGCGCTTCGGTGCGCAGGCGTTGAACCTGACGTCGGTGGCGCGTCACGCCGGTGTGGGCCGGGCGACGGCCTACCGCGTGTTCGGTGGCCGCGACGAACTGCTGGCCGCCATCGTCGACCGCGAGGTGTCGATCCTGCACGATCAGATCGACACGTGGATCGGGGCCGTCGACGATCCACGCGAGAAGATCTCCACGCTGATCGTGAAGGTGCTCGGCTACATCCGCGACCACGAGGCGCTGCAGTATCTCCTGCGCAACGAGCCTGCCGAATTGGTCTCGACGTTGGTCGCCAGCGGTGACGACCGGACCACCGACACCACGCTGGTGGACGTGATCGTCACACGATGCCTGCCCGACCTCGACGCCCAACCGGAGCTCGCGGCCGCCCTGCGTCCCACTGCGCGCGCGGCATCGGAGTTCATGGTGCGCATCGTGTATTCGCACATGTTGATCCCCGGGAGCTCGATGACCGACGAGCAGGTGGCGGAGTTGGTGGTCGACGCGGTGCTGCGCTGACATATGGTGCGGGAGTGCCTCACCTCACACGCGATGACAGCATCTTCGTCCTGCACCTCAACGACGAGGGGGCGAGCGACGACGAGAACGTGTTCGGTCCGACGCAGGTCTCGAGGATCAACGAGCTGCTCGACGAGGTGGAAGCGAGTGACGGTCCGACCGCGCTGGTGACCACCGCCCTCGGGAAGTTCTACTCGACCGGCCTCGACACCGCCTGGGTGCTGGCCAACGTCGATGACGTCGACCCGTACGTGGAGAGCGTGCAGATCCTGCTGGGCCGGATACTCACGTTCCCGATGCCCACCGTCGCCGCGGTGACCGGCCACGCCTTCGGCGGAGGCGCACTGTTCGCGCTCGCCCACGACCACGTCGTGATGCGATCCGACCGCGGCTACCTGTGCATGCCCGGTGTCACCATCGGCGCCAGTTACGCACCCGGCAGCGTCATGCTGGTCGCCGACAAGGTCCCCGCGCGGGTCAATCACGAGATGCTCGTGACCGGCCGCCGCTACGGCGGTGCGCAGGCGAACGAGCTCGGCATCATCGACAACGCGGTCACGCTCGACGAGGTGCTGCCGGCGGCACTGGAGTACGCCCGGACGCATCAGAACACGCGGGGTCGGACGATCGGTGAGATCAAGTCGTCGATGTACGCGGTCACCGCCGCCGCCCTGCGCACCACGGTCAGTGGTGTGGGCGGCCAGGCCGCCATCGCCGATAGCTGATCCGCCGCTGCGGGTCCCCGCACTCCCGTGTCGGGTGCCTCGTTCTCGCGTGGTGGCCCAACGCGATCGGCGATGTAGCACTCCAGGTGCTACATTGGCGATATGAGGGTTATCGGTATCCGTGAGCTGCGGCAGAACGCGTCTCGATACCTTGCGCAGGTCGAGGCAGGGGAAGAGCTGGAGGTGACCAATCGCGGGAGAGTGGTCGCGCGCCTGGTGCCGGTCACCGAAAGTGTACGAACGCGAGAGGCTCTGATCGACGCCGGCGTGATCGTCGCGGCGCAGAATCCGACGGGACTCGGTGCGATCGATACCAGTCGTCTGCCGGCGGGCAGCCTGACAAGTCTTCTCGACGAGGATCGTCAGGATCGGTGATCTACCTCGATACCTCGGCGCTCGTCAAACTCGTTGTGCGCGAGCAAGAAACTGATTCTCTGACTCGATGGCTCGTTGGGCGTCCCGGCGAGTCGGCGGTGACGAGCGCTCTCGGCAGCGTCGAGTTGATGCGCACGGCGTCGAGAGCAGGTGGACCGGGACTCACCGAACGCGCCCGCGGCGTCATCGATCTGCTCGACATCATCCCGATCTCGGACCGGGTGATCGCGCTGGCCGAGACGATCGGTCCGGCCACGCTGCGTTCGCTGGACGCAATCCATCTGGCGTCGGCCGCTCAGATCCGGTCCGAACTCACTGCGGTCGTCGCCTACGACCACCGCCTGCTCGAGGGTTGTCGTGCCCTCGACTATCCGACTGAATCTCCCGCATAGCTGACCATCCACAAACGTCACCGCTGAGCGGTCATCTGTACGCAGTGCACACACCGCAGCCCAGTCGTGACTGTTGTGGACGGGTCCGCTCCCAGGATTCTCCCAGCCTCTGCCCAGGGTCAGAAGAGCAAGTCGTCGCATCGTATGAGCATCACGGTCGGACAACCGCCGACCGCCACGCTCACACGGAGGCATCATGACCACCCTTTTCGCACCCGCACCCCCGGGCGCCGATCCGGCCCCCGACGGTGGTCGCCATCGGAACGGATCCAGCACACCGTCGATGCGGTCACGGCTGCTGACGAAGGCGCCACTGCCGGTGCTGCTCATCGTCACCGCGATCCTCTACATCTGGAACCTGTCGATCAACGGCTACGCCAACACCTTCTACGCCGCGGCGGCGCAGGCCGGCGGCACCAGCTGGAAGGCGTGGTTCTTCGGATCGCTGGACGCGCAGAACTTCATCACCGTCGACAAGCCGCCGGCGTCGCTGTGGGTGACCGGGCTGTCGGTGCGGATCTTCGGCATGAACAGCTGGGCCGTCCTGATGCCGCAGGCCCTGATGGGTGTGGCCGCCGTGGCCCTGCTCTACGCGTTGATCCGTCGCAGCGTCTCCGATCCGCGACGCGGTGTCGCGGCCGGACTCATCGCGGGTGCGGTGCTGGCCTTCACCCCGGCCGCCGCCCTGATGTTCCGCTTCAACAACCCCGACGCGCTGCTGGTGCTGCTGATGGTCGCGGCGGCCTACTGCCTCGTCCGCGCGGTCCCGACCGCATCGTGGAAGTGGCTGGCCCTCGTCGGTGTCGCCCTCGGCTTCGCGTTCCTCACCAAGATGCTCCAGGGGCTCCTCGTCCTGCCCGCGTTCGCGCTGGTCTACCTGCTCCTGGCCGACACCGGTTGGCTCAAGCGGATCGGCCACCTGCTCATCGCCGCGGTGTCGCTGATCGTCGGCGCCGGCTGGTGGGTCCTCGTGGTCGCACTGTGGCCGGCCGGATCGCGGCCCTACATCGGCGGCTCCACCGACAACACCGTCATGGATCTGGTGCTCGGTTACAACGGCCTCGGACGCATCCTCGGTAACAGCGGCGGCGGAGGCGGCGGCGGAATGGGTGGCAACGGTGCCGCCGGGTCGAGCTTCGGTGGCGCCACCGGACTCAACCGCCTGTTCGGTTCGGAGATGGGGTACGAGATCTCCTGGCTGCTCCCGGTCGCGTTGTTCGTGATCGTCTTCGGTCTGTACCTCGTTGTCCGACAGTTCATCCGGGTCCGGGAGGCCGAGCGCCTCGGCCGCGTCGAGAAGGCCGGACTGCTGATGTGGGCCGGCTGGCTCATCGTCACCGGGCTGATCTTCAGCTTCATGAGCGGCACGATCCACCCGTACTACACCGTCGCCCTGGCCCCGGCCATCGCAGCGCTCGTCGGTCTCGGATCGGTGTTCGCCTGGAATCTGCGGCACCGCTGGGACGGTCGGATCGCGATGAGCGCCATGATCGCACTCGCCGTCGGCTGGTCGATCGTGCTGCTCGACCGCGCCGACTTCGGTCCGGTGTGGACCCGCTGGCTGATCGGTGCGGCCGCTGTCCTCGCCATCCTGGTGATCCTCGTCGGCGGACGCCTCGGCTTCCGCAAAGCCGTCGCCGCCGCCGTGATCGTCGGCGCCCTGGCGGGATTCGGCTCCACCGCAGCCTTCGGGATCGCCACCTCGGCCACCGCGCACAGCGGATCCATCCCGACCGCCGTCCAGACATCGGACTCCTCGGGCGGAATGGGCGGCGCCCCCGGAGGCGGCATGGGCGGAATGCGGCCCGGCGGCACCGCAGGCACGCAGGGCGCGCAGGCCGGTGGCTCCGCGCCGACCGGCGCCGGCGGCGGGCAGTCGCCGACCGCATCCGGTCAGACCGCCGCCCGGACCGGAGGCATGGGTGGCCAGTCCACCAGCAGCGAGCTGACCGCGTTGCTCACGGCGACCACCACCAGGTGGGCCGCGGCGACCAACGGATCGCAGTCGGCGTCGGGTATCGAGATCGCCAGCGGCACATCGGTGATGGCCATCGGCGGATGGAGTGGCGACCCCACCCCGACGCTGGCGGAGTTCATCCAGTACGTGCAGGACGGAAAGATCGGGTACTACATCGGTAGTGGTCAGGGTGGTGGTCCCGGTGGATCGAGCTCCAGCGCAACGGAGATCGCGAGCTGGGTGGCGGCCAACTACACCGCCACGACGGTGGGTGGTCAGACGGTCTACAAGCTGACCTGACGGCGAGGGCGGCGCATCAACACATCGGGACGGGCACACATGGTGTCCGTCCCGATGTGCTGAGCCACATCATGTGTGGTCGCGTGACATCTCCACGTCGGGCGTCGCAGCGGAGACCGCCAGCGATCCGAGCAGCGCCAGCGCCTGCGCCGACGGCGATCGGGGGTCGGTCGTGTAGGTGATGAGCATCTGGTTGGGTGCGTCAGGGATGAGCCAGGTGGCGTAGGTGAGGTCGATGTCACCGACATCCGGGTGACGTATGAGCTTGGGGCCGTGCGCCTTCTCGTAGACGTGGTGCTCGGCCCACAGGCGTCGGAAGACGTCGCTGCGCACGGCGAGCTCACCCACCAGTGCCGACAGATTGGCGTGTTCCGGGTCTGCCCCCGCGGTCATCCGCAGGATTCCGACGACATCGCGAACTGCGCTCTCCCAGTCACGATGGCGCGCAACGACCTCCTCGTCCAGGAACATCAACCGCGCCATGTTCCGGTCGCGGTCGTCCATCTCGTCGAAGTCGGCGAGCAACGCCGCGGCCAACGGATTCCAGGCGATCACCTGGGTGCACCGCGTCATGACCATCGCGGGAACGGTCAGGGTGTCGAGGAACGCCAGCGTGGCCGTCCCGACGCGCTCGCCGGAGATGGTCGCAGGCATGTGCAGCCGCTTACCGGGCCGTGCGAGATCGAAGAGATGCGCTCGCTGCGCACCGTCGAGGTTCAGCGCCGCCGCGATCGCGTTGAGCACCGACTCCGACGGCCTCCCGCCACGGTTCTGCTCCAACCGCACGTAGTAGTCCGTCGACACTCCCACCAGCGTCGCGACCTCTTCGCGGCGAAGACCCGGTACCCGGCGTCGCCCGGTGTCGGGCAATCCGACGTCGGCCGGTGACACCGCCGCCCGGCGCGCCTGTAGGAATGCCCCCAGTTCGGTGATCGTCATCAGATGATCATCGCGCGGTTCGCAGCGATATGGGTGGTCCTGACAGGTCCCCGGTGGCCGCGACCCCCGGTGTGACTCGGCCTGGATGACAGGCGTGGATTGCCGCCACGCTGACCTCCATGACCACATCTGCACAGGACATCAATGCATCCGATTCGTCCTCGAGACCACATTCCGGCGCCACCGACATCTCGCCCCGGGTCCGGCTCACGATCATCGCGGTGCTTGCGGCGTCGATGCTGTTGCCCTTCGCAGTGACCGGACCCGCGGTGATCCTTCCCGATCTCGCCCACGGACTGGGCGCGGGTTCCGGGGCATCACAGTGGGTACAGAACGCCTACAACACGATCTTCGCGGCCGCTGTCCTGGCCGCGGGGAGCCTGGCCGATCGCGTCGGCCGCCGACGGGTGCTCCGTACCGGGATCGCGATCTTCGCGCTGTCGGCCGCGGGGATCGCAGCCGCCCCCGACATCCTCGTCGTCGACATCCTGCGCGGAGTCCAGGGACTCGGCGCCGCGGGCATCGTGTCGGCAGGGGCCGCGGTGTTGGCCCATGCCACCTCGGGGTCGTTGCGGGTGGCGGCCTTCGGGATGCTCGGTGCGAGTTTCGGGGCGGGGCTCGCCATCGGTCCCGTCGCGGCCGGAGCCCTCGGCATGATCGGGTGGCGTGCGGTGTTCGTGGCCATCGCGATCGTGTCGGGCATCGCATTCGTGTTGTCGCGCATGGCCTCGGAGTCCCGCGACGATGAGGCAGGTCGGCTCGATGTCGGGGGAATGGTGACATTCGGCGGCGCCCTGGCCCTGCTGTCGTTCGGTTTCGTCTCCGCGTCGGGGCAGGGCTGGCTCTCGGCGCCCGCGATGGCGTCGTTCGTGGCGGCCGTCGTCCTCATCGCGGTGTTCGTCGTCGTGGAACTGCGCAACCCCGCGGCGATGTTCGACGTGCGACTGTTCCGCAGCGCGGCGTTCACCGCCGTCATCTGCCAACCGTTCGCGGTGACCTTCGGGTTCGTGGTGCTGCTGGTCTATCTGCCGATCTACCTGCAGGGCGTGGCCGGGGCCGGCGAGTTCGCCTCCGCGGCGGCGCTGTTGCCGATGACCGTGCCGGTACTGCTCCTCCCGCTCGCCGCTCGTCGTCTGACCGCGGCAGTGTCGGTGCGGATGATCCTCGTCGTCGCATCTGTGTGCATCGGCACCGGTCTGTTCGGGATGACGGCCATCGCTCCGCACGACTCGGCCCTGCGGATCGCGGTGCCGCTGCTCGTCTTCGGCATCGGTGTCGGGTTGGCGTTCTGTGTCATGGACAACGCGGCGGTGAGCACCGTTCCGGTGACGAAGGCGGGCGCGGCCGCGGGGATGTTCAACACGATGCGGATCACCGGGGAGTCACTGGCCGTCGCGGCGGCCGCCGCAGTCCTGGTGAGTCTGACCGCGGGCCGCGTCGGTGGAGCCTCTGCTGCTGACGCCCTCCAGGGACAGGCCGTCGATCCCGCCACGGACGCCGCTCTGACGGATGCGATGCGGATCACGTTCCTGGCGCTCGCAGTTCTCGCATGGCTGGCCGCGGCGTTCACCGCATGGGCGATGCGCTCCGGTGACCGCGTCGCCGGCGGCGGTGGACAATGAGCGTGTGACCGATGACGCCACCACCTTCACGGGGGTCGACGACGAGTGGTTCCGGGTCATGTTCGAGGCCAGTACCGTCCCCATCGCATTGGCGGACGAGGACGGCTTGCTGATGGCGGCCAACGGCGCCTACTGCGCGATGGTGGGTCGTGCGTGGGAGGCGATCGCGGGGTTGTCGTCGCGCGAGTTCACCCACCCCGACGACCTCGCCCAGCACGCGGCGGTCGAGGGACTGATGGCACAGGCCCGCGCCCGGGGCGACGATCTGCGGCTCGAGAAGCGCTACGTCCACCCCGACGGCACCATCCGTTGGGGGTGGGTGTCGGTGAGCGCGGTGTCGGGGCCGGGTGGACGCCGGTGGACGATGGCGGTCATCCACGACACCACCGACCGACGCATGACCGAGGACCGACTGCTCGCCGCCGCGGTCACCGACCCGCTGACCGGTCTGCTCAACCGGCGCGGATGGCTCGAGCGACTCTCCCGATTCGAGGAGCCGTCGTCGCGGGCCGAGACGCCGCTGGTACTGGCAGTCCTCGACTTCGACCGGTTCAAGGCCTACAACGACTCCCGTGGCCACCGCGCCGGCGATGATCTGCTGGTGGAGTTCGCCGCGGCGGCAGCCGAGGTGGTCGGCGCGGATGCATTGTTCTCGCGGTGGGGTGGCGAGGAGTTCGCGCTCGCGCTCCCCGGGCGACGGGCGTCGCAGGCACACGCCGTGCTGCGCGCGATGAGCGCGGTGATGCCCGATTCGCAGACGTTCTGCGCGGGCTTCGCCGCTCTCCGTGGGAGCGAGAGCGTGGTCGACTGCTTCGACCGCGCCGACGCCCGCCTCTATCTGGCCAAGCGTGACGGTCCCGGACAGATCCGGGGCGACGACAACTGACCCGCGCCCACTACGATCGGGGCATGGGTGCAGGGAGTCCGACCTCGAGCAGCATCTACATCGCATCGCCGGAGGGCGACACCGGTAAGTCCACCATCGCGCTGGGCACCTTGCACCTGCTCGCCGCGACCGGCGGCCGCATCGGTGTGTTCCGCCCCATCTCCCGGGCCGCGGCGGGCGAGCGCGACTACATCCTCGATCTGCTCATCGAGCACGACTCCGTGGACCTGTCCTACGAGGACTGCATCGGCGTGACCTACGAGCAGGTCCACGGTGACCCGGAGGCGACCCTCGCCGAGATCGTCGACCGCTTCCACACCGTCGAGGAGCAGTGCGACTCGGTGCTGGTGATCGGGTCGGACTTCACCGACGTCGCCAGCCCGTCGGAACTCAGCTTCAACGCGCGGATCGCCGCGAACCTCGGGACCCCGATGGTGCTCGCGCTCAAGGCCGCCGAGCGCACCCCCGAGGAGGTGCTGGCGCTGGCCGAGCTCTGCCTCACCGAGATCAAGGGCGCGCACGCGCAGGCCGTGGCCCTGATCGCCAACCGGTGCGACCCCGACCAGCTCGAGGCGGTGAAGGACATCCTGGAGACGACCGGCCTGCCGGCATGGTCGCTGCCGGAGGACCCGGTGTTGGTGTCGCCGACGATGGCCGAGCTGATGACCGCACTCGACGGCGAACTCTTCAGCGGCGACCCCGAGCTGCTCGACCGGGAGGCGATGAGCGTGATGGTCGGCGGCATGACCGCCGAGCACATCCTCGAACGCCTCACCGACGGCGTCGCGGTGATCACCCCGGCCGATCGCTCCGACGTCCTGCTGGCCCTGGTGACCGCCAATGCGGCACAGGGCTTCCCGAAGTTGTCCGGCATCATCATGAACGGCGGCATCCGTCCGCACCCGATGATCGAGTCGCTCGTCGAGGGCCTCAAGCCGGCGTTGCCGATCATCTCGTGCGAGCAGGGCACCTACGAGACCGCGCGGGCCGCGGCACTCGCGCGCGGTCGCGTCGGGGTCGAGTCGGTCCGCAAGATCGACGCGGCGCTGACCCTGATGGAGGAGCACGTCGACTCGGCGTCACTGCTCGAACGGCTGCGGCTGTCGGCGCCGACCGTGGTGACGCCGCAGATGTTCGAGTACCAGCTCATCGCGCAGGCGAAGTCCGACCGCAAGAAGATCGTGCTGCCCGAGGGCGAGGACGACCGCATCCTGCGCGCGGCCGGGCGTCTGCTCCGTCGCGGTGTCGCCGATCTGACGCTGCTCGGCAACGCCGACGCCGTGCACTCGCGGGCGCAGGAACTCGGCGTCGACCTCGACGCCGCACATGTCATCGACCCGCGCGACTCCGAGCATCTCGAGTCGTTCGCGACCACCTACACCGAACTCCGCAAGCACAAGGGGATGGACCTCGCCCGGGCACGACAGGTGATGGGCGATGTCTCCTACTTCGGCACGATGATGGTGCACGAGGGGCTCGTCGACGGGATGGTGTCCGGCGCAACCCACACCACCGCACACACCATCCGTCCCGCGTTCGAGATCATCAAGACCCTCGACGGTGTCTCCACGGTGTCGAGCGTGTTCTTCATGTGTCTGGCCGATCGTGTTCTCGCCTACGGTGATTGCGCGATCGTGCCGGATCCGACCGCCGAGCAGCTCGCCGACATCGCGATCTCCTCCGCGGCCACCGCCGAGCAGTTCGGCATCGAGGCCCGCGTCGCGATGCTGTCGTACTCGACCGGCGAATCCGGTTCCGGTGCCGACGTCGACAAGGTGCGCTCGGCCACCGAGCTCGTGCGCGAACGGGCCCCGGAGCTGTTGGTGGAGGGGCCGATCCAGTACGACGCCGCGGTGGAACCCTCCGTAGCGGAGAGCAAGATGCCGGACTCGAAGGTCGCGGGCAAGGCGACGGTGCTGGTCTTCCCGGACCTGAACACCGGCAACAACACCTACAAGGCGGTGCAGCGCAGCGCATCCGCGGTCGCGATCGGGCCGGTCCTGCAGGGACTGCGGAAGCCGATCAACGACCTCTCGCGCGGCGCGCTCGTCTCCGACATCGTCAACACCGTCGCGATCACCGCGATCCAAGCCCAGGCACTCCAGTCGTGAGCGGTGGCAACACGGTGGGCGCGGCATCCGGAGCGGTCCTCGTCCTCAATTCCGGATCGTCCTCGCTGAAATACCAGCTGGTGCATCCCGATTCCGGCGAGGTGATCGCATCGGGGATCGTCGAGCGGATCGGTGAGCACGACGCCTCGGTCGAACACACGCAGAACGGGCAGACGCAGAACTCCGCCGGCGCCATCGCCGATCACCGCGAGGCGTTGCAGCGCGCCCTGCACCTGTTCGACGAGTGCGGCACCGATCTGCGGACCAGCGACCTTCTCGCGGTGGGGCACCGTGTCGTGCACGGCGGCACGAGCTTCAGCGAGCCGGTGCTGGTGAGCGACGACGTCATCGCCGAGGTGGATCGCCTGTCGAGCCTGGCGCCGCTGCACAATCCGGTGAACCTCATCGGCATCGAGGCCATCCGTGAGCTGCTCCCGGACGTCCCCGCGGTGTGCGTGTTCGACACCGCCTTCTTCCACGATCTCCCGCCGCACAGCGCCACCTACGCGATCGATCACGAGGTCGCCGAGCGGCACAACATCCGGCGATACGGATTCCACGGCACCTCACACGAATACGTCAGTGGCGCAGCTGCGGAGTTCCTGGATCGGGACCCCTCCGACGTCAACCTGATCGTGCTGCACCTGGGCAACGGCGCGTCGGCGTCGGCGGTGCGGGGCGGACGTGCCGTCGACACCTCGATGGGTCTGACACCGCTCGAGGGATTGGTGATGGGAACCCGCAGCGGCGACATCGATCCGGCGATCGTGATGTACCTGCGGCGGGTGGCCGACATGGACGTCGACGCCATCGACACCATGCTCAACAAGTCGTCCGGGCTCAAGGGGCTGTGCGGCGAGAACGACTTCCGCACCATCACGTCGATGGTCGACGACGGGGACGAGGCCGCGACCCTGGCCTACGACGTCTACATCCACCGTCTGCGACGCTACGTCGGTGCGTACCTGGTGGACCTCGGGCGGGTGGACGCGATCGTCTTCACCGCCGGCGTCGGCGAGAACGCGCCGACCGTGCGCCGCGACGGCCTGGCGGGTCTCGAACGGTTCGGCATCGTCATCGACGACGACGCGAACACCGCGCGATCGCGCGACGCGCGGCGGATCTCGACCGACGACAGCGAGATCGCGGTGCTGGTGATCCCGACCAACGAGGAACTGGCCATCGCCCGCAAGGCGGCCGCTCTGGTCCGCTGACCC
>NZ_JAEMTF010000037.1:0-20392 GCF_016462415.1 Williamsia sp. | reverse complement strand
GTCAGAACAGGGTGTGCGGCCGGATGAGGTTGGCCAGGTCGATCAGGTTGAAACGCTGCTCGCGATCGACGGTGGCGCGTGCGAGTCGGCGCAGCGACCGTTCCAGCCCGGCGCGCAATCCGTGTTCGGTGAACGGGAACCCGAGCAGCGAGATGTTGTCCGAGGCGCGGTCGGGGTGGACACCGAGCCACCCGAGTGCGGTTCCCAACACCATGATCGACAACCGCGGCTTACGCGGTTCGGTCTCGGGCATCGCGGCCAGACGGCGGGCGGCCTCGCGGATCTGCTCGCCGGTCACCTGCTCCGGTTCGCGTCCGTGCACCAGCGCCAGCACCGCCGTGCACGACGCGGTGTTGAAGTGCCTGCTGGTGGCCGGGACGTCGTCGAGTGCCTTGACCGTCGCCTCGACATCGCCTGCGGTGAAACGCATCCGGGCGACACCGAACGCGGCGGTGACGATGCCGCGGTCGGTCTGCCACAGCGCGGTGTACTCCCGTAGCGCCACCGCGTTCCACCGCTTGATCGACGTGTCCCGCTCGGCCGACTCGCCCGCCTCACGGCGCAACCACCGACCGATCAGCTCCGCGGTCGCGGCGACGGCCAGCTTGGGCGCGACCTCACCCGGCATGGCGATCAGCACCGACGCGAATCGTTCGTGCGCGAGTTCGGGTTCGGAGTTCATCAGCGCGCAGATACCCAGATACCACTCGATCCGCCACGAGTGCTGGTGGTGCCGGGAGGTGATGTCGAGCAGGCCGAGCGCGGTGTCGACATCGCCGAGCTCGATGTAGGCGCGGGCCTCGGCCAGATCGACCTCGAGCGACGGGTGGTCGTCGGACGGGTCGGTGCCGATCAACGACGACAACCCGTCCTGTTTGGCCGACCGGATCGTGTCGAGTGTCTGGTTGGGTTCGGACAACTGGGCCGAGTTCAACAGTCCGGCAGCCGGATCGAGCTGATCGACCAGCGGCACCGGTAGTGCGGCCGCGATGTCGTCGGGGTCGAGGAACGTCTCGGAGTTGATCGGATCGAAGAACCCGTCCACCGGACCGAGCAACAGGTCGGTGCCGAACGTGGTGCGCTGCGGGGTGAACACCGACGACAACGCCGGGCGGGGCACGCCGGTTGTCCGCGCGACGGTCTCGCGCAGGACGTTGACCATCTGGGTGGTCATCTCGTCCGCGGAGGCGAAGCGGTGTTCGGGGTCGGGGTCGGTGGCGCGCTGCAGCAGGCGCCGGAACGATTCGTTGTCGGCCAGCACCTTCGACGCGTCGACTCCGGGCAGGCCGTCGACGTATCGGCCGTTCTCCATGGGCATCGGTACGGTGAGCACCGCCAGGGTGCGGCCGATGCTGTAGACGTCGGTGGCGATCTGCGGGCCGGTCTTGACGATCTCCGGCGCCTGGAAACCCGGTGTGCCGTAGAGGTGTCCGTACCCGTTGATGGGGGAGACGGCTCCGAGGTCGATGAGCTTGACCTCGTCGCCGCCGATCATGATGTTCTCCGGCTTGATGTCGTTGAACACCAACCCGATCGAGTGCAGATACGACAGCGCGGGCATCACCTCGAGCAGATAGGCGATCGCCTGCTCGACGGGGAGATGGGTGCGATGCGACGAGTCGCCGTCGACGGTGGTCAGGCTCTTGAGCGTCGCGCCGCCGACGTACTCCATCACGATGTAGCCGAAGGTCGCCCCGCTCACGTCGTGGTGTTCGACGAAGTTGAAGATCTTGACGATGTTGGGGTGCGACACCGACGCGAGGAACTGGCGCTCGGCGAACGCGACCGCCTGCGCTTCGGCGTCTTTCGAGTTCAGCAGGCCCTTGAGCACGACCGCGCGATCGGAGACGTTGCGGTCGAAGGCGAGGTAGATCCATCCGAGACCGCCGTGCGCGATCGCCCCGGTGATCTCGTACTGGTCGGCGACGATGGTCCCCGGCGCGAGACCGGGCACGAACGAGTAGTGCGCACCGCAGTGCGGACAGTCTCCGGTGAGCGGGCCTACGTCGGGGCCGGCGGACCGGCCGATGGCGCGCCCGCACTGCCAGCAGTCCCGCTTGCTCTCCGGGATGACGGGGTCGGTCATCACCGCGTCCTCGGGCTCGATGTCGCGGACCCATGCGACCTCGACCAGTCCGACGCCGAGGCGACGCTTCTTGCGCTTCCGACGACCGGACACCTTGTGCAGCGGGGGCGCCATGCGGGTGCCGGTGTCGTCGGTGGTGGCCGAGCTCGACGGGCCGGCATCCGGGGACGCGACCGCCTGCGTCGCGACGTCGGGTACCGCGGCCTGCGTGGCGATGTCGGGTACCGCGGCCTGCGTGGCGATGTCGGGTACCGCGGCCTGCGTCGCGACCTCGACGTCGTCCCCGGGGCGGGCCGAGTCCTCCGAATGTTCGCGGTCGTCGGCGGGGGAGTCGGAATCCGGGGTGTCGTGATCCGGGGCATCGACACCGAGATCGGCGCGGGTCACCGCTCGGGTGGACACCGAGCCGTCACCGTCGTCGCGGTCGTCATCTCGATCGGTCATCGCTCGTCGTCACCCCCTCGTCAGTCGCGGTAGGTCGGTTGTGGCGGGTAGTAGATCGGTCCCAGGATGGAGAGCCACCGATTGTAGATCTCGTACCAGGTGCCGTCGGCGCGGATCTTGTCGAGCACGCCGTTGACGAAGCGCACCAGATCGGGTTGTTCGAGGTTGACACCGACGCCGTACGGCTCCTCGCCGAGGCTCGCACCGACGACATGGACGTACGGGTCCTGGGTGGCCAGACCGGCGAGGATGGCGTCGTCGGTGGACACCGCGTCGACCGCTCCCTGCTGCAGCACGACCAGGCAGTCCGCCCAGGTGCTCACGGTCGACATCCGCACGCTGGGCACCCGCTGTTGCAGCCGACCGATGGAGGTGGTGCCGCGTGCTGCGCACACGCGCTTGCCTGCGAGGTCGTTGGCGTTGCTGATCGGCGAACTGCGCAAGGACAGGATCCGTTGCGACGCCTCGTAGTACACCGTCGAGAAGGCGATGTCCCTGGCGCGGTCGCAGGTGATGCTCAGCGTCTTGACCACCACGTCGACCTCGCGGTTCTGCAGCGCGCTGATCCGCTCGTTGGAGTTGAGGATGCGGTACTCGACGCGTTCGGGGTCGCCGAAGATCGCCCGCGCGATCTCCTTGGCGATGTCGACGTCGAAGCCCTCGATGTCGCCGCTGATGGGGTCGCGGAAGCTGAACAGGTTCGACCCGATGTCGAGTCCGACGATCAACCGGCCCCGCGCGAAGATCGCGTCCATCGCCGAGCCGCGGGGCATCCGCCCGACCGGCGGCAGCGGACCGGGTCGCAGGCTGGCGGTCGCGTCACAGGTGTTCTGGTTCGGCGGCGGCTCGACCGGCGCGTTCACCGTCAGACCGGGCGGCGTGGGCGCGATGGCGCTGGCCGACGGCGGATCGTCGGGCGGCGCGGGCGCATTGAGGCAGCTCGTGACGCCGAGCGTGACGAGGGCGAGGATCACCGCGAACACGCCGACCCGTCTCGACGGCGTGCGGGTCATCGGTACTCCCGGATCCGCGGCACCATGCCGAGTGCGCTGGTCGCGGCCGCGATGAGACCGAGGATGAGCGCTCCGCCGCCCGCGTAGCCGATGACCACCCGGGCGGTGTTGATGTCGTCGCGGAAGGTGGTCCTGGTGGTGGTGATGCCCTCGACCAGCGCGGCGTCGAGCTGGGTGTAGGCCGCGGCCGCACCGTCGGGGTTGTCGCCGACGGCCATGGCCGTCGCGCCGTTGAAGTCGCCGGCGTTGGTCCGCTCGACGGTGGCTGCATGGGCGTCGGCCCACGCGGATAGCGCGGTCTGGGCGCGACGGACGGCCGCGTCGGCATCGGCGTCGTCGTTGTCGTCGAGATAGGCCGTCAGGGTCGTCCGGATCTTGCCGCCCGCATCCGTGAACTGGGATTCGAGCAGCGCCCGGTCCCCGCGCCGGGCCAGCGACAGCGTCTCGGCCGATCGGGCCTGCTGCGCCTGGATGCGCGCCGAGGTCAGCTCCCGCAGCGGTTGCGCGCCGCGGGTCTCGGCGCTGTTGGTCGACGACACCGACAGGAGGCTGCCCACCAGCACCCACAGCAGTGCGATGACGATCGCGCCGATGGCCAGCAACATCCCCAGGTTCAACCGGCGGCGGGTGCGGCGCGCCAGGTAGTAGTGGGCGCCGACGAACGCCAGCAGCAGGATGGTCAGTGCGGCGTAGACACCCCACGGCGGGCTGGTGAACCGGTTCTGTGGATCGCTGATCGCCCTCGACCGCGCGGTGTACAGGCGCTCGGCGGCGGGCAGGATCGTCGTCTGCATGAGGTTCGACGCCTCACCGAGGTAGGCCGAACCCACCGGGTTCCCGAGCCGGTTGTTGGTCCGCGCCGACTCGATCAGACCGGTGTAGACGGGGAGGCGTTCGGCGAGGGTGTCCAGGTCGGCCCGGACGTCCATGTTCTCCTCGGCGGTACCGCTCGCCGCCTGGATCAGTGCCTGCGCCGCGGTGGCGACCGCGGTGGAGTAGCGACTGCGTACCGCCGCGGGCTCGAGTCCGCCGGAGATGAACGCGGCGTTCGCAGACGCGTCGGCGATGGACAGGTTGCTGTAGAGGATCTGCGACGACTCGGCGATGGGCTCGGTGTCGGAGATGGTTGCCTGCAGGGCGGCGGTTCGATTGTCCAGGCTGATCGAGGAGTACCACCCGGTCGCGATCGCGCCGATGAACAGGACCGCGGCGATGATGAACAGCTTGCCCGGACTCGTCCCGGCCAGATGACGCAGCGATGTGAGCGGGGACTGCGCGCGGTCGCGGGCGTAGGTGAGCAGCTCGCGACGCTCGGCGCGTGCGCCGCGGCGGCCCAGGGGACCGCGGCGGTCGGGTCGGGGGTCGGAGCGGCGCAACATCGGTCGGGGGATGGTCGTCGTCCCACGGGTCAGTCGGGAGCGCACGGACGCCGCTTCGCCGGTCACTGACGAGGTCCCTTCTACTACCCGATCCGTGGGTGTGCCCACGCCGATGCCGACGGATTCTCGCTCCGCGGGCGGATCTTGAAGACTTCCGTGGTCGACTCTAATCGCGACATGGGATCACCGTGGTCTGTTGCCGTTTGCGTACGGTTGCGGGGAAGGGCGGTCGGTGCGGCACGCCGGAGCGTGATGAGCGGAGGAGGTGGACGCGCGGTGCGGGGAGACGGTGACGGTTGGGTGTTCGACCCCGACGGTGCTCGCTACTGGGGTCGCCACGGCGCGGCCGGGCTGCTGCTGCGTGCGCCGCTGGCCGACGGCACCACGGGGATCCTGCTGCAGCATCGCGCGTTGTGGAGCCATCAGGGCGGGACGTGGGGTCTGCCCGGTGGGGCACGTGACTCGCACGAGACCCCCGAGGACACCGCGATGCGCGAGGCCGACGAGGAAGCGGGCATCGTGCGCACGATGCTGACCGTCCGCGAATCGCTGGTGACCCACGAGGCGGAGAGCGGGTGGACCTACACGACCGTCATCGCCGACGTCGACACCCCGGTGGACACGGTCGCGAACGTGGAGTCGGCCGAGCTGCGCTGGGTCAGCGAACACGGAGTCGACGAGCTGCCGTTGCACCCGGCGTTCGCCCGCAGCTGGCCGACGCTCCGGTCCACGCTCGGTCGACTGTAGAGACCTCGTCTCTCAGCCCAAGCGGTTGACGGCCGAGATCATCGCCTTGACGTAGGCCGCCTCGGCGGTCTCGTCGACGCCGAGGCCCCAGCTCGAGATGCCGCGGACGTCGCACAGCACGAAGCCCGCATACCCGTCGGCGGTTCGCTGGTGGTGCAGGCTGACGATCTCGATCGGGGTCCCCAACGCATGCAGCATGGCCGTGATCGCGCCGATCGCGCCGGTGGACGACTCCCGCAACGACCAGATGCGGTCGCCGATGGCGATGGTGGCCTGGTAATCGATCAGACCCCCACGACCGGGCGTCGCCGACCAGCTGCCCAGGCGGATGCCGCCGGCGCACGCGTACGTCGCGTAGAAGTTGTCCCAGCTCAACGCGTGTGCGACGTCGCGCAGTCCGCGGGGCAGGGGGGAACGGAAGTGAGCCTCGGCCGGGTCGGACGGTGTGGGCCGGGAACGCTCGACGGTGTCGGGAGCGTGTGGTGCTGAGTTCATGACGTGGTCTTTCCGAGAGGAGAGAAGTGACCAACGAACAGGCGCGACGACCCGCAGCGGGGGGTCGGTCGGATCAGACCCCGCTGCGGCGGGTTACTACGAGCAGGCGCGTCATGGCGGGTCGAGCGTAAGCCCGACGAGCGTGCCGTGGCAACCGTTCTCAATTCACCTTTGTGACATCGTTAGTTTGCTGTGATCTGTTTCCGCAGAGCCGACGCCGCCGCGCGCGGGTCGGCCGCGTGGGTCAATGCGCGGACCACCACGATGCGCTCGGCGCCGGCCGCGAGCACCTCCGGCA
This sequence comes from Williamsia sp., assembly GCF_016462415.1. Taxonomy (GTDB): domain Bacteria; phylum Actinomycetota; class Actinomycetes; order Mycobacteriales; family Mycobacteriaceae; genus Williamsia_A. The sequence continues at coordinate 13,930 of NZ_JAEMTF010000037.1, read as the reverse complement.
GACGCGTCTCGTCGATCCCGCCGATGGCGAACCACGGTGCCCGTGTGGGTCGGCCCGCGACGTCGTTCACGAGGCCGAGGCCTGCAGCGGGACGACCGGGTTTGGTGGGAGTCGGCCAGCACGGCCCGGTGCAGAAGTAGTCGACGTCGGGGTCGGCGTCGGCCGCGCGGGCCTGGGCGTCGTCGTGGGTGGACCGACCGATGACCACGTCGGCGCCGACGATGCGGCGGGCGGCGGTGGGCGGCAGGTCGTCCTGGCCGAGGTGGAGCACGTCGGCCTGGGCGGTGGCGGCGATGTCGGCGCGGTCGTTGACCGCCAACAGGGCGCCGTGCCGGATGGTGACCTCCCGCAGCTGTGCCAGCAGCTCGAGCTCCCGCGCGGCCTCCAGCGCGCCGAACTCGGTCTCGCCCGCCGACCCCTTGTCGCGCAACTGGACGATGTCGACGCCGCCCGCCAGCACCTGGTCGACGAATGAGATCAGGTCCCCACGTTCGCGTCGGGCGTCGGTGCACAGATAGAGCCGGGCGTCGGACAAACGATCTCGGGCATCCACGGTGGCCAATCTAATGGCGCCAGGGCCCGGCTCGCTCCGGGGAGGTTCCGCGCAGGGCGGTAGGCTGGCCACACACACGCGGGGGCCCGGGAGATCGCCGGGCTGAGAGTGCGACCGAGACGTCGCTGACCGTCACACCTGATCCGGGTAATGCCGGCGTAGGAACGAGGTGAGCAGTCGATGGGACGAACGCTGGCAGTGGTCGGCGGCGGGGTCATCGGGTCCATGATCGCGTGGCGTGCCGCCCGAAAAGGCTGGGACACAACCGTCCACGAACATGACATCGCCGACTCGGCGTCCTGGGTCGCCGGTGGGATGTTGGGCTGCATGGGCGAGGCCCGGCCCGGTGAGGACACCGCGCTCGACCTCGCACGCGAGTCGGCCCGGAGGTGGCCCGTCGTGCTGACGGCGCTGGCCGATCCGGCGATCTCGGTGGCCACCGACACGCTGCTGATCGCCGCCGACACCGCCGACGCCCACGAGCTCGCGACCCGATCCGATTACCTCCTCGGTCACGGACTCGCCATGAAACCACTGAGCGGCAAAGACATCCGGTCGGTGTCGCCGGGGCTGGGCAGCTCGGTGCGACGCGGGTACCTGGCGATGGGCGAGGGTGCGGTGGACAACCGCGCGCTGCTGCAAGCGCTGCGCACCGCGGCGACCGACGCGGGGGTCGCGGTGCGCGCGCACCACGTGACAGACATCAGCGAGCTCGACGCCGACCAGGTGGTCGTCGCCGCCGGTGTCGGTACGGGCCGGTTGTGGCCGCCCGCGGCCGTCCGGGCCGAGAAGGGCGAGATCATCCGGCTGCGCAGGCCGCCGACCGCACCGCCCCCACCAGACAACGTCATCCGCGCGCGCTGGCGCGGGCGACTCGTCTACCTGGTTCCGCGCCACGACGGCGTGGTGGTCGGGGCGACGCAGTACGAGGTCGGGATCGAGACCGATCCCGATCCCCGCGCGGGCGGCGTGGCCGATTTGCTCGCCGACGCCATCGAGGTGATGCCCGGGCTCGCCGAGTACCGCGTGAGCGAGGTCGGCGGCGGGATGCGTCCGGTGACACCCGACGCGTTGCCCCTGATCGGTCGGATCGACGATCGAACCGTCCTCGCCGCCGGACACGGGCGCAACGGGATCATGTTGGCGCCCATCACCGCCGAGCTGGTCACCGACCACCTCGACGGGACCGTGGATCCCCGGTGGTCCGCGACGCTGGATCCGAGGAGGTTCACATGACGATCACCATCGAGGTCAACGGCGACGAGAAGGAGGTGGCCGACGGCACGACGGCTGCCGCCCTGCTGGCCGTCCTCGGGTTGCCGGAGCGTGGAGTCGCGATCGCCGTCGACGGTGTGTTGCACCATCGCGGCACCTGGGACGCACCGCTTCCCGACGGGGCGCGCATCGACATCCTCACCGCCGTGCAGGGTGGTTGAGGTGGCGGTGCCGACCGACGACGTTGTCGCCGAGGGCCTGCAAATCGGATCACGCGTCTACCGTTCGCGGCTGATCATGGGTACCGGTGGCGCGGCGAACCTCGATGTCCTCGAACGCGCGCTGGTGGCCTCGGGCACCGAACTCACCACCGTCGCGATGCGCCGGGCGGACTCCGGCGGCGGCCCCGGGGTGGTGGATCTGTTGCGCCGTCTTGACATCGACGTGCTGCCGAACACCGCGGGGTGTCGGACCGCGGCCGAGGCGACGCTGACCGCGCAGCTCGCGCGTGACGCGCTCGAGACCGATCTGATTAAACTCGAGATCGCCGGCGACGACCGGACCCTGCTGCCGGATCCGATCGAACTCCTCGACGCGGCGGCGACCCTTGTCGACGACGGGTTCGTCGTTCTCGCCTATACCAACGACGATCCGATACTCGCGGCCCGCCTCCGTGACTGCGGGGTCGCCGCGGTGATGCCGCTGGGATCGCCGATCGGCACCGGACTGGGCATCGCCAATCCGCACAACCTGGAGATGATCGTGGCGTCGGCGACGGTGCCGATCATCCTCGACGCCGGCATCGGGACCGCCAGTGACGCCGCGCTGGCCATGGAACTCGGCTGCGACGGCGTGCTGTTGGCGTCGGCGGTCAACCGGGCCGACGACCCGGTCTCGATGGCGTCGGCGATGTCGGCGGCCGTGCACGCCGGGTGCCTCGCGCGCGGCGCGGGACGGATCCCCAAACGATTCTGGGCCCAGGCCTCGTCACCCGCGCGGGACTGAGGTCCACCCTTCGGTCGAGGGATTCGCCTGCGGAAACTCAATCCATCGGCTGATCCACCGGACCGGACATCCCTGGCATAGTCCGGTGTGTGATCAATGTTGAAGGACTGACCAAGACATACGGGCCGACCCGTGCGGTCGACAATCTGACCTTCGGTGTGAAGCCGGGCATGGTCACCGGCTTCCTCGGACCCAACGGTGCGGGCAAGTCCACGACCATGCGCATGATGCTCGGACTCGACAACCCCACCGCGGGCCGGGCGACCATCAACGGGCAGGACTACCGCTCCCTGAAGGACCCGCTGCGGCAGGTCGGTGCGCTGCTCGACGCGAAATGGGTGCACCCCAACCGCTCGGCGCGCTCGCACCTGCGCTGGATGGCCGCGTCCAACGGGATCCCGACGACCCGGGTCGACCAGGTCCTCGAGGACGTGGGACTCACCGCGGTCGCGGGGAAGAAGGCCGGCGGGTTCTCTCTGGGCATGTCCCAGCGACTCGGCCTCGCCGGCGCTCTCCTGGGTGACCCCGGTGTGCTCCTGTTCGACGAGCCGGTCAACGGACTCGATCCCGAGGGCATCGTCTGGATCCGCAAGTTCATGCGCGCACTCGCCGCGCAGGGACGGACGGTCCTGGTGTCAAGCCACCTGCTGACCGAGATGTCGCTGACCGCCGAGCACCTCGTGGTCATCGGCCAGGGCCGGCTCATCGCCGACTGCTCGGTCAAGGAGTTCACCAGCCAGGCACAGCGCACCGTCACCGTGCGCAGTCCGCAACTGGCGCAGTTGCACGAGGCACTGACCCGTGCCGGGCTACAGGCCACCCCGGCCACCGACGGATCGCCCGCACTCAACCTGCTCGACGTGACCACCGACCAGGTCGGCGACATCGCCGCCGCCAACGCCATCGCGCTGCACGAACTGTCCGGCAGCACGGCATCGCTGGAGGAGGTGTTCATGACGCTCACCGCAGGATCGGTTCAGTACCAAGGCAATCCGGGTGGGCCCGCGGGTCATCCGCCGAACGCCCCCGGACCGCAGAATGCCAACCACCCGAACCACGGAGGACCGCAATGATGGTCAACGCCCTCAACGCCGAGCGCATCAAGCTGCTCAGCACCAAGTCGCCGTACTGGTGCGTCGCCATCGTCGCGCTGCTCGCGATCCTGTTCAGCGTCCTGATCGGTGCGTTCGCATCCGGTGACGACTCGGAGAGCATCTACGCCTCCGACTACACCACCGGCGTCAGCCAGATCGGTGTGATCGTGCTGATGATCATGGCCGTGCTGGCCGTCACCAGTGAGTTCCGCTTCGGCACCATCCGCACCACCTACCAGGCGATCCCACGGCGCGAGGTCGTCCTCGGCGCGAAAGCCGTGATCTACGGCGGGCTCTCGGTCGTCGTCACGCTGATCCTCGGCATCGTGGCCCTGCTGCTGGGCAAGGCGTTGTCGGGCAACAACATGGACCTCGTCGGCTCCGACGCGATCCGTCAGTACTGGGGCATCCCGGTCTACACGCTGCTGTGCATCCTGATCGGTCTCGGTATCGGCGCCATCGTCCGCCAGACCGCGGGCGCCATCGTCGTGCTGCTCATCTGGACGCTGGCCCTCGAAGGGATCATCGGCATCATCCCCAAGTTCGGTGACGCGGTGAGCCCGTACCTGCCGTTCAACAACGCGGCCCGGTTCCTGACCGAACGCGACACATCGATCGATTTCCCGTGGAACGCATACGGATCGATCGCCTACTTCGCGGTCATCTCGCTGATCATCTTCGGTCTCGGGGTCTTTTTCACCAAGAAGCGCGACGCCTGAAACAGCCGCCGAGCGTGCCGAAATCGCCCGCCGAGCGTGCAGCAGTCTTGCCCTGACATCACGTCAGAGTCGAAGCGCTGCACGCTCGACGGTCATTTCGGCACGCTCAGCGAGCGTTCTGGGCACGCTCGGCGGCTAGTCGGACACCCGCCACAGCGGGTTGACCGGACCGTGCCCCGCGCCCAGTGGATAGGACCAGCGAATCGACTCGGTGACCCAGTCCTTGGCGAACCGCAGGGCGTCCGGCACCGACAACCCGTGCGCGAGAGCGCAGCACATGGCCGAGGCGAGGGTGTCGCCTGCGCCGTGATCGTGGGGGGTGTCGATGCGCTCGTGGTCGAGTTCGAGGAACGTCTCGCCGTCGTAGAGCAGATCGGGACTGAACGGGCTCGAGCGCAGATGCCCGCCCTTGACCAGCGCCCACTGTGCACCCATCGCGTGCAGCTCGATGGCGGCGGCACGCTGGGTGTCGTCATCGACGACGGTGATGCCGGTGATCAGCGCGACCTCGTCGAGGTTCGGCGTGACGACGGTGGCGATCGGGATGAGCCGCTCGCGGAGCGAGTCCATGGCCTCGGTGGCCAGCAGCTGGTGGCCGTGCATCGAGGCGCAGACCGGGTCGACCACCAGCGGGATCGGACGGTCGCGACCGATCCCGACCTCGGCGGCCACGTCGACGATCGCGTCGATGATCGCGCCGGTGGCGAGCATCCCGGTCTTCGCAGCCCCGATCCCGATGTCGGTGACGACCGTGCGGATCTGACCGGCCACCGTCTCCGGGGGGATGGTGTGGACACCGGAGACGCCGAGCGTGTTCTGCACGGTCACCGCCGTCACGGCCACACACCCGTGCACACCGGCCAACGCCATCGTGCGCAGGTCGGCCGCGACCCCCGCCCCGCCGCCGGAGTCGGTCCCCGCGATCGTCATCGCACGGACCGGCGTCTGTCCCAGCGGGGCGGGTGGCAGCAGCTTCATCAGCTCATCATCCCTGGTGCGTGCTGACGGCCGGTGTGATGTCGAGATAGACCTGCTTTCCCGACGCCACGAACTCCGCGGACTTGCGATCCATCTCCGCGTTCAGCATCGCGTCGATGTCGGCCTGGGTGCGCAGGTTGTGGTCCTCGGCGAACTGACGCACGTCGGCCGAGATCCGCATCGAACAGAACTTCGGACCGCACATCGAACAGAAGTGCGCGGTCTTCGCGGGCTCGGCGGGCAGCGTCTCGTCGTGGTACTCGACGGCGGTGTCCGGATCGAGCGACAGGTTGAACTGGTCGTTCCACCGGAACTCGAACCGTGCCCGCGACAGTGCGTCGTCGCGTTCCTGGGCGCGGGGATGCTCCTTGGCCAGGTCTGCCGCGTGCGCGGCGATCTTGTAGGTGATCACCCCGACCTTCACGTCGTCCCGGTTCGGCAGGCCCAGATGCTCTTTGGGCGTGACATAACAGAGCATCGCGGTCCCGGCCTGGGCGATCATCGCGGCGCCGATGGCCGAGGTGATGTGGTCGTAGGCCGGCGCGATGTCGGTGGCCAGCGGGCCGAGCGTGTAGAACGGCGCCTCGTCGCAGAGCTCCTCCTCGAGGCGGACGTTCTCGACGATCTTGTGCATCGGGACATGCCCCGGGCCCTCGATCATCACCTGCACACCATGGGATTTGGCGATCTTCGTCAGCTCGCCCAGAGTGCGCAGCTCGGCGAACTGCGCTTCGTCGTTGGCGTCGGCGATCGACCCCGGCCGCAGGCCGTCCCCCAGCGAGAAGGTGATGTCGTAGCGTCGGAAGATCTCACACAGCTCGTCGAAGTGCGTGTAGAGGAACGACTCCTCGTGATGTGCCAGGCACCAGGCGGCCATGATCGAACCACCGCGGGAGACGATGCCGGTGACCCGTCGCGCGGTGAGCGGCACGTAGCGCAGCAGCACGCCGGCGTGCACCGTCATGTAGTCGACGCCCTGCTCGGCCTGCTCGATCACCGTGTCGCGGTACATCTCCCACGTGAGAGTGGTGGGGTCGCCCTTGCACTTCTCCAGCGCCTGGTAGATCGGGACGGTGCCGACCGGCACGGGTGAGTTGCGCATGATCCACTCGCGGGTCAGGTGGATGTCGTCGCCGGTGGAGAGGTCCATGATGGTGTCGGCGCCCCACCGGGTCGCCCACACCATCTTCTCGACCTCCTCTGCCACCGACGACGTGACCGCCGAGTTGCCGATGTTGGCGTTGACCTTCACCGCGAACGCCTTGCCGATGATCATCGGTTCGCACTCGGGGTGGCGATGGTTGGCCGGGATCACCGCCCGTCCGCGGGCGACCTCCGACCGCACGAGCTCGGGCTCCACGCCCTCTCGTGCGGCGATGAACCGCATCTCGGGGGTCACGATTCCCGCACGCGCCCAGGCCAATTGGGTCGCGGCGCCGTCGACGGGATCGGGTCGGTCCCAGGTGTCCCGCACGGGTGCGAGCCCCCGGTCGAGGTCGATCGCCGGATCGGTCTCGGTGTACGGGCCGGAGGTGTCGTACAGGTCGAGGTGCTCGCCGTTGCTCAGTTCGACGCGACGGGTGGGTACGTTCATCCCGTCGACTAGGCGATAGTTCTTGTGACTGCCACGAATGGGTCCGGTGGTCACGACAGCAGAATTCGACATCAGATCTCCCTACGCCGGCATTACCCGGTCAGGTTCATTCGGTCGGCGGCCGCCTGCCGCCATCTCAGCCCTCGGTTCGCGAGAGCCCCCGTGGATTTTCATGGGTGACCGCCGCAGCGGTCTGCCGGTCACGCTACGCCCTCGCCGTCGGAAGGGAACCGCGCGCGGTCGCGGCGCGTCCATACGAGGAACCACCGCGCGCGGTTCGTCGACGGCGTTGTGAGACGCCCCAGGTAACCACCGAACGGATGGTCATCAGTGACTGAACCGTGACGTAACTACGCCTACGTAGCCGAAAGGTTCTGTAGTGTGATTGCAGTCACACAACGAGAGGAGGTCGCCATGCAGGTCCGACGTAAGAAGAGGCCGCAGCAGACGGCGCAATCGATCCTGCACCAGATTTCCGAGGTGGTGCACAACGTCGGACAGAGTCGCTTCGAGCTCTATGTCGCCGGCGACCTGGTCGGCGTGCTCGGCTACTCGATCGACGAGACCAACGGCGAGAAGGTGCTGACCATCATGCACACCGTGCTCTACGACGAGTTTTCCGGACACGGTCTCGCGACCCGCCTGACTCGGGGCGCGCTCGATTACGTCGTTGACCAGGGCGCGAAGGTGCGTCCGGTCTGCAGCTACACCAAGCACTACCTGACGACCCATCCTGGCGTCGCGCCGATCGCCGCCTGAGCAATCTGAGCTTCCGGCCAACCATTGGTTAGGCTACCCTTCCTCGATAACACGAGGGAAGAGGGGCATCAATGGCCGAGCAAGCGACCGCGGCACCGTCGAAGGGGTGGCAGGGGGCTGTTCTCAAGCTCTTCGGCGCCGATGACTACACGTTGCGGGTGACCCGCGCCGAGGTGGTCACCGAGCACTACGTCCGCGTGGGTTTCACCGGCGGAGGGCTGCTCGCGGAAAAGCCGGTGCACCCGACCATGTGGTTGCGGCTGTGGTTCGAGGCGAACGGCAAGCTGCATCAACGCGGATACACCATCGTCGACGCCGATCCCGCCGCCGACACCTTCGACATCGAGTTCGCGATCCACGACGGAACCGCGGCGCGATGGGCCCAGACGGTGCGACCGGGCCAGGAGATCAACGCGACGGTGATGGGTTCGAAGTTTGCCTTCCCCGATCCCGCGCCCACCGGCTGGCTGCTGGCCGCGGACCCCGCGTCGCTCGCGGCGATCAACTCGCTCCTCGACGCGATCTCCACGTCGCCCGCACCGACCGTCCCGGCGACGATCTGGTTCGAGTACCAGCACGAGAGCGACCGCGGTCTGCCGCTGCGGACGCGACCGGGTGACACCGTGCACTGGATCGCGCGCGAGCCCGGTGCAAGCACTCTGGTCGACGCCGTCCGCGCCGCCGCGGCCACGTCGCCCGATCACTTCGGGTGGGTCGCGCTCGAGGCCGCGAACACCCGCGCGGTCGCGCGGATCTTCAAGAACGACTTCGGGCTGAGCCGTAAGGCCGTCAAGGCGCAGGCCTACTGGACCGCTGCATGAATCACGGGCCTCAGGGGCGAGGAGTGCACATGAATGTCTGTCAGCGCGTGCCGCGATCGGTCGCGGTCACAGTGGTCGCCCTGGTCGTGCTCGGGCTCGCCGCCTGCAGTTCGCCGGACGAGGGTGACGACGCATCCGGCTCGGTCGCGCCGGTCACCGTCAACACGTCGGCGGGCAGCGTCACCCTCGACCGCGTCCCGGAACGCATCGCGGCGATCGGCGACCAGTGGACCGACGCCGTGCTCTCGTTCGGGGTGACCCCGGTCGCCTACGGCACCACCACCGAACAGCAGATCGGTAAGCAATCCCCCTGGACCGAGGGCAAACTGGGCGACGCTACGAAGATCAGCCTCACCGGCGACCGGGTGTCGCAGATCGCGGCCGCGAATCCCGACCTGATCCTGTTGCCCGGCTTCGGCGTCGAATCGTCCGAGATCGACAAGCTCAAGCAGATCGCGCCGACCATCCCGAGCATCACCGGTCAGCAGATCGACCCGTGGCAGGACCAGGTGCGACTCCTCGGGGCCGTGCTTCGCGAACCCGACAAGGCGACCGAGATCGTCAACGGGGTACAAAGCAGGATCGACACGATCAAGCGGGACAACCCCGGCCTCGCCGGGAAGACGTTCGCCTTCGCCTACATGTTCTCCGCCGACCAGATCCAGGTCCTCGGTGATCCGAGAGACGGTGCGACGGCCTTGTTCGCCGATCTCGGACTGACCGTCCCGCAGCGGCTACAGGACATCGCCGCCCAGCAGAGGCTGCCGCGTTTCCCGATCAGCACCGAGAACGTCCCGCAACTCGACTCGGATCTGCTCGTCATCGCCGCGGGCACACCGCAACTCGCGACGCAGCTGAAGACGCTGCCGGGTTATGCGCAGCTCACGGCGGTCCGCACGAACGCCGTCGCCCAGATGGATCTGACGAACATCACCGCGCTCAATCTGCCGTCACCACTGTCGATTCCGTACGTGCTCGACCAGCTCACACCTGCGGTACAGGCGGCCGCGCGCAGCTGAACGGTCGGTGTGGACTCAGTCGAGGTCGACGATGACCGGGGCATGGTCGCTGGCGCCCTTGCCCTTGCGTTCCTGGCGGTCGATCTCGGCGCCCGTGACCCGCGCGGCGAGTGCGGGTGAGCACAGCGAGAAATCGATGCGCATGCCCTCGCGGCGTGCGAACCGGAGCTGGGTGTAGTCCCAGTAGGTGAAGACGCCCGGGCCCGGTGTGAACGGCCGGACCACGTCGCCGAACCCGGCCTCGACGACGGCCTCGAACGCCGCTCGCTCAGCGGGCGAGGTATGGGTCTTGTCCGCGAAATAAGCCGGGTCCCAGACGTCGTCGTCGGTCGGGGCGATGTTCCAGTCGCCGGTCAACGCGATCTGTGCGTCCGGGTCGGCGGCGAGCCATGCCGCCCCCGCGTCGCGCAGCGCGGCCAGCCACTCCAGTTTGTAGAGGTAGTGCGGGTCGGTCAGATCACGGCCGTTCGGGATGTACAGACTCCACACCCGCACCCCGCCACAGGTGGCGCCGATCGCCCTGGCCTCGACGACCGCTGGCACGTCGTCGGACTTGGAGAAGCCCGGCTGGCCGGGGAAGCCGACGGCGACGTCGTCGATGCCCACGCGCGACGCGATCGCGACCCCGTTCCACTGGTTGAGGCCGACGGTCGCCAACTCGTACCCGGCAGCCGCGAAGCCCATCGCAGGGAACTTCTCGTCGGTGCACTTGGTCTCCTGGATGGCCAGGACATCGACGTCGTGGCGGTCGAGCCAGTCGACCACGCGTTCGCTGCGGGCCCGGATCGAGTTCACATTCCACGTCGCGATACGCACGCGTCGACCCTACGGGTCGGAGTCGGACCGTCAGTTCGGGGCGTTGCCGGTGAGCTTGTAGGTCTGGGTCACGCCGTCGGCGCCGGTGAGCGTGATGGTGGTGAACGTCTTGCGCTCGGGCCCGCCGAGCACGACGTCGACCTGACGCTGCTCGTAGTTGCCTGCGGCGCAGTTGGGGCGGCAGAGGTTGACGGCCTCGGTGCCGGTGCCCACGGCGCTGCGCGGTCCCCAGCGGGTCCAGGTGATGTCGCTGACCGACACCGAGTTGTCGCCGCAGTAGATCGAGGTGACGTCGGTCGGTCGGACCTGGGGCTGACCGCCGCAGTCGTAGATGACCATTCCGCCGGGGTTGTCCTGCGGGGTACTCGACGAGGCGGACGTCTCCGGGGTCGTCGTGGTCGTCTCCTCGGTGGTGGTCTCGTCGGTCGTCGTCGGTGGCGCCTCGGTGGTGCTCGGCGTCTCGGTGACGGTTTGGGTCACCACCGACGATGACGACGACGATGCGGTCGACGCGGGATCGTCGTCACCGGATACGGCGACCAGAATGATCCCGGCCACGACGACGATCGCGAGGACGGCGGCGATCGCGATCAGAATGGTCGTACGTCGGGACATCGGAGTGGTGTCCGGTTCGGGCTCGGGTGGGGTGTTTATCGGCTCTGTCATCGCGGCCCCAGGATAGGGGAGTCGTCTGTGAACCCGGTGCGGCCGGTCGCGACGCGACGTCGAAACGGTCACGAGCTCGCTCCTGTAGACCGTCGAGGAACGCCGACGTCTGATGTGGTGCGCCTTTGCGTCCCTTCGCCCACACGATGCGACCCGAGGTCTTGACGGCCTTGGACAGGACGACCACACCCTCCGCGAGCAGACTCGCACCGAGCGCCAGCAGCACTCCCTTGCCGGCCGTGCCCGACACGGACGGGTCGATCACCCCGAGCAGCAGACCTGCACCGAGTCGGATAACGACGTTGGCGGCCAGCAAGCCGATCGACACGGCGGTGTACTTCATGAACACCAGCCCGTCGCGTTCGAACACGCGGACGCTCGCCCCGCGCAGCACGCCGATGATCACGCTGACAACGGTCGAGGCCACCAGGAATCCGAGGGACACCCCGGACTGGTCGACCTCGGTGACCTGGACCAGACCGATCACCGTCAGGATCGCCGGGATCAGCAGCATCCGTTTGCCTTCGGCGGGCTCACCCAGGACGCGGCGGACGAGCAGGTAGCCGATCACCGCGATGGCGATGATCACCTCGAGAATTCCGTTCATCGGTTCGTGTTCCCGTCATTGTCGGACGTGTTGCTGTGATGATCGAAACGCTACGAATCCTGTGGGGTCGACGGATCCACCCGTGGGTCGAGATCTGGGTGGAGATCCACGCACGTGTGGACAGCGGGATGAATCGGTCCTAGCGTTCCTCTGAGGTCCCCGCTCTCGAAGGAGCCGCCCGTGCCGCTCTACGGTTTCCGCTGCGATCAGGGCTGCGCCGCGCTCGACCGGTCGTTCCCGATGTCCGCGATCCCCGACGGGATCGACTGTCCCGGTTGCGGTTCCACCGCGCGACGTCGAATCACCGCGGTCCCGATCGGGGTCGGCGACAGCGTCGCGATGCGGCTGCAGGACGCCACCAGGGCCACCGCCGATGCGCCCCGCGTCGTGTCCGGGGTGCCGGCGTCGAGTGGCTCGACCCGACGCCGCCCGGTCTCCACCGATCCCCGACACCGCCGTCTGCCCCGTCCCTAGTCCTGTCCACGACACCGCCACCCGAGATCGGATTCCCATGCCCGAGTTGATCTTCCCGCTGGATTCGACCAAGCCGTTCACCGCGCAGGAGAAGGTGGGTCACAACCGGTGGCACCCCGACATCCCCGCCGCGGTGACGGTCAAGCCGGGGGATTCGTTCCGGGTGCACTGTCGGGAGTGGTTCGACGGGGCGATCGTCAACGACGACTCGGCCGACGACATCCGGGACGCACCGTTGGCCGGGGTACACGTGTTGTCCGGGCCGATCGCGGTCGAGGGCGCCAAGCCCGGCGACCTCCTGATCGTCGACATCCTCGACCTCGGTCCGATCCCGCAGGAGGATTCCGGGCTACTGGCCGGCCAGGGCTGGGGCTACACCGGCATCTTCCCGACCCTCAACGGCGGTGGCTTTCTCACCGAGCAGTTCCCCGATGCCTACAAGGCGATCTGGGATTTCCGCGGCCAGAAGACCACGTCTCGCCACGTGCCCCACGTCGAGTTCACCGGCATCGTGCACCCCGGTCTGATGGGCACTGCGCCGTCGAAAGACCTGCTGAGCACGTGGAACACCCGCGAGGCCGCCCTGATCGCGACCGACCCCGACCGCGTGCCGCCGTTGGCGCTGCCCCCGTTGGCCGACAGCGCCATCCTCGGCTCACTGACCGGCGACGCGTTCGCCACCGCTGCCGCCGAGGGGGCCCGCACCGCACCGCCGCGCGAGAACGGCGGCAACCAGGACATCAAGAACCTCACCAAGGGGAGTCGGATCTTCTATCCGGTGTTCGTCGACGGCGCCAACCTCTCGGTGGGCGACCTGCACTTCTCCCAGGGCGACGGCGAGATCACCTTCTGTGGCGCGATCGAGATGGGCGGGTTCATCGACCTGCGCGTCGAGATCCTCCGGGATGGCATGAGCACCTACGGTGTCAGCGAGAACGCCATCTTCATGCCGGGCAACACCGATCCGCAGTACTCGGAGTTCATCGCGTTCTCCGGGACGTCGGTCACGCTCGACGGCGAACAGCGATATCTCGATTCGCATCTGTCGTACCAGCGCGCCTGCCTACATGCCATCGACTACCTCACGAAGTTCGGCTACAGCCCCGAACAGGCCTACCTCCTCCTCGGCGCCGCCCCCATCGAAGGCCGTCTGTCGGGGGTTGTCGACATCCCCAATGCCTGTGCGACGGTCTACATCCCGACCGCCATCTTCGACTTCCCGATCGCGCCGAGCGCGACGGGGCCGTTCCAGATCGACCCCGGCATCGGCGCGCCGCACTCGAGCTTCTGATCGTCGCTCAGCCGGGACCTTTGTCGCCCCGCCCGGGTCCGCCCGCAGGTCCACCTGCGCCGGGCTTGTCCTTGTCCTGCTTCTTCTGCTGACCGGGGGCCTGTTCCGGCGCGGCGGGACCGGGGCCGGGCGTGGGGCCGGTGTCCGCCGTTGTCGTGGGGTCCTCGGTCGGCTCCGGAATGGGCACCGTCGACGACGGGACCGGCGCCGGCGATTCACTGGTCGAGTCGACGGTGGTGCTGCGTTCGGGGGCCGGTTGGTCGTCACCGCGGCACGAGACGCCGATCGCGAGTCCGATCACCAGGAGCGCGAGCAGCGC
>NZ_JAEMTF010000203.1 GCF_016462415.1 Williamsia sp. | reverse complement strand
AAGAACCCGGCTCGCTCGAGGATGCAAGCCGCGGCGCTCCGCCGGCAGCCATGGGGCCAAATAGTCACACGGATAAATACCAGACGCTCGACTTCTGGGCGGAGCATCTACACCCGGTCCGCCCCCTCGGCGACCCCGCCGACGTCGCCGCATACCCGTCGTACGCAGCCTGCTGGTGCTGCTGCTGGTGATCGTGGTCGGCATCGCCGGGCTGACCTTCTACTACGACTCCAAGCTCAACCGGGTCGACGCGCTGAGCAGTTATCCCGGCCGCGTCCGCGACACCCCGGGAACCAATTGGCTTCTGGTGGGCTCGGATTCGCGGGCCGACCTCTCGGCCGAGCAGAAGCGACAGCTCGCCACCGGCGACAGCGACGGCAAACGGACCGACACGATCATGCTCATCCACATCCCCAGCAGCGGGAAGGCGATGATCATCTCGATCCCCCGCGACCTCTACGTCACCATCCCGGGTCAGGGACCGAACAAGATCAACGCGGCATTCAACGGTGGGCCGAAACTGTTGGTGCAGACCATCGAGACGTTCACGAAGGTGCACATCGACCACTACGCCGAGATCGGGTTCGGTGGCTTCGACAAACTCGTCGACGCCGTCGGTGGGGTCAACATCTGCATCGACCAACGCCTGCGGGATCCCAAGGCCGGTCTGAACCTGCGGCCGGGCTGTCAGGATCTCAACGGACAGCAGGCCCTCGGACTGGTGCGTACCCGCGCCTTCCCCAACGCCGATCTCGAGCGTGTGGTCAACCAGCGGAAGTTCCTCAGCGCACTGATGTCGAAAGCGTCCGGGGCGTCGACCGTGCTCAACCCGTTCCGGTTGTTCCCGTTCGTGAGCGGCACGGTCTCGGCCATCACCGTCGACAACGGCGACCACATCTGGAATCTCGCACTGCTCGCGTGGGCGCTCCGGAGCGATCCGCTCACCACCACGACCCCGAACGGCGGACCGGAGAGCACCGACAGCGGCGACGCACTCGCGGTCGACGATGACACCACCACGTTCTTCGACCACATCGCCAAGGATGTGACGGTGCCCGCAGAGCTGTTGCAGAACACCGGCGGCGCCGTCAGCTAGCGGTCACGGAAATGGTTGTGCGCGTTGTCATCTCGCGATTTGTGCGGCCGATTAGGTTTGCCTACGCGAACCAGGCCAGCTCATCCTTACTAAGGTTCAGCTTGGATGACAAGACATTTCGGGCGTCCTAATGTCGTGGCCATGTCCGTCACCACACGCTCAGCAGCGAGCACCATGACCCGTTTCCACGAACTCCTGCAGGACCAGATCGCGCACGAGTTCGCGGCGTCGCAGCAGTACATCGCCCTCGCGTCGTTCTACGCGAACGAGGATCTCCCGCAGCTGGCGAAGCACTTCTACGCCCAGTCGGTCGAAGAGCGCAATCACGCGATGATGATCATCCAGTACTTCCTCGACCGCGACATCGCCGTGGCCGTGCCCGGCATCGCCGAGCCGCAGAGCCACTTCAGCGAGTTCCGTGAGCCGATCAAGTTGGCGCTGCACCAGGAGCAGACGGTCACCGACCAGATCATCACCCTGGCCCGCACCGCCCGCGACGAGGGCGACTACCTCGGCGAGCAGTTCATGCAGTGGTTCCTCAAGGAACAGGTCGAGGAGGTCGCCGTGATGACGACCCTCGAGACCGTCGCCGAGCGCTGCAACGGCAACACCTTCGACCTGGAGAACTTCGTCCAGCGCGAGCTCAACGTGAGCGCGGAGGCCGACGCGACCGCGCCGTCCATCGCCGGTGGAAGCATGTAATCAGACCACTCTGCAGCCCCGACTGAGCCGCCCCACACACCGTGGGGCGGCTCAGTTGTCTGTCGGGGTGATCCCGTCAGCGCAGGGTGACCTGGCGTCCGCGGATCCCGTCACGGGACCGGCGCTGCTCACCGGTCAGATCCCCGGTCTCGGCGAGGGCTGCGACGAGGTCGGCCTCGAAGGTCGCGCAGGGGGTGGTCCACTCGTCGGGGTGCATCTCGTTGTCGAGGTCGAACACCGGCACCAGCAGTCCGTGCGTGCGGAACGACCCGGCGAACTTGGACCCGTCACCGAGGGTGAGCTTGCCCGCCGCATGCATCCGCGCCAGCGCGCTCATGACGTCGTCCTCCGACTCGGGTCGGACCCACCGCAGGTGTGCGCGCTCGCCGGCGTCGACCCACCACGGCGCACCCGACAGACCGCCACCGATGCGGGCGGTCGGCATGATCGAGGTGCTGGCCTGCTCGATCATCGCGGCGATCTCGGGGGTCACGTCGGCCTGGTCGGCGAACCACCACGAGAAGTCGTCGTGGAGCGTGATGTCGAGCTGGGTCTCGGCGCCCAGCGTGGCGGCCAGATCGGCGATCCCCGCCGCGGTGTCGCCCGTGGCGTCGGTCGACGAGACATACGGATCCCCGCCGTCGGCCTGCGACGCCCAGCGCAGTGCGCTCGCGATCTCGGCGGCGACATCGGCGGCGTCGAACTCGGTCTGCAGGGCCACCAACCCCTCGGTGGCGCCGTCGACGTCGCGGGTCAGCGCCTGCACGGCGCCGGGCAGGATCGTCGCGAGCTTCACCGAGTTCGCGCCGACACCGTCGCCCTGCACCGTGATCGACGCCGTGGCCGAGGCGACGAAGCTGCGCAACGCGACCAGATCGCATTCCGCCGCGAGGCCGGCGAACGGGCGGGTCGGCGCGGCCGACGCCTCCGCTTGCCGCGCCTTGCGTGCCGCGACGCGCTCCGCGCGGTCGCTTCCGGGACGTCCAGTTCCGCGCTTGCTCTTCTTTGCCATGGTGTCGAACCTATTACG
>NZ_JAEMTF010000036.1 GCF_016462415.1 Williamsia sp. | reverse complement strand
AGTCGTCGATCCGGTTCTTCAAGGAGGGCGGGGCGCACGCCGTCAAGCTCGAGGGCGGAGAACGCGTGGCCGACCAGATCGCCGCACTGACCGCGGCGGGGATCCCCGTCATGGCCCACATCGGCTTCACCCCGCAGAGCGTCAACGGTCTCGGCGGATTCCGCATCCAGGGTCGCGGCGACGCGGGTGATCAGCTGATCGCCGACGCCATCGCGGTGGCCGAGGCCGGTGCGTTCGCCGTCGTCATGGAGATGGTGCCCGCCGACCTCGCCGGTCAGATCACCCGCAAGCTGACCATCCCCACCGTCGGGATCGGCGCGGGCAACGAGACCGACGCCCAGGTCCTCGTGTGGCAGGACATGGCCGGGTTCACCCACGGCAAGACCGCGAAGTTCGTCAAGCGGTACGCCGATGTGGGTGGCGATCTTCGTCGCGCCGCCGAGCAGTACGCAGACGACGTCCGACGCGGGACGTTCCCCGGGCCCGAGCACAGCTACTGAGTCCCCCGCGGCGGGACACGAATCCACCCGCCGCGATGTGACGGCGCCCGCCCGCGCCCACTTGGCATAGTGGACCCATGCGCGATTTGTACCCGGAGATCGAACCGTTCTCCCACGGCATGCTCGACGTCGGTGACGGACAACGGATCTACCACGAGTCCAGCGGTCGGCCCGACGGCAAACCGGTGGTGTTCGTCCACGGCGGTCCCGGTGGCGGGACGTCGCCGGAGCAACGACGGTTCTTCGATCCGGCGGTCTATCGGATTGTCCTGTTCGATCAGCGTGGGTGCGGCAAGTCGAGCCCACACATCGCCGACGGCGGGGTACTGAGCACCAACACCACCGACCACCTCATCGCCGACATGGAGTTGCTCCGAGCGACATTGGGCATCGAGCGGTGGCAGGTGTTCGGTGGGTCATGGGGTTCGACGCTGGGCCTGGCCTACGCGCAGACCCATCCCGAGCGTGTCACCGAACTGGTGCTGCGGGGGATCTTCCTGCTCCGACGCAGTGAGATCGACTGGTACTACAACGGCGGCGCCGCACACATCTTCCCGGACAAGTGGGAGAACTACCTGGCGCCGATCCCCGCCGACGAGCGCGACGGTGACCTGGTCGCGGCCTACCATCGGCTGCTCACCTCGTCGGATCGCTCCGTGGCGCAGGCCGCGGCGACGGCGTGGACCGACTGGGAACAGTCGACGAGCTATCTGCTCCCCCGCCCCGAGTCCGACAGCGATGGCCAGGTCGACGCCCGCTTCGACCTGGCTTTCGCGTCGATCGAGAACCACTACTTCACCCATCACGGCTTCCTCGACGACGGCCAGTTGCTCCGCGACGCCGACCGCATCGCCCACATCCCCGGCGTGATCGTCCAGGGCCGTTACGACGTGGTGTGCCCCATGCGCAGTGCGTGGGATCTGCACCGGGCGTGGCCCGCGGCCGAGCTGCACGTCGTCGACGACGCCGGACACGCGTCGTTCGAGACCGGGATCAAACACCATCTGATCGAGGCGACCGACCGCTTCGGCGCCGCAGAACCGACAGGAGCGAACGCACAGCGATGACCGTCCACGAACAGGTCGAGATCGAGCTCAAGTTCGACGTCGATGCGGGACAACCGATCCCGGACCTCACCAGACTCCCCGGGGTCACCACGACCACCGGACCGATCGTGGAGCACCTCGACGCGACCTACTTCGACACCGAGAACCTCGACCTCGCCGACCACGCGGTGACGTTGCGACGACGCACCGGTGGCCACGACGAGGGGTGGCACCTCAAGCGCCCGGGCACCGAACGGGGACGCACCGAGCGGCAGGTCCCGCTCGACGCCGCCGGCGACGGCGCGCACGCGGTCCCCGCCGATCTCATCGAGCCCGTCCGAGTGCACCTGCGCAGTCGCAGCGTCGCACCGGTCGCCGCGATCAACACCCGACGCCAGATCACCGAGGCCCGCGACTCCGACGGCACGCTGCTCGCGGTCCTGTGCGCAGACCTGGTCACCGCCCGGTCGTTGCTGCCCGGCGGCACCGGCCAGGTGTGGTCGGAATGGGAGTTCGAACTCGTGGCCGACCTCGACGAGGACGACGCCGTCGAACTGTTGGACAGCGCCGAGGCGCTGCTCCGCTCGGCCGGCGCCACGACCGCCTCGAGCGCCTCGAAACTGGCCCGGGCCATCGGATCCACACCCGGCCACCGCGAGAACCGTCAACTCCCTCCCAAGCCGACTGCTCTGGAACTGGTGGTGACCGAACTGGCCCGCCACCGCGACCAGCTCGTCGCCTGGGACCCGGCGGTGCGCGCCGACGCCGACGATGCCGTGCATCAGATGCGGGTGGCGACCCGACGGCTGCGCAGCGTGCTCAAGGCGTTCCCCGGCGTGCTGGACGGGCCCGAGCCGCAACGACTCGGCGAGGAGTTCAAGGAACTCGCCGCGATCCTCGGTGTCGCGCGTGATGCCGAGGTGCAGGCGGAGCGCTACCGCGATCTGCTGGAGGACGAGAACCCTTCGGCCGCACTGGAATCAGCGCTCATCGAGGCGCAGAACCAGCGCTACCACCGCGGATGGAAGGCGGCGGTGGCGGCGATGAACTCCGACCGCTACTTCACGTTGCTCGACGCGATCGACGCCCTCCTGGTCGATCCGACGCCCGGCGAGAACGCGCAGGCGCCCGCCCGGGCAGCACTGCGGGAGGCGGTGAAGTCGTCGCGCAAGTCGGTGCTCAAGGCGCAGAAGAAGCTCACCCGGTACGACGAGGGGACCCCGGAGTGGACCGAGCAGTTGCACGCGGTCCGCAAGAAGGCCAAGCGTCTTCGCTATGTCGCCGAGGCCGGCGCGAGCCTGCGCGGGTCACGTCACTCCGACGAGGCGCGGACGGCCAAACGCATCCAGGCCGCACTCGGCGACGCCAACGACGCCGCGATCAGTCGTGAGGTGCTCGCCGTCGCGGCCGGTTCGATCGGCGTCGACCCGGCGGACGCTTTCGTGCTCGGTCGTCTCGACGCGCGCGAGCAGGCCGAACACGACCGCGCACTGAAGCGGTACGCGGACGTGGCCGGCGACCTCTGACCCGGCCGGACCACAGGAGCGGGTGCGAACGAGTCGACCTGTAAGCCGGATCCTGTCCCGACCACGAGGATCGGGGGCGATCATCCATCTGGGCACACCGTCGCCGGGTGCCTCGAGCGGTCCACCCGCAGGCTCGGGCGAGCAGCCCTCGAACACCTGCGCAGTCGCACCGCGAGGTGCGACCTTCGACCTTGCTCCGGGTGGGGTTTACCGAGCCGCCGTGGTCACCCGCGGCGCTGGTGCGCTCTTACCGCACCGTTTCACCCTCACCGACTCGCCCGAGGGCGGGTGTCGGCGGTCTGTTCTCTGTGGCACTGTCCCGCGGGTCGCCCCGGGTTGTCGTTAGCAACCACCCTGCTCTGTGGAGTCCGGACTTTCCTCGATCCTCAGCGTGTCGCCGTCACGGCGACCGTTCTGAGCGACCGCGACCGCCCGGTCGGCTCGTTCGCGGGTTTATGATAACTCCCGGGGGTCACCGTCACGTGCGCAAGTACAGCGGTGCAGTGCTGCGTCATAGTCTTTGGCTTCGTGCCATGGAGGGGGAAGTCTGTCATGCGACGAAGGATCATCGCCGCTGTTGCCACGTCATTCGCACTGGTCGGCGGGTCGGTGGGGGTCATCGCACCGTCGTCGGCCGCACCGGAGAAGCCATCGGTCGCCGCGCCCGCGGCGCCGGCGAAGATCGTCCGGACGACCATGAAGACCCCGCAGCAGGCGCGGCTGACGATCTACTCGCCCGCGATGCGCAAGAACGTGGTCGTCGACGTCCTGGTCCCCCGTGACCGGACAGCGCCGCGGCCGACTCTCTACATGCTCGACGGGATCGACGCCGGCTTCCAGTCCGGCTACCGCGACAGCGCCTGGACCACCCAGACCGACATCGTCGAGTTCATGGCCGACAAGAACGTCAACGTCGTACTCCCCATCGGCGGCACCGCCAGCTACTACACCGACTGGCAGCGCACCGATCCCGTGCTGGGCGTCATCAAGTGGGACACCTTCCTGTCCACCGAGTTGCCTCCGCTGATCGACAAGACCTTCGAGGGCAACGGCGTGAACGCCGTCGAGGGCGTGTCGATGGGTGCGAGCGGCGCGATGTCGCTGGCCGTCCGTCACCCCGGTCTGTTCCGTGGGGTCGTGGCCCTGAGTGGTTGCCTCGACCTGGTCGACCCGGCGGCCGCCCAGGCGACGCAGGCCAGCATCCTGAGCCGCTTCGGCAACCCCGACAACATGTGGGGCCCGGCCGGCAGCGCGGCGTGGCGTCAGCACGACCCCACCACCAACATCAGCGCGCTCAAGGGCACCGAGATCTACGTCGCGGTCGGCGACGGCAAGGCCGATCCGCGTCTGGGCAAGGTCGGGCAGGCCTCGGCCATCGGCGGTGCATTGGAGACCGGGGCACTGATGTGCACCAAGGGTTTCTCGGCCGCGGCCCGCAAGGCCGACGTCGACGTCACCTACAACTACCGGAGCGGTCTGCACGCCTGGGGGTACTGGGCGCAGGATCTGCACCGCTCGTGGCCGACCGTGGTGAAGGCACTGGGACTCCCCCCGGTCGACCCGGCCGACTACCGCTGATGCGATCGGCGGTCACCGTTATCCTTTGTCGGTGACCGATTACGTCGCACTGCTGCGCGGCATCAACGTGGGCGGGATACGCATCGCGATGGCCGATCTGCGCGCGGAGTTCGAGGCCCTCGGCGTGGGTGAGGTGTCGACGGTGTTGGCGACCGGCAACGTCCGGTTCACGTCCGACCGGACCGACGTGGTCGCTCTGCGGGCCGAGATCGAGTCGGCCCTGAGTGCCCGATTCGACTATCGGGCATACGTGTTCCTACATTCACGGGATGCGATCCGGTCCGCCCTCGACGGGTATCCGTTCCCAACCGACCAGGCCGACCGACACTCCTACGTCCTGTTCGTCGCCGACGACGACATCCGCGCCGAGTTGCTCGACGCTGCATCCGATCTCGATCCCGCCGTCGAACGGGTCGCCGACGGCGACGGTGTCCTCTACTGGGACGTGGTCAAGAAGATGACGTTGACCAGCCCCTTCGGCAAGGCACTCGGCCGAGCGCGGTACAAGGCGACGACCACGAATCGCAACCTCCGCACGGTACGCAGCATCGTCGCGTGAGCGCCGTCGTCCTGATGGCGGTCGCACTGGCGTTTGCCGTGTGGCGCCCCCGTGGCCTCCCCGAGGCCACCGTCGCGATCCCGGCGGCGGTGCTGGCCGTCGTCATCGGAGCGGTGACCCTCGACCGGGCCTTCGCGGAGATGAGAGAGCTGACGTCGACCGTCATCATCCTCGCGGCCCTGCTCGTGCTGTCGCACGCATGCGGCGTGCTGGGTGTCTTCCGGTGGCTGTCGCAGGTGATCGGCACGGCGGGCAGCGCCAACGGTGGTGGCCCGGTCCGTCTGTTCGCCCTCGCATTCGGCGGGGCGGCGCTGACCACGGCCCTGCTCAACCTCGACGCCACCGTCGTGCTCCTCACGCCCGTCCTCATCACGATGGCTCGGAGTCTGCAGGTGTCACCGCGTCCGATGGGGTACGCAACCATCGGACTGGCCAACTCGGCGTCGACGCTGATGCCGGTCTCGAATCTGACCAACCTGCTCGCGTTCGCGGCGACGGGGCTGGGCTTCATACAGTTCACCGCGATGATGGCGCTGCCCTGGTTGGTGACCGTGCTCATCGAGTTCGCGATCTACCGCGTGTTCTTCCGCGACGACCTGCGCGTCGCCCCGCAGCGCAGCACCGAGGAGCCCGTGCGGGCGCCGATCTGGGCACTGGTCGTCCTGGGGGCGACCCTGGTGGGATTCGCACTGTCCTCGACCGTCGGTGTCGAACCGGTCTGGTTCGCCGTCGCCGGTGCGATCGTGTTGTCGGCGACCGCCATGCGCGCGCACCGAACGACGCTGCGGGCGGTGGCCTCGGCGACCACTCCGCTGTTCCTGCTGTTCGTGCTGGCGCTGGGGGTGCTGGTGGCTGCCATCGCCGACGGTGGCATCGGTCGGTGGGTCGGCGAGATCGTGCCGACGGGTTCCGGGATCGTCTCGCTGCTCACCGTCGCGGCGATCGGCGCGGTCGCGGCCAACCTCATCAACAACATCCCTGCGACCTTGCTGCTGCTCGCGGCGCTCGGCACGCACGCCGATCCCCCGCTGATCCTGGCGATGCTGCTGGGGGTGAACATCGGATCGAATCTGACCTACGTGGGGTCGTTGGCGAACCTGCTGTGGCGCAACGTGAGCCGGTCGCACGACGCGGAGGCCTCGGTGGCGCGGTTCTCGGCGTTGGGCCTGTTGACGGTCCCGCCCGCGATCGTCGCCTCGGTCACCGCGCTGTGGCTGGTGACCTGAACCCTCAGACCAGGTGGTTGGTGTCGTTGACCAACGTCACCGATGCCCCGCCGTCGGGATAGGTCACGGCGATCGACAGCGACGCGAGGTCGAGGTGGAGTCGGAACAGCAGCGACGGTCCGGCGTCGAGCGCGAGCCGCAGGATCGTCTTGATCGGGGTCACGTGTGTGACGACCAGGACGGTGCCCGGTCCGTACTGCGACACCACATCTGCGGTCGCCGACCGCACACGGGTGGTCACGTCGGCGAAGCTCTCCCCGCCCGGCGGGGCGACGCCGATGTCACCCATCCAGCGCGTGTGCAGGTCCGCATCCCGCTCGATGGCCTCACGGAACGTGAGTCCCTCCCACTCGCCGAAGTCGGTCTCGGTCAGTCCGTCATGGGTGTGCACCGGGAGGCCGAGTCGATCGGCGACGGCGGTCGCCGTCTCCTGCGCCCGTCCCAGCGGGGAGGCGACGATGGCGTCGATCCCGCCGAGCGTGGCGAGCCGGTCCGCGGCGCGCTGCGCCTGCTCGCGACCGAGTTCGGTCAGTGCGGGATTGCCGCGGCCGCTGTAGCGGCGTTCGACCGACAGCGCGGTCTGACCGTGCCGCAACAAGATGAGCTTCGTCGGCGCCCCGGCCGTCGCGGTCCATCCGGGACCGGCACTCACGCGTGCCGTCGGAGCGGCGGCACTCCCGGCGGACGGGGTCGACGTGTCGGTCTCGCCGAGGGCGTCCATGGCCTCGTTGGCCAGCCGGTCGGCGTGGGAGTTCTGTGCGCGTGGGATCCAGGTGAACTCGATCTCGTCGAACCGGCCCGCGAGTTCCTGCGCCTGACGGGCCAGCGGGATCATGTCGCGGTGTTTGACCTTCCACCGGCCCGACATCTGTTCGACGACCAGCTTCGAGTCCATCCGTACCGTCACCCGCGCCGCCCCGAGTTCGGCGGCCGCGCCGAGTCCGGCGATCAGGCCGCGGTACTCGGCGACGTTGTTGGTGGCGGTGCCGATGTACTCCCTGCGTTCGGCGAGTACGAGCTCTCCGGTGTGGTCGAAGACCACCGCGCCGTATCCGGCGACGCCCGGGTTGCCCCGGGAGCCGCCGTCGGCCTCGACGATCACCGCCATCGTCTCGACGGACATCGGGGCTACAGGCCGGACTCGTGGGTACGGATCAGCACCGCGCCGCATTCGTCGCACCGTACGACCTCGTCGGGTGCGACCTTTCCGATCCGACTGAGGGTGCCCCGGTCGATCTCCATCCGGCACGCGCCGCACCGGGCCTGGCGCAGCAGTCCGGCGCCGGTCTTGCCCAGTGCCACCTGCTTGTCGTAGATGGTGAGCAGAGCAGGGTCGACGCCGGCGCGGATCTCGTCGCGCTTGGCCATGGCGACCTGCGCCGACGCGTCGATCTCGGCGCGCACCGCATCCACCTTCGCGGTGGCCTCGGCGATCTGGGTCTCGGTGTGCGACACCAACGCCTGGGACCGCAGCTCCTGCGACGCGGTCGCCTCCTGGCGTTCCATCACCTCGAGCAGCTCGTCTTCGAGCACCCCGCGCCGCCGGCCGATACCGGCGATCTCGTGTTCGAGCTCGACGAGAGCCTTGCCCGCCATGGTGCCGCCGTTGAGCAACTGGGAGTCCTTGGTCTCGCGAGTGTTGAGCACCGCGATCTCGTTCTCGAGTCGCCGCACCTCGCGGTCGAGGTCCTCGGCGGCGATCTGGGCGCTGACCGTCTCGTCGCGGTACCCGCGCATCGCCACGTCGAGCTCGGCCAGTGCGGCCACCTCGGGGGCATGGCCGCGGCGATGGGTCAGCCGCAACACCTCACCGTCGCAGTCGGCCAGCTCCAGCAGCAACCTCTGATCGGCCGGATCTGCCTTCATAACGCAGCGGTGTCCCTTCGTCGTCCGTGATGTCGTGTGTGGGGTGTTCGGTGTCGCGAGCCTACCGCTGTGCGACCGAGCCCCAGGTCACGCCTGGGGCCCGGCGTGCATCGTGAAGCGATCGGTGGTGTCGCCGTACTCGTGCACGACCAGCGACGGGTCGTGCTCGGCGAGCGCCGAGGACACCTGCGCGCACCACGGGAACTCGGTGGCCCAGTGCCCGGCGTCGATCACCGCGAGATCGTGCCGACGCAGATGCTCGTCGACGGGGTGGTGTCGCAGATCGGCCGTGACGAACACGTCGGCCCCGGATGCGGCGGCGGTGTCGATCAGCGAATCGCCGGCCCCGCCGCAGACCGCGACGGTGGTGACGGTCGCGTCGGGATCGCCCGCTGCGCGCACACCCCATGGCGCGACCGTCAGCGACCTGGCCACGTGGTCGGTGAAGTCGCGCAGCGACATCGGTTCGCGCAGCCGACCGATCCGTCCGAGGCCGGTGTCAGCGGCGACGGGGGCCGTCTCGAGCAGGTCGAAGGCGGGTTCCTCGTAGGGGTGGGCATCACGCAGCGCCGCCAGGACCGCGTCTCGGCGTCCGCGGGCGGCGACCATCTCCACACGGTCCTCCACGACGGACTCCACCACTCCGACCGTGCCGATCGCCGGATCGGCACCGTCGCCCGGCCGGAATCGACCCGTCCCGGTGACCGACCACCGGCACTCGCTGTAGTTCCCGATCTCGCCGGCGCCCGCGGCGAACATCGCCTCGGCGACACGATCGGTGTCGGACTGCGGGACGAACACCGCCCACTTGTCCATCGGTGGCGTCGCGGTCGGTTGCAGCGGACGCATGTCCACGAGTCCGAGCGCGTCACCCAGCGCGTCGGAGACCCCGGGCAACGCGACGTCGGCGTTGGTGTGGGCGGTGTAGAGCGCACACCCCGACCGGATGAGTCGGTGCACGAGCCGGCCCTTGGGGGTGTGGGTCCCGACCGTGTCCACCCCGCGCAACAGCAGCGGGTGATGCGCTACGACGAGTTCGAATCCGCCACCGACCGCGGCGTCGACGACGGCATCGGTGACGTCGACACAGGTGAGCACGGCGGTCACCGCGTCGGCGGGGTCACCGCACACCAGACCCACGCTGTCCCATGATTCGGCGAGATGCGGCGGGTACCGCGTCTCCAGCAGTTCGATCAGGTCGGCCAACACGGCCATGTCAGATCACGTCCTTCCAGACGTCGAGCAGACGGCGCACCGTGGCGGGATCGCGCACGGCCAGACGCAGATGGTCGGGTGTCATCCCGACGAAGTTGGCGCACGAACGGACGGCGAACCCACGCTCCGCCAGGCGTTTCTTGACCGATGTGCCGTCGGCCACCCGGACGACCACGAACGACGCGGCCGGGGTGCCGCACACCTCGATACCCGCCTCGGTCAGCGCGGCGACCATCGCGTCGCGGTGATCGGCCACCGTCCGCGCCTCGCACCGGGCGTGTGCCTGACCGCGCTCGCCGAGGCACAGTTCGAGTGCGGCCAGCTGCAGCGTTCCCAGCGGCCAGTGCGGGCGTGTCGCGGCGAGTCGCGCGACGATCGGCGCGGCGGCGAGCAGGTAGCCGGCGCGCAGCCCGGCCAGCGCGAACGTCTTCGTGACGCTGCGGATCACGACGACGTCGTCGGGTGCCGACGACGCGAGGCTCTCCGGCTCTCCGACGGTCACGTCGGCGAACGCCTCGTCGACCACGACGATCCGGCCGGGGCGGCGCAGGGCGTCGACGGCCGCGCGCGGATGCAGCACCGACGTCGGGTTGGTCGGGTTGCCCAGCACCACCATGTCGACGTCGTCGCCGATGTCGGCGTGATCGAGGCCCCACGGCTGCGGAAGGACCACCTGATCGACGTCGATGCCCGCCGCTCGGAACACCCGCTCGGGTTCGGTGAACGAGGGTTGGACGAGGGCGACACGGTGCGGGCGCAGGTTCGGCAGGAGCGCGAATCCCTCGGCCGCACCCGCCAGCAGCAGGATCTCCGACGCAGCCCGGCCGTGCGCCTCGCCCACTGCTCGCACCGCGGCGAGCTCGTCGGCCCGGGAGGGATAGCTCGCCAGGTCACCGACCCGGTCGCGCAACTCCTCGCTCAGCCAGGTGGGAGTGTCGCCTCGGACGTTGACCGCGAAGTCGACCATGCCCGCGGTTGCGTCGACGTCGCCGTGCCGGTCGAGCGCGGTCAGATCCGCATCCGCCGCGTCGGGACGCACCACACCGAATGTCACAGCGGTCCAGCCTACGGGGAGAATGAGGCGGTGCCGCTCACCATCGATCCCGCCCACCCGTCGACCCTGCTGCTGTTCGACCTCGACGGGACCATCACCGACTCGTTCGACGGCATCGCCAACAGTTTTCGGCACGCCCTGACCGTCATCGGGCACCCCGATCCGGATCCGGCCCTGGTTGCGGGCATCGCCGGCCCGCCCATGATGGACACGTTGCACGCGCTCGGACTCGACGACGAGTCGGCCGACGCCGCGATGTCGGCCTACCGCACCCGCTACAACGACGTCGGCTGGCTGGAGAACTCCGTGTTCCCGGAGATGGCGGCGGTGCTGGCCGATCTGCAGGCCGCGGGGCGGCGGATGGCGATCACGACCTCGAAGAACCAGGGCACCGCGCACCGCATACTCACCCACTTCGGGCTGGCCGACCACTTCGAGTACATCGCCGGCGCGAGCGACGACGGGTCGCGCCGCACCAAGAGCGACGTCGTCGCCCACGCCCTGCGGGAACTGGGCGTGGCGACCTCGGACGACCGTACGACCGACGTCGTGATCATCGGAGATCGGGAGCACGACATCCACGGCGCAGGCGAATTCGGCATCCCTGCAGTGCTTGTCGGGTGGGGTTACGCTCTCGAAGGTGAGTCCGACGGCGCCGGATGGGTGGTCGGGACGGTCGAGGAACTGCGAGAGGTGCTGGGTGTCTGAGCGTTGTCACGTCACATTCGTGTGTTCGGGGAACATCTGCAGGTCACCGATGGCGCAGAACATCTTTCGTGACGCGGTCCGCGACGCCGGACTGGCCGATCTGGTCCTGGTGGACAGCTGCGGCACCGGAGCCTGGCACGTCGGCGAACCCGCCGACGACCGGGCGCGTACGGAATTGCGTCGCAGCGGCCATGACGACGAGCACGTGGCGGCGGTGATCGGACCCGAGCACACCTCCGCCGACCTGCTGGTGGCGATGGATTCCGGACACCTGCGCACGCTGACGAAGAAGAAGCTCGCCGACCGCAGTCGCCTCCTGCGCAGCTTCGACCCCGACGCCGGCGACGACCTGGACGTCGCCGACCCCTACTACGGCGGCCCCGAGGACTTCGCGACCGTCCGAGCGCAGGTCGAGGCCGCCACCCCGGGTCTGCTCGCCTGGGTCCGGGAGCAACTCACACAGCGGTGACGCGCGCGGTGTGACGTACCGTTGAACCATGCGAATCCTGCGTGCGTTCGTCCGCCCCGGATGGGTGGCGCTCGCGATCGTGGTGGTCGGGTTCGCCCTCGCGTGCTTCTGGGTCCTCGCACCCTGGCAGCTGGGCAAGAACACCCGCACCGAGCACCAGAACGACCTGATCAAGAGCGCGGTGACCAAGAGCCCCGTCGCCATCGGGACCGTCTACCCGGGCACCGGCCCGATCCCCACCGACACCGAGTGGCGTGAGGTGACGCTGTCCGGGCAGTACCTGCCCGACAAGCAGGCCGTCGTGCGTCTGCGGTCGGTCGACGACAGCCCCGCCTTCGAGGTCCTCACCCCGTTCCGCGCCGACGACGGCCGCGTGTTCGTCGTCAACCGCGGATACGTCCGGCCGCAGCAGGGCACCGCACTGCCGCCCGTGAGCGCGGCGCCGTCGACCACGACCTCGATCGAGGCCCGTATCCGAGCCCCCGAGGGCACCAGTCCCGGACGTGGTCCGCGCGTCGAGGCGGGCGTGCTGCAGGTGTACACGATCGACCCGACCGTCCTGGGCACACAGGTGGGCCTGCCGACCATGCCCGCCTATCTGCAACTGTCCTCCGGCCAGCCGGGCTCGCTCGCCGAGATACCCATCCCCCAACTCGACGCCGGCCCGTATCTCTCCTACGGCCTGCAGTGGCTGGCGTTCGGCGTCATGGCGCCACTGGGCCTGTTCTACTTCGTCTGGTCGGAGATCAAACATCGTCGCGCCACAGCCGCCCAGCGCGCCGAGGTCGAGGCACGGCTCGGGGCCGATGCCGCCGACGCGATCCCCGATGCGCCCGACGCACCGGTCAAACGCTCACGCGAGCGCCGCCAGACCCTGACGAAAGCCTCGTCGGTCGGCATGGGCCAGACACGGGTGAAGGGCACCATTGGCGCCGGACCGGATCAGCAGGAGGCCCCGGACCGGATCCGGGAGAAGCTGGCGAGCCGCTACGGCGACTGACGACGCCGCACCATCAGCGGGATGAGCGCCGCGACCACCGCGGCCGCCACCTGCACCCGCCGCGACAACGCGACCGCTCGGTGCAGATCGGTCAGGGTCGGCGCCGGTCCGTCGCCCAGACGGGGACGTTCCTCGGTGCGGTGTCGGTACACGGTGGTTCCCCCCAGGCCGACCCCCAACACGCCGGCGAACGTCGATTCGACCACTCCCGCATTGGGACTCGGGTGGCGGTGCGCATCTTCCCGCCACGCGCGCACAGCGTCATGCCTGCGCGGACCGATGACGACGATCAGCGCTCCGGTGAGACGTGCGGGCAGATGGTTGGCGACATCGTCGAGGCGTGCCGAGGCCCACCCGAACCGGAGGTATCGCGGCGATCGGTACCCGACCATCGCGTCGAGGGTGTTGATCATCCGGTAGCCGAGCAGGCCCGGAACCCCCGCGATCGCGCCCCAGACCAACGGCGCGACGGTCGCGTCGGAGGTGTTCTCCGCGACGGACTCCAGAGCGGCGCGGACCATGCCCGGCCCGTCCAGGCTCAGCGGGTCACGCCCGCACAGACTGGGGATCAGGGCCCGCCCGGCGTCGATGTCCTCGCGGTCGAGCGCGTCGGCGACCTCGCCGCCCACCCGGGCCAGGCTGGTCCCCCCGAGCACCGCCCACGTCGACGCCGCGGTTGCCGCACACCGGACACAGCCCCCGCGACGGTCGGCCGGCACGCCCACCGCGACGGCCGATCCGAC
The DNA here is from genome assembly GCF_016462415.1 of Williamsia sp. GTDB lineage: Bacteria > Actinomycetota > Actinomycetes > Mycobacteriales > Mycobacteriaceae > Williamsia_A. The sequence goes on along the minus strand of NZ_JAEMTF010000036.1, from coordinate 26,378 downwards.
GCACAACACCGTGAACAGCGCTCCGGCAGAACGGGTGTCGGCGTAGAGGGCACGTTCCGCGCGACCGGCGGCCGTCCCCATGCCCGCAACCGGGTGGAACCGAGCCGGGTCGCCGAGCAGGCGGTCGAGCACGACGCCGATCGCGAGTCCGAGGGCACGCGCGGACGCCGGCGAGAGGGTGGTGGGGTGGGTACGCATCCCCACCACCTTCCCACCCGGCCGCGCCGTGGCGACGACGTACCCGCGGTGCACCGATAGGGTCGGGCGGGTGGCGAGCCGTCGGAACACCGGACCGAGCGCCGGCGTCTACCCGATCGACACCGGGACCTGCGCCATCATCCGCGACGACGACGGCGCCGGGTGGCTCGTCGAGGTCAACGGCGTGCAGAGTTCGCACATCGATCCCGACGACCCGCGTCGCCTCGATTTCGAGTACATGCGGTGGATGGTGGCGGTCATCGAGTCGCGACACGCCCGCGACGAAGCCCTGCGCGTACTGCATCTCGGCGCGGGCGCCTGTTCGCTCCCCCGCTACCTCATCGACGCCTTTCCCCGTTCGCGACACGTCGCGGTCGATGTGGACGCGGCACTGGCCGAGCTGATCCGGGAACAGTTCGACCTGCCGCGAGCACCGGTTCTGCGCGTGCGGGTCGGTGACGCGCGGGCGGTGACCGAATCGCTGACCGACGACAGTCGTGACGTGGTGATCCGGGACGTGTTCGCGGGGGCCGTGACACCGCCGCATCTGACCACCGTCGAGTTCACCGCCGAGGTCCACCGGGTGCTGCGACCGAACGGTCTCTATCTCGTCAACTGCGCCGACACCCGCGATCTCGCGCACGCCCGCGCCCAGACCGCCACCGTCGCCGATCGTTTCGCCAATGTCGCGATCATCGCCGACCCCGCCATGCTCAAGGGCCGGCGCTACGGCAACGTCATCATCGCCGGCAGCGACGGCCCGATGGAGTCGACCCCCGCACTGGTCAAACAACTGCTCGCCGGCGCGGTCCCCGCCGGGATCCGTGCCGCAGGCCAGGCGGCCGAGTTCGCGCGCGCCGCGGCACCCCTCACCGACGCGACGGCCGGGGTGGACGGGCGGTGAGCGGCCGTGCGCTTCTGGACTGGGGTGCCGCCGGTGCCCGCCATCTCCCTCGTGATGTCGGTGTCACGGTGGTTGTCGACGTCCTGTCGTTCACGACCACCGTCGGCATCGCGTGCGAGCGGGGCATGACGGTGTTGCCCTACCACGAGTACGAGAACGCACAACGATTCGCCGACGAGCACGACGCGGTACTCGCGCGGCGTCGAGACCGACACGACCGCAGCGCGATCTCGTTGTCGCCGGACAGTGTTCGACGGTGCGTCGATCCGCCGGCTCGACTGGTCCTGCCGTCCCCCAACGGTTCGACGATCTCCCAACTGCTCGGCGGCGGCGGCCGCGCGGTCATCGCGGCGTCCCTGCGCAATGCCGACGCCGTCGCGGCGCACGTGCACCGCGATCACCCCGACACCGTCGTGGCCGTCATCGCCGCCGGCGAGCGGTGGGAGGACGGTTCGCTCCGTCCCGCGGTGGAGGCCCTGTGGGGCGCGGGGGCGGTCCTCGACGCGCTCGCACGCCGCGGTCGTCCGGATCTGTCGCCGGAGGCCCTCGCAGCCGTGCATGCGTGGCGGGGCGCTGCCGCCGACGCGTCGCGGACGCTGCACGACACGGTCACCGGTCGGGAACTGGACGCGCTCGGATTCCCCGACGACGTCCGGGTCGCCGGTGAGATCGGCGCGTCGACGGTGGTCCCGGTGATGGACGGCGACGTCTACCGGGCCGCGCGGTGAACGAGCCGCGCGTCAGCCCTCGATCAACAGCTTCTTGACCACCTTGCCCATGGCATTACGGGGCAGGTCGTCGACGAAGCGGATCTCCCTCGGACGCTTGTGCGCCGAGAGCGACTGCGCCACATGATCGATGAGGCTTCGCGCAAGCACGTCGGGGTCGGTCGGGTCATCCGACGACCGCACCACGAACGCGACGATCCGCTGCCCGAGATCGTCGTCGGCGACACCGACCACGGCGACCTCGTCGACGGATCCGTGACCGAGCAACGACCCCTCGATCTCGCCCGCGCCGACACGGTAGCCACCGGACTTGATGAGATCGGTCGACATCCGTCCGACGATCCGGTGCATGCCGTCGCCGTCGATGAGGGCGGCGTCCCCGGTGGCGAACCACCCACCCGGCAACCACGACTCGGCCGTCGCATCAGGCCGGTCGAGATACCCCGACGCCACCATCGGCCCGCGGACGAGCAGTTCGCCGACGGCCTCACCGTCGTGGGGCAGGTCGGCCCCGGCGTCGTCGCGCAGCCGCGTCTGCACCCCCTCGACCGGTAGGCCCACCCACCCGGGCCGCCGCTCTCCGTCGGCACGCGTGCTGATCGTGATGAGGGTCTCGGTCATCCCGTATCGCTCCACCGGCTCGTGGCCGGTCAGCTCACGGAGGGACTCGAACACCGACGGCGGCAACGGCGCACTCCCCGAGACGAGGAGCCGGGCCGAGCGCAGCGCCCGCGCGTGTTCGGGTGCGGCGGCCACCCGCGACCACACGGTGGGCACACCGAAGTAGATGCTGCCGGGATGGGCCGCGTAGTTCTCCGGGGTCGGCTTCACGGTGTGCACCAGGCGTCCGCCGATCCGCAGGGGTCCGAGCAGCCCGAGGATCAGTCCGTGGACATGGAACAGCGGCAGCCCGTGCACCAGCGTGTCCTGCGATGTCCACTGCCACGCCTGCGCCAACGCGTCGATCCCGGCCGCGATGGCCCCGTGCGTCATCACCACACCCTTCGGCGGGCCCGTGGTCCCGGAGGTGTACATCACCATCGCCGGGGCGCTCGCCCGCGGCTGGGGGTGTCGGTGCCACGACCGGGCGTAGAGGCGCACCGGGATGTGCGGCCGACCGCACGCGTCGGTCGGTGTCGCACCGAGCCACGCCTGTGCGCCGGAATCGTCGAGGACGTGCCGCAGTTCGGCCGTGCCGCTGTCGGGTGCCACCGGCACCACGGTCACACCGGCCATGAGCGCGCCGACGACCGCGATGGCCGTCTGCATCGACGGGACCGCCTCGATCGCGACGCGATGGACGGCGCCGAGACGTTCGGCGGTCGACGTCGCGGCACCGACGAAGTCGCTGCGCGAGAACACCTCGTCGCCGATGGTGATCGCGTCGGGAACATCGGAACGGCCTGCGACGACGTCGGGGGTCAGGAGTGGGAGAAGCACCAGATCACTGTGGCACACCCGCACCGGGCGACTCGGTGAGCGCCTGTCGAGGCGACTCTGTCGGTGCCCGATCGTAGGGTCGCCACAACGTTCCACCGTCACCTGGGAGTCGCCATGTCCTTGCCCCTCACCGACGTCGAGTTCGACGACGAGATCGATCGCGCGTGGTCGCGATTCCACGGGTCGCTGGTGTCCCGCCTGTCCGAGATCACCGACGACGAGGTGGTGGCCTTCCGGCGGGAGCGTGCCGACGCAGACTCGACGCCCGACCTGACCGTGCGTCGCCTCCACGCCGGGGTGGTGTGTGCGGTGCTCACGATCGACGCCGACATCGAGCAGACCGCACTCGCCGACGGATGGTCGCGGACCGGAGAACGCCATCTCACCGGACTCGGGTCCTCGCAGGCGCCGGGCGATCTCGTGGACTCCGTGATCGTGGTGGCCCGCACCATCTGGGGTATCACCCACCCGAGCTTCCTCCGAGCGGTGCGCTCGGTCCCCCCGATCACCCCGGGGTCACGGGCCGCGGCCATGGCCGATCACCCGGCCGGCGGGATCGGACGGACCGTGCGGCGGGTCGTGCACGAGCGGTTGGCCGGGTCGGTCGAGGTGGACCACTACCAGGCCTTGGAGCTGCGGTATCCGGATGCTCTGGTGCAGCTGCAGCTGTGGGAGGTCGAGCGCAGCGCGCTGCTCTGGACCACCATCCGGGGCGTGGTGGATCCGGGCGGTCTGGACACCGCGCGAGCGATCCTCGACGGGTGGCCGGGGCTCGAACTCGTCGCCGAGGGCACACTCGTGGACGTCGAACTCGCCGTCGACCTCGGCGACCGTCCGACGCGATCGATGATCTCGGCGCTCGACCGCTGGCATGACTTCATGCGGGACGGGTACCGCGCAGTCGTGGAGGCACTCGTCCGCCCCGGCGACGACACCCCCACCGAGGTGCCGTCCGCTCTGCGCGCGGTGATCAGCCGCCACCGCGACGACCGGCGCGTCGGGTCCGACGAGTGGGACGATCTCGTCGGACTGGATCGCTCGGAGCTCTTGGACTCGCTCGACCTGTGCCGACGCCGGTCGATCTCCTGGATGAACTGGGCCGACCGGCGACGAGGTGCCGGTGACGCCGATGGCAGCGCGACCGCGTGCCGCGAGGCGCAGGTCTGGGACGCGACCTACGCGACGGTCGGCGCCGCCTTGCGGATGTCGGTGTCGCCGAACGCATGACGCAGGACCGGTCGACGGCACGGGTCAATCGCAGCAGTCGCACCCCGTCGTTGTCGTGGTCGGTCGCGGGGTCGGCAGCGCACAGCACGCGTCGCCCTTCCACGCCGCCCGACCCTCACGCACCGCGACCGCCGCGATCACCAGGGCGGCGATCGGATCGGCCCACGACCACCCGAGCGCACTGTTGAGCACCAGACCGACCAGCAGGACCCCGGACAGATAGGTGCAGAGCAGGGTCTGCTTCGAATCGGCCACCGCAGAGCGTGATCCGATCTCGCGACCGGCCCGGCGTTGCAACCAGGACAGGCCCGGCATCACGACCAGGCTCACCGCGGCCAGCCCGATCCCGATCCGCGAGTGCTCCGCGTTCGACGTGCCGAGCAGGGAGGCGACCGCGTCGACCGCGACGTAGACCGCCAGCGCGAAGAACGAGACCGCGATGATCGTCAGCGCGGTGCGCTCGCGCCGCTGCGGGTCGGACGTGGAGAACTGCCAGGCGACCGCCGCAGCCGAGGACACCTCGATCACCGAGTCGAGCCCGAAACCGACGAGCGCCGTCGACGACACCCGCGCGCCCTCGGTCAGGGCCACCGCCGCCTCGATCACGTTGTAGGCGATGGTCACCGCGACCAGGATCCGGATACGCCGGGACAGCAGGCCCCGTCGCGTGTCCGTCGGCGACGCGGGCGCAGGCGACATCGCGGCGTCCTGCGACATCAGCAGCACCCGCCGGCGGAGTCGGCGCAGCAGGCCGGGTCCACGGCGAGCACGACGGTCAACAGATCCGCCATCGCCCGTCCGATGGCCGGGTCGGCGACCTCGTATCGCGTACGTCGTCCCTCGGGGACCGCGACGACGAGACCACAACCACGAAGGCACGCCAGGTGATTCGACAGCTTCTGTCGGCTGACCCCGAGGTCGTCGGCGAGATCGGCGGGATACCGCGCGTGGTCGGCCAGCGCGAGCAGGATCCGGGTGCGCGTCTCGTCGGACAACGCATGGCCGAACCTCGCCAGCACGGACACGTTCGTCGCGACGTTCATGACCGAGGAATGTACAGCAGAATCTGTATTCAGAGAACCCTGTACTGCGATCCCGCTAGCGTGTGGCCATGCGAACTGTGGGTGTCGACCTCGCCGCGGAACCGGCGAAGACCGCCGTCGCCACCATCGACTGGCAGCGCGGACGCGCGACGCTCGCCGACGTCCGACTCGGCGCGACCGACGACGACCTGGTCGCCGCCTGCGAGGGCGCGGCGCGGGTGGGCATCGACTCGCCGTTCGGGTGGCCGGATGACTTCGTCACCTTCATCTCCGCCCATCACCGGCACGACGCCCCCACCCACGGGCCGCTGAACACCCGCGCCGCGCGTGGGCCCCTGGTCCGCCGGACGACCGACGACGTCGTCCGCGAACGCACCGGCCTCATCCCGCTGAGCGTCTCCGCCGACCTCATCGCCCATGTCGCGTTGCGATGCGTCGGCGTCCTGCACGCGCTCGGCGTCACCGACCGGGTCGACGGCCGCGCGGTGGAGGCCTATCCGGCGGCGGCTCTGTCCACCTGGGGGTTCACGTCACGGGGTTACAAGGGCCGCGCCAACGACGCCGTACGACGCACCCTCGTCGGCCAGTTCACCGACGCCGCACCATGGTTCGATCTGGGGCCGTACGACGATCTGTGCATGCGCAGCGACGACGCGTTCGACGCGGTGTTGGCCGCGTTCCTGGCTCGCGCCGCGGCGATCGGGCGGACCCACCTGCCGACCGGTCCACAGCGCGCGGTGGCGGTTCGCGAGGGCTGGATCCATCTGCCCGACATCGCCCTGCCCGACCTCGCGACGGCCTGACCGCCGCGAGCGAAGTCCGATCAGCGCCCTGCGGGCAGGCGGAACGTTCGTGTCACGTCGAGATAGATGCCGCGCTGCGCGTCACGCGTGGGTGGCAGGATCTCCGACGTCCATCCGTTGAACTGGGTGGTGGTGCCCACCACCGGCACGCCGGCCACGATGAAGTCGGCGACCGCACGACGGAGGTGGTTGGCGCTGCTCACGATGATGGCGTTCCCCCAGCCGCGCGACTTCATGATCGCGGCACTGTTCAGGGCGTTCGCCACGGTGGACCCGGCGCGGGTCTCGGCGACGATCCGGGAGGCGGGGATGCCGCGTCCGACCAGCCACCTCTTCATCGCGGCCGCCTCGGTGACACCGTTCTGCGGTGCGCCACCGGTCACGATGACCGGGGAGGACGGTGCGATCAGGGCCTGCACCCACGTCTTGGTCAACCGCTCGACGAGTTCGGGTCGCATCGTGCCGTTCGGCAGCAACCCGTACCCCAGCGCCACGATGGCCGTCCGCGGACCGATGATCCCTGGCAAGGGGTTGGGAACCGTCGCGATTCCGGCTCCGATCGCGCCGAACACCCCGCCGACACCGCGCGCCGTGGCGGGCGAGACCGTGTTGAGACGTGCCAGCGCAGCGGCCTTGGTCGGGAAGTCGTAGGCATAGTCGGCCCAGATGGCCTGCAGCGCAAGCGCTTGGCTGTCGTTGGGAGCGATGCGCACCAGAGCCGCCAGGTCACCGAGTCCACCGGCGACGTTCCCGTTGGAGAACTTGCTCTGCGCGGAGTTGTAGAGGGTCACCGAGGGGGCCGGCTTCGCCGACGCGGGCGCGGGCGCCACGAGAACCTGGGTTGCGCCGACACCGGTGGTGATGACCGCCAGGGCGCCGATCACCAGGCCGAGTCGGCGGACGCGGGACCACAACTGCATGACGATGCTCCTCCGAGGTGGCGGACGGCCACGACCGTGACGGCCGACGGTTGACGCGGGCGTCGTTGCGCGCGGTACCGGGTCAGCGACCCGGAGACGTCCACGAGACTACTGGTGCCGGTGGGGCCGAAGAGCTCAGAGTAGTTTCATATGCGTAACAAATGTGCATCACGCCGACATGTCGACCACCGGTTTGCCGGGTGCCGATTCACCCAGTGAGCGTTCGGGTTTGCGCAGCGCGGCGCACAGCCCGGCCGCAACGACGCACAGCCCGGCCGCGACATAGAACGCCAGGTCGTAGCGGCCGTCGGCGTCGCGGACATAACCGGCGCCGAACGCGGCAACGGCCGCACCGAGTTGATGCGCGGCGAAGACCCAGCCGAAGACGATCGGGGTGCGCTCGGCAAAGTACAAGCGGCAGAACGCGATCGTCGGCGGAACCGTCGCCACCCAGTCCAACCCGTAGAAGGTGATGAACACCCAGGTGCTGGGCTCCGCGTGCGGTGACAGCAGAGTGGGCAGCGCCACCAGAGAAACCCCACGGCCGAGGTAGTAGACGACCAGCAGGATGCGCGGGTCGACGCGGTCGGTCAGCCAACCGGAGAACACCGTTCCCGCGACATCGAAGATCCCGATGGTCGCCAGCAGTCCGGCCGCGACCGTCGTGGGCATGCCGTGGTCGCCGGCAGCAGGGATGAAGTGGGTTCCGATGAGCCCGTTGGTGGTCGCGCCGCAGATCGCGAAACTGCCTGCGAGTAACCAGAAAGCGCGCGTGCGAGCACCGATGAGAAGACCGTCGAACGCCACGGCGAACGAACCCCGCGGTGGCCCGGTCACCGTGGTCACGGACGTGGGCGTGGCCGACTCGACGTCGCCGAGCGCGCGAAGACCCCTGTCGGCCGGGTGATCGCGGATGAACACCACGACCGGGACGATCACCACGAGAGCAGCCAGAGCCACCACGACCGCGGCCCACCGCCACCCCGATGACGTGCTGATCCGGGCGACGACAGGCAGGAAGATGAGCTGACCGGTCGCGCTCGCGGCCGTAAGGATCCCCGTCACCACTCCCCTGCGCTCGACGAACCACCGCGTTGCGACCGTGGCCACGAAGCCCATGGAGATGGCACCCGTGCCGAGCCCGACCAGGACACCCCACAGCAGGATCAGCTGCCAGCTCGCCGTCATCACCACGCTCAGGGCCGTACCGGAGGCGATGAGGGCCAGCGCCCCCACCAGTACCGGTCGGATACCGAATCGGTCCATCAACGCCGCGGAGAACGGCGCCGTGAGGCCGAACAACGTCATGTTCACCGACATGGCCGCGCCGATCGTCGCGTGCGACCAACCGAATTCCATGTGCAGCGGGTCCATCAGGACACCGGGCACCGACCGGAACCCTGCCGCGGCCAGGATCGCCAGGAAACTGGTGGCCGCCACCACCCACGCCCAGTGCACGCGGGGGCCACCGGTGGCGGGCTCTGTTGTCATCGCGCAATCATGTCCTCCGCGACGCAGATGGTCTACAGGCAGGAGTGACGTCGTTCGCAAATATCGCGCCACTCGGGTTCGCCCGGTGTCCCCTCACTGCCGACCGGCGGACCCGACACCCCGGATCCCCACCGCGAGACCCACGACCGCGACCGCGACCGCCGCGATCACACCCTCACCGACGATGCACAGATCGAACGATCCGCTGAACAGGCTGCGCTCGGCATCGACGACGTACGCCAGCGGGTTGACGTTCACCAGAGCACGCATCCATCCCGGCGCCGAGTCGAGTGGCAGCATCGTCCCGGACAGGATGAGCAGCGGGAACATCAGCGTCTGCTGTACGGTCCAGAACACCCAGTCCTGTTGGCGCACAGCGAGAGCCAGGCTGTAGGACAACGCACCGAGTCCCACGCCGAAGATCCCGAGGATCGCGATCCCCACCACCGCTCCACCGACATCGACGCCGAACCCCAGCGGCAGACCGATGGCCAGGATGATCACGGCCTGCGCAGCCAGCGGGATCATCTCCTTGACCGCGCGGCCGATCAACAGCGATGACCGCGCGAGCGGTGTCACCAACATCCGCTCATGGCTCCCCTGCTGCATCTCGGCCAGCAGATTCGACCCGGTCATCGACGTCCCGAAGATCGCGATCATGACCAGGACACCGGGGATGAACCAGTTCCACACGTTCCCGGATCCGGCTCCGGGTACCGATTTGAGCAGGGGGCCGAACAGGGCGAGCAGGATCAATGGCTGTACGAGACTGAAGATGACCGTGAACGGGTCACGAATGGTCGGTCGCAGCTCTCGGATCATCACGATCGAGCTGTCGCGGGCAATGGTGGATGCACTCATGGTGGGCTCCTCGGGTTCGCGGTGGGGATGGATTGCTCAGGCGGCTGCGTGTTCGCGCAGGCTTCGGCCGGTCAGGGACAGGAAGACGTCGTCGAGTGTGGGTCGGGAAACGGTCGCGGAGGTGACCTCGACGCCGCTACGTCGTGCCTCGAGGATCAGACGTGGGAGCAGATGTTCCGCGCCGGTGGCGACGATCTCGACGACGCCCCGGTCACCGAGTACCTCGACACCACGTGTCTCGATGAACCCCTCCGCGATCCGGGCGATCTCGCCGAGGTCCGCGGTCACCACCCCGAGACGGATGCGGTCGCCGGCGAGGGTGTCCTTGAGCGTCGCCGCCGAGTCGTCGGCGATGACCGTGCCGTGATCGACGACCACCACCCGCTCGGCCATTGCGTCCGCCTCGTCGAGGTAGTGGGTGGTGAGCACGATCGTGGCGCCGGTCGAGCGGCGCAGGGTCCCGATGTGTTCCCACAGGTTCGCGCGACTCTGTGGATCCATACCGGTGGTCGGCTCGTCGAGGAACAGGATCGACGGACGGTGGACGATCCCCAACGCGATGTCGAGTCGGCGGCGCTGTCCACCGGACAGGGTGCCGACCCGGCGGTCCACGAGATCACCGAGGTCCAACGCGGCCACGAGTTCGTCCGCGCGACTGATGCTGTCGCGCTTGCCGATACCGAAGCAACGCCCCTGGGTGATCAGTTCCTCGCGCACCCGCTGGTTGTGACCGGCGCCGTTGCCCTGACCGACGTAGCCGATGCTGCGCCGCACCCGTTCCGGCTCGGTGGCGACGTCGTGGCCGCCGAGTCGTGCCGATCCGGAGGTCGGCCGCAGAAGCGTGGTGAGCATCCGCAGGGTGGTCGATTTGCCCGCGCCGTTGGGCCCGAGCAACGCGACGAGTTCACCGTCGGCGACGTCGAGTGAGATCCCCCTGACCGCGTCGACCCTGCGCTTGCCCTGTGTGAACGTCTTGGTGAGCTCTCGTACCTCGATGGCTGCCATCTTCTGCTCCTGTTGTCGGCGTCGAATCCTCGGCGAGGTCTCGATGACCTGCTGCGATGAACGCTATAGTCCATTGAGGACGCTTACGGTCCTCAATGGACCGATGCTCGTGGTGGGGCGCAGACACCTTCGAACGAACGGAGCACGACATGGTGATGGAGACCTCCGCGCGGTTGCTGCGGCTGTTGTCGTTGCTGCAGATGCGACGTGACTGGTCCGGCGGCGATCTCGCAGCACGACTGAACGTGACGACGCGAACGGTGCGACGCGACATCGACCGGCTGCGCGAACTCGGTTATCCCGTCGACGCGACGGTGGGCGTGGGCGGCGGATACCAACTCGGCGCGGGCGCGGAGATGCCACCGCTGCTCCTCGACGACCAGGAGGTGTTGGCGGTCGCTCTCGGATTGCAATCGGCGGCAACGGGTTCGGTCACCGGTCTCGACGACGCGGCCATCCGGGCGCTACAGAAGCTGCGACAGGTGATGCCGTCGCGGCTGCGGCACCGGCTCGACTCACTGCAGGTCGACACCGTCACGTCGCCGGCGTCGAGGTCATCGGTCGACGCGGGCACCCTCTCCGACATCGCGGCGTGCTGCCATCGGACCGAGCGGCTGCGTTTCGACTACCTCGATCGGTCCGAACAGGCCAGTCGACGCGAGGTCGAACCATATCGACTCGTGCGCAGTGGTTCTCGCTGGTATCTGGTGGCGTGGGACATCAGTCGGGAGGACTGGCGATCGTTTCGCGTCGACCGGATGACACCGAAGATCCCCACCGGCCCGCGGTTCACACCGCGGCCGCTACCCGAGGGCGGAGCCGCGGCCCACGTCGCGGCCAGTATCGGCGCCCTCTGGCGGACGACGAGCGCGCGGGTTCGGATCCACGCGCCGATCGAGGATGTCGCACCGATGGTCGACGGCGACTGGGGCGTGGTCGAGACCGGTGACGAGAGCAGTTGTGAGATAACCCTGTTCGGCACGTCGATGACGTCGATCGCCCGATGGCTGCGTGCGTTCGGCACGGACTTCACCGTGGTGGATCCGCCCGAGCTCGCCGACGAATGCGTCGAGGTCGCGCGCTATCACGAGCAGATGAGCCGGCGATACCGGTCCGCGGTGTCCTGATACGAGAACCGGCCCGTCGTGCTCAGTGGGTCTTCGCGCGTCCGTCTGCCGCCTGCGTCTGGGCGCTCTGCACGATTCGACGCGCGGCCATGTGCGCTCGGGTGTCGAGGAGGTCCATCGGGATCGGTAGCGCCACCGCTTCGCGCAGCACCAGGGTGGCCAGGCGCACCGAGGTCCGAAACGGTATGAGCAACAAGGTTATCCGGCGAAGACTCCCGGTGATGACCATCAGATGGAGATCGATCGACGCCGGGGTCCCGGGATGGGCCGGGAATTCGGCGGCATTGAAGTTGGGGAAGGCGGACGTGTTCGTCCAGTTGACGCCGATGCCCTCCACCGCACCGACACGCGACGCGAGCGCCAGCATGAGGTGCGGGAGTTCGCCGGCGACCCGATTGGTCTGCGGCCACCACGCTCCGTCGACGTCGCGTCCCGCGACTTCCGACAGGGCAAGTCGAACCGGCTGTGCGCTGCGCCGATCGACCTCACCCACGGTGATCAGTGGTCAGAGGCGGAATGCGGATGCTTGTCCGCATTCTCGGCGTCGGAGAAGGTGGGGTTGCGTACCGACGCGTCGCTGGACTCGGCGGGCGCCTCGGCCACTGCCGTGTGCGAGAAGAGTTGCGTGTAATCCATGGTGATCCTCACAGGGCGCGAAGACATGCGCCGCTTGTTTTCAGAGGCGACGATCGAAGGATGCCGACCGTCACGGGGTTGAGACTTCCACCGGATAGCCGGCAGATGGTTGAACCTGTTCCTCACGCTACACCGGTGGCCCTCTGTGCGGACGATGTGCGACACACCCGGGTGTCGTGGATGACGACGATCAACCGGTCGACGGAGACAGATGGTGCGCGCAGAGGGATTTGAACCCCCGACCGCTGGTGTGTAAGACCAGCGGTCCCACGAAAAGCTCAACCCGCTCCAACCGGAGTCCGAACAACTTTTAGCGAATCAGAAACAGCTTTGAGCTGGTCATATAGTACGCCAGTCTTCGATTTGGACGAACCTCGACCGAACACACACAGAACCCCGAAGTAGACCCTTCTGCGGTCCCATTGCGGTCTCTGCGATCTCGTCCTCGTATATGACCCGGTCAGACGTCCAGATCTGCGCGAGATCAGTAACCGACTGCCCGCGTCCGGTCGGAACCCGCAGTAACAGTTGCACCAACTCAAGTCAAAAGCCATCCTAACTACCGCCTCTGAACTGCGCTAATAATTTGCTCAAATCCTAGTCATCAACTGTCCCAACGTATTTGGTATGTCGAAACTTGACAGCCACGCACGCGCGCGTAGAGATTAGCCACATGACCAGGCAAAACCACCCGACAGCATCGGCGATCACCGCCGCCTGGAACCCGTTCGCGGAAGCACGCCCACCCCGATCACCGTTCGCAGACATCCCCGACTCAGAGCGCCTCGACCCCAACCACCCACTCATCGCCCTCGCCGCCCGCGCCGTGACCGCCGAAGGCCTGCCAGACGCCACATGGGACGCGCTCAAAGCAAAACCCATCCACGTCTACGGCCACGTCATCTCTCGCGCGCGCCGTGCGTACAACATTCACCGCCGCGACCAATCCGCCCAAGGCCTACCCCTCGACCCAAAAGCCATCGACCGCATCCGTGACGACGCAATCGTCGCGCTGACACGCCTCGTGCCAGCCCACCAGCGCTCCGCAGACGGCGAACTAGCCAAAGTCATGCAGGTAGTCGCCGATCGACCACCACGCCCCGGCACCGGCGCTGGAGCATTCCGCCGAGCACTGCGCGCGCGGACCACAACAAAGGACACATAGTGAAACCGTTCACCACCAGAACCAACCCCGCGCACTCGACGCTGGTGCCCTACGAGACCGCACAGCGCACGCTAGAGCTGTTGGACAAGCTCATCGAAACCGCCGCCGTGAACCCCTCTGTGTCCGTGATGGGCGCACGCGCTGACATCGGATACACAGCATCAGAAGAAGCCGACCAACTCGCCGACGTCGACCACATCCGCACCCACGGAGGACTCAAACTCACCGAGGCACTAGCTGTCCTTACCAGAGGTAAAGACAATGCCGCAGTCACCGACGAACAGCGCTACGAAGCGACCGCGAAACTCTTGGCCGGTAACACCCCCAACCAAGCCAAAGAACTTCGCCGACTCGAAAACCAGATCCGATTCTTCCGCAGCCGAGAAGCCGCCCAGCGACTCCGCACACTCGGAGACGACATCGTCACCGGACTCCTGCAGCCGTGGGTGGAGCGCGTCATGAGCGAGCTGAAGCCACTCGCCACCGTCCTCTCTGAAGCCGGGTGGGAAGGCATCTACGCCGCGCAGGACTTTCAGCGCGTGAACTTTGACGCTGACGAAGACCTCACAGAGAACATCCGCGCCCACGCATCGATGCCGCAGAAAGTACGCGTGCACTACGAGATCCTGCGCGCCCAACAGCTGACAGCCGAGCTGGAGCACGTCGCACTCGTCGCCCACGAACTCCGTGACCACGGATTCATCGCCCGCGCCGCCGACGAGAACTTCCCCGAAGCTTGCTACGGATGGCGACATATCGAACGCGCACCCGTATCGCGATACACAGCGCACACACCCGAGAGCGCAGCACTGTGGATCGCCGGAGCCATCACAGCCGGAGCCGAACCCGCCGCCCTCACCGCGAAACAAGCCGAAGCCGCGCGACCAGCCCCGGCACCCACCGAGGTCAAAGCCTCATGAGACTTGCGGATCGATCTGCGTCAACTGACGGGACAGAGTTGGTGCTCATCAACCCGGCTAAGGATGCCGAACACTCCCTGTTCGCGGACCTCATAGAGATTCTCATCCCGCGCTACGCATCCTGCGCAGACCGATCCGCAACCCCAAACCCGAACCAGCGCAACACATCTAACGAGGTACAAACATGGCCCACTTCCTAGACAGCGTCACCGTGATCGAACACTCCGGAGAGTGGACATTCGGCACCAAACTCCCGATCGAATATTTCGATCGCGCGTTCGAAACAGGCCTCTCCGACATCTGCGAACCAGTGCCATTCGTCGAAGGACCCGACGTCGAGTTCGGTGAAGATACCCTCCCCGTCGCGATCCTCGGCTACGCCAAAGCGCCCACCCGATGCTCACCCGAGGACTTCGCCGAGATCGTCGACACGGCCATGCGCAACGCCGTGGAACACCAGGTGTCGAAACTGTTGTGGTTCGGCACCGACGTCACCGACGACTACGACCTCTACCTCACCAACCCCAGCATCCCCACCGTCGACCGTGGAGCAACCTACTTTGCCACCGTCGCCAAAGTGCTCGAACGCGCCTACGCCGACAACCCGCACATAGATCCGTTGCTGCACTTGGGATTCGAAGCCGCCATCGTCATGGGAATCGGACTCAACAACCTCGCAGTGCCGTTTACCACCGCCAGCGGCTACCCACCAGACGCCGTCGCAGTCACCGACCGCAACAGCGCCAGCGGAGTCGTGGTGCACTTGTCACCCATCGAGACCGTGACCAGCGTGCAGACCGACATCAACCGCCGACAGGTCGAAACCTCACGCTTCGCAGCAATCGAATTCGATCGCATGCGCGTGGTTCGGGCCACCTAAGATTCGACCGCGCGTCGCGTGGTTGGCATGGCGTTTTTGCGGCGCGCTGGTTGAACGAAGAGAAATTCGATAAGTTGGCGAGTAAATTCACGCAAGTCGCTTGCTTGTTCTGAAGTAACATCCTCAAACTGTTCTTGGTGCGCACCGGCATTGCCGGTCAATCGCACATGATGCGCCCATTCAGTGAAGTCGTTAAATAGCGTTCCGTCGGTTCCCATCTGCTGAATAGTTAGAAACAGTGTGTTTTTACTATTCGCTTCATCTGAACCCTTAATTTGAACAATTGCAGCAATCGCATTTCTAAACATTGCGACCGCCGCATTGGGGGCAGAAACCGCAGCGCATCTGCATCCTTCATCAAACGGATTCTGGACCTCGACTGGAACTACATCTGGCAATGAAAATTGTGTATTCGGCGTCGGCCACCAATGTACAGCTTGGTAACGAGTGGGGATTTTGCTCTGCAAGTAAAGATCATTGCGGTACATTTCGAACACCGCAATTCCGTTGCCACATCCCATGCATTCTAGGCGCGCTACTTGCGATTTTGGAGTCCCGTGATTGACGGTTGGACTTAGGGGTAAGACGTCCAAAACGTTAAAAGCGCTACGGTAGCTACACACAGGGCATCGGCCGTTTGGTTCAGCCGTGTCGGGGAGTCGATCCGGGTCCTGGATTGTGTTCTCAGTGGATGTCATGCGGTCGAGTATCTCCCCCAGTACCGACATGAGACTCGACTTCGACGTCAACCACCCGGTCAATCGGGGTACACCTCAGTAGACGTCTGCCCTAGCCGTACGTTGATAGCTGCAGATGCCTGCCCGGGCAAGGCGGCCTCTGGCTCTACTGTGACGACTCGGTGGGTGGCGTCGGCCCTTCGTCATTGGCCTCCGATGAGTCCTGAGCGCCTCGCCCCGACTCCAACTGCTTTGGTGGCCCTTTCTCCAATTGCCTTTGCTCATCCTTCAAAACCTCGACCTGCTCGATAATCTTGTTTGTGTTTGTAAGGATGCCAGCAACGTGATCCGTTCCCTCGTCGACCGCACCAACAAAAATCAAACTCGCAGCCATTGCTTTGATAATTGTCTTCTTGATGTTCTTAGGCAGCTTTTCACGAACAAGTGCTCGATCACCGGCCATCAGCAATTGGTTACCTGCCATAGCGACAGGTTCGATACCGAGGTGTCTAATCTGGCTTGCTAGCCATATAAGTTCATCTAAACGGCGATGAATATCCCGGGCCACATCCGATGGTAGAGAATCTTTTCCAAGTACGCCGTTCCACATTTCTATTAGTTTGTTGAGTTTTATTTTGACATCAGCATTCCATTGTCCTCCGGCGATACCCGCATACTTTAAGTTGTTGCCAAGTCCGCGAAGCTGCTTCAATACCTCGATATTGGGAAAGAGCTCAGAAGCGGGGTGACCCCAGTCGCCCGGGAAAATGACTCCGCGATACCACTGATTCGTATACTCGCTGTAGTCGGTCCATAACTCAGAATTGACGCGCAGGCAGGTGCAAACTGAGGAGAAAAGACCCACTACCTCAGCATGCAACCGGGTGAAATCAACGCTCTCAGCTGGCACGCCGAGCGCAGCTTGCCACCCATCGGTTATCGACGCCGTAGGGTTGCTGATCGCGATAGTGCTGAGGATGTTGTACAGCGCCGTAGCCGGATTCGCTGGAATGGTCTCTACTGTGGATTCAGTCGCATCGGGGGACATGGTGTAAGTATTGCTCGCTGTCTTGCATCCGGTTCCACGTTCGAACGTTTCACACGATCGGTTGATCAGCGCGGAGCCGGTAAAGCCGGAGCGACCCCCACCGGCATCACGCCGACGGGGGTCCCTAGGAACCGGCTTCCCTCCGGCCCGAAGCGACGCTACGACGGAGCGCCGACATCTACGCTCCGGTGTATGGCAGAGCCGATCCTCGAAGACGACCAGTGGCGCAACCTCGACGAATACATCAAGTGGCACGACCGCCTACGGGACGCACCCGACGGCGAACGTGAGCTGGTGCGATTCATCGAAGAGATGCATCGATTCGCAGTGGTCTTACCGAATACATCCATCGGCATTGCGCTTGCCAACGTCCGTAAGAAGCTGGCAGAGGACGACAACCGGTCACCTACGAGGTAGCCCCGACACCAGGCCACAGAGCCCCGTAGGCCGTCCAGAAGTCTTCGTCGGTCACCTTGCCTGCGTACCGCGCCGAGTACAGCGCAGAGACGCTCTCAGACAGCGGCATCCGATCCGGATCGCCCTCGATCTCTTCGTAGGTGCGCAACCGAGGACGTGACAACTTCGGACGTGGGTTCTCGGCTACATGCGCCACGAGATCCGCCGCCGACCACTCGCCATCAACGAGACGCCGAATCAATTCGAGATCGTCAGTCATGAGTGCCTCCACCTCTATTATCGCACGTCAGAGACCCTGCGATAGCGCTTCGACCGACCCCACGCCGCCTCGATCTGCGGCACGTCATCCACGTGGTGGGTCAGAGCCACGACCACACCGCGAGGCGAGTCGAAGACCTTCGTCGGCATCTCACGATCCCGCGCCCAACGCAGCGCATGCATCGCAGCCTCACGGTCAGCGAAGCGAAGCCACCAGACACCCCAGCTCTGACGTGACCACGACGCAGAGGTCACCGCTAGTCGTACCCTCGTTCAAACCGACGCCGCGCGCGCTGACTGCGCTTCAGCTCCAGCCACTGACCCGGTGACCCGAAGTGCTCCGATGCTTCCCGCCACACCTCATGACGACGCACCAATCGCCGCGCCACACTCTGAGTTCTCAGCGCCTCGGCGCGTTCGCGCCACGACGACGTCGAAGTACCCACACGACCAACCGACGCCGTCAGACCGTCACCGTCGTCATCCCACAGACCGGCCCGACCCTCGACCAGTGACCGCGCGATGACACCTAGAGCGCTGATCTCGCTCATGGTGTGACTCATCGCCACCCGAACCGAGCCGTCGGCGCATGGCCGCGACACCACCAAGATCTCCTCAGTGATCCCGAGACGCCCGAGCGTCTCATTCACGTCGTCGACCCGCGCTTCGACCGCTTTTGCCGCCGCGAGATTGCGCATTGTTGTCACCGGACGTCTACGACTCATCGTGATCACCGACCGTCCACGCCGACACGTCATCAGCGTCTAGAAGCTCAACCATCCGCCGACCCGACCGCAACGGATCAGCCGTCCAGACGAAGCCGCCCCTGTAGCCCTTCTTCGCCAGCAAGACGCCCAGACTCCCGTCGGCATAGGACAGGTTGGGACCAACCGGCAGAATCCACCGACCGTCGTCTCGCTCCGCCTTCAGCCGTCGGCGTGCAGCCGCAGCATCACCCGGTGCTAGATCACCCATAGGTACATCTCCAATCGACGCGCTCAGCGCGCCATCTGAACGACGACACCGTCGTCGTCATCGTCTGCACGTGCGAGGTCCTCGTAGACCTTGCTCAGACTCGCCGCAGCCGCACCTAGGTCCTCCGCGAAAAGGTTGCTGTACACGTCCAGCGTGATCGACGGCTTTGAGTGTCCTAATTGACGTTGCACCACATGAACACTCGCACCAGCGCGCACCATCGTGGCCGCTGCGCAGTGACGAAGATCGTGCGGTGAAATCGTCGCCTTGCCCTCAGAATCCACATGCCCCGCAGCAATAGCAGCGGGGTAAAACACCCGCCGATTCCAGTTCGTGCGCCGCAGCGGACGCGATGGCCCCTTGGCATCACGACCGCCTAGCTGAAACACGTATTCCTCAGCACCACGATCGCGGCACAGCGCCACCAGCCGGTCTGCCAACACCGGCGGATAGCTCACAGTCCGCTCCTCACCCGACTTCGGCGAACCAATTACGAGGTTGCCTCCCACCTCGACCACATTGCGCTGAATCCGCATCGTCTTGCGCGAGAGATCTACGTCCCCGACCCGCAACCCCGTCATCTCGCCGAACCGCAGACCCACCATCCCCAGAGTCAGGATCACGGTCTCAGCCTCCGAACCGGTTTCGCTTTCACCAGTCGCAGCCCGAGCTAGCGCAAGTAGTTGTGGAGCGTCCAGCACAGTCAAGTCATGCGACGACGAGCCCTTCTTCGGCAACTTCACACCAGCCGCAGGGTTTACCGACAACCGACGGTCCGCCAGCGCCATTGCCAAAACCTTGTTCAATACACCCCAGCACGCGTGCTTCGACGACACCGACATCGGTGAGCCATCAGCGTTCGCTAGCCCGCTCACCCACGTCACGATGTCCCCGTGCTCGACATCAGACAACCGCATCGAACCCCAATACGGTTCTACGTGAGTTGACCACCGATTGAGATACCCCGCGCGAGTGGACGGCTTCAGCGACGACGACGATGCCACCCACTTTTCGCCCATCTCTGCCACCGTCATCGACGACCGATCCGAGTGCACGTAATCGCGCCGAGTCACAGAGGCCATCTGTTCGTCTAGCCAGATCTTGGCGTCGTGCTTCCGCTCGAAGCCCTTGCCAACGTCACGACCATCGGCATCGACGAAACGTGCCTGCCAACGCAGACCCTTTTTGTGGCGCGACGTGGGAGCCTTCGTCGTACCGCAGCACTTCTCACCGCCGTCGAGATCCTTGCGCGAGTGCCACCGATCAACCACACCCGAACGAACGCCACGCTTCACCGTAGGTCGCTCACCGCCGTTTTGAACTGTCATCGTGACTCCATCGTACTTTCGAAATTCGTTGTCTTACTTGATTATCACATATCTGGACCGCTGGTTCTAGTGCGGTCCGAACCCAAAACCGGCGTCACTAAATTTGCAACTAGGACTAAATACGCTGGTGGAGAACATTTTTGGTGTCAAATAGTTGCATAACTCCAGGTCAGAGTTTTATTTCACACTTGCAGAACGACCGGGCGCGGGCCTAACTTCGGCGGTGTCAGACCACCACCACAAAGGAACAGCAAGCATGACAACACCACTACGAACCATCGGCCTCGGACCCGTCATCGATGACGCCAGCGAGATCACCGAATCCACACCCGACAGCGCCATCGTGTCTGTAGACGTCTGCGCGCAGCTAACCGGCTACACAGTGTCCAGCCTGCGCAAATTCCGCGAAGTCCGACGCGGGGGACCAACGTCGTTCGTCCTCGGTCGGGTGGTCCGATACAAGCTCGGTGACGTCCGAGACTTCGTACAACGGGCCTACGACGAAAGCAACGTCGTCACCACCACGAAGTAGGTGACGAGACCGCGCGCCGACTGTTTGACGCACGTATCTCGCCGCCCACAAACGAAGATGTGAGTCCGACACATTGGATTTTCATCTCCACCCACCAGAATAGCCACTCTCAACCGACGACCACACACGAGCGCGGATCATCAAACTAGCTCTGACGTAACGTATTTCAGTCTCTCGAAATTCGCTACACATACGTGTCGGTTGTACTCTGACCATCAACCAACCTCCACGCGAAGGAACCCCCGATGCCAACACCCCGACCACAAACCGATCTAGAGGCGCAGCTGCGAAGCGTCCAAGGCACCCACGCCCGGTCATGCCGAACCTATGGATACGACGCGCCCCGGTCGATTGAACTCCGCAAACGCCTAACAGCACTCGCAGCGGTCAACAATCTCGCAAAACGCGTCGCAACAACGGAATTCACCCGCGCCGAGCGCTCGCTACTCATCGAGATCGCAGCAGGAGCAAAGGTCCGCGACGAGAGCATTCGCAGCGTCGCCGCATGACGTAACCACCAAGCACAGCACCAGCACGACCGCACACATCGTGCACACCCATGACATCCAAAGAAAGCGAGGTCCCCGTCCGACGCCACCTAGGAGCACGACCACATGGAAACCGAACCCGTACTCGATCAATGGGTCCAAAGGCTTTTCGACACAGCCATCATCAGCAACGGTGAACCGACGCACCACTCCGGCGAGTGCCCGACCTCAGTGGCAGACGACCTAGCCCTCACCGCACAGATCGCAGACCGATGCATCCGCGACATGAACCGCGACATCAGCACACTCCGCACCCACGTCGGGCACCCCAAGCGAGTTCTCGACAGACTCCGCGACTTCATCGCCGACGACACTCACGACCCACGCGTCGGAGACTTTATCGCCCGCCAAGCCGCCACCCACGCATGGATCACCACTGGATTGACGACGCGCACCCTCACCGCGAGCGAGGCCCGCACACTCACCACCGGCATAGACGCCGAGCGCCGCGACGTCTACAACCACCCGGATCTCGCACGTGGAATCTGCTGCATCGTACCCGGGCTCATCGCCCGACTAGCCGCAGAATTCGCCACACCAGAGGCATGGGAACAGTTCCGCCGACAAACCCGCGACCGAGGAAACGCCATCCGTTCGTCGCCGGAGGCCACATGACATGAAAAAGCGCCGCCGATCCCACCAACAAGGATCGACGGCGCTTCACCGGTAAATGCGAGGTCCCGCTCACAAGAACACCGCCTTCCAGTGTAGGTGGTCACGAGGATCTCGGCAACGAAACCCAAACCTACGCATGGAGATTGATCAAGTGCCAGACACCAACCACACACCCGAGCCACCACGAACAGGCAACCTCGACTTTCTACGCGACGGCTCATCCCCGAGCGCACCCGAGCCGGTGGTACCCGAGGACGACATCGATTTCGATCCCGCCGAACTGGAGATCGATCTTGGTGTCCCGGACCCGATCGACAACCCGCCACCAACACCGTCGGTAGCTGCACCCAGCGAGATTGCCGCGCACTACCCACCGGCGCTCCTACGTGACGACCCGAGCATGCGCACCACAGCCTCCATCCTCGCCTCAGAAGGCTTTCGACTCGTACCCACAACCTCGGTAGCCACACCCAACCGCCCCGGTGTGAACGCACAGAAAAACCCCGGATCGCTCATAGGGAAGAACTGGCACGAGAAGGCATCCGCAAACCCCGAAACACTCGACGCGTGGTTCTGCGAAACCGGCACCACCGATCCCGACGGAAGACGCCGAGGCCTCTACCGCGCAGTGCCATGGTCAACGATGGGAATCGGCTACGTCGTCGGCCCCGACCACGTCGTCGTCGACATCGACGATTCGGACTCGGTACCCGCCCACATCTGGCCGTACCTCGACACCTGCAGCCGTTACCAATCGACCAGTGCCAACGACTCCAAGCGCGGGCACTACGTCTATCGCAAGCCCACCGGCTATCACTTCGCCAGTGGCGGCATCACGGCGACACCAGGCAAAGGTTCACCCGGAGAAATTCGCACCGGGAACTCCATCGCAATCAGCGCACCCACCCCACACACCAAAGCCAACCTCGGACGCCGATACCAATGGCAACGCACCGGCTGCATTGAAGTCATGCCGCCCGAGGTGGCCGAATGGTGCCAGAGCCGCCACAGCGCAACCACGTTCAACGGCCACACCATCACCAGCTCCGCAGCAGACATGCACGACCTCGACGAGTTTTGCGCCACCACCACCACGGCCAACCACCCCGACGTCGTCAACGGACAAACCGAGTTCCTGCGCGCACAGGTGTACACAGTCGGACTAGCACTCCACCCCGCAGCCCTCAACGCCACCGTCAACGTTCTGGCGCTGGCCGCACACGATTACTGCACCGGAGTCGACGCACTCACAGCGATGCAACAAGCCTTCGTCGACATCCGCACAGACACGAGCCGGCCCGGTAACCACGCCGACGAAGACGCCGCCGAAACCGAGTTCCAAGGCATCGCAGAATGGGCACTCGGACGCGTCCGAGCACACCAGAACGTAGACCCCGAGGGATACAAGTTCCACGTCGCGGCACAAGCCGAATCTTGGTACGGCATCAAACACGCAATCCCACGACCACCCGGATTCACTGAAGACACCACACCACTCATCGTTCCGTCACCACACGTAACGATGGACTCCGCACGCCACCTCACCGCAACGCACTTCACCACCGACGGACACACCACCCTCCGATTCTGGAACGACCGATGGCTCCGGTGGCGAGACGGCTACTGGAACGGCATCGACGAACACCAGCTACGGCAAACCATCTACGCCGCATTCGAACACGCTCGATACCTCGAAGAACCAGGCAAGCCCACCAAGGCATGGAACCCCAACCGCAACAAGGTCACCAACGTCATCGACGCCCTACGCGGCATCGTCCTCCTCGACAGCGCCGTACAACCCCCCAGCTGGCCCACAGGCGCACCAGCGGGCTATCCAGCAGAAGAACTACTGGCACTGCGCAGCGGATTGCTGCACTTGCCCACACGCACCCTGCACCCACACACCCCCGCCTACTTCAACCTCAACTCGTTGAACTTCGAGTACGACACCAGCAACACCTCACCCACCGAATGGCTACGGTTCCTCGAATCCGTCTGGCCCGACGACCCCGAAGCCATCGCAACACTTCAAGAATGGTTCGGCTACGTCCTCTCCGGACGCACCGACATCCAAAAGATGATGCTCATCCAAGGCCCACCCCGATCCGGCAAAGGCACCGTCGGACGCATCCTCACCGAACTCATCGGAAACGCCAACGTCGCAGGGCCATCACTGAAACACGTCGGGATGAACTTCGGACTCGAAGGCCTCATCGGAAAACAACTCGCCATCGTCGCCGACGCCCACCTCAGCCGATCCGCGAGCGCCATCGACATCATCGAAAACCTCAAAGCCATCTCAGGCGAAGACGTCCGCACCGTCGACCGCAAAAACAAGACCAGCTGGACCGGACGTTTCCCCACACGGTTCATGATCATGGCCAACGAGCTACTCAAACTCGTCGACAACTCCGGTGCGCTCGCCAGCCGATTCATCATCATCACCATGGCCACCAGCTTCATCGGACACGAGGACATCGGACTCACCGACCGACTACTCGAAGAACTGCCCCAGATCCTCTCCTGGAGCCTGCAGGGATACGACCGCGTCGCAGCTACCGGCACCATCACCGAACCCGCATCGTCGCTCTCAGCCAAGAACATGCTCGCCGTCATCGGATCACCCATCAAAGAGTTCATCGACGATTGCTGCACCGTCGCCGAGGGCGCGGAGGTCAACACCGTTGAACTCCATCAGGCCTACACACAGTGGTGCGCCGACCAAGAAGTCGACCACCCCCAAGACGGCGCGATCTTCGGTAAGTCGCTCAACGCCGTCAACCCAACCATCAAACGCGTCGACCGCCGCAGTGGAACCACACGATGGCGCGCATATTCCGGAATCCGACTCGGTAGCTAGCCAAAATCACTTGGTGTCACGGTTTTTGAGAATGACACCAGCGTGACACTGGCTGACACCAGCAACAAACTCCACGTACCGGTGTCAGGAATCTGGCGTAGTTACCAGGTCAGAGGGTTACAAGTACCTCTGACACCAGTAGACACCAGCAAAACACTATTGAGGCTGTAACTTTCTGATTCTCTACACACGCACCACACACACATACGTAGTAGGTGGTGGTTTGACGTTTTTCCGGTGTCAGCCGGTGTCAGACCCCGATAAGTCCAGCTCAAAGGGCATAAATGGCGAAAGTTTTACCGGTGTCATGCCGGTGTCATGCCGGTGTCAGAGCACCATCTACCGGTGTCAGACCGCCAAAACCCCCGATCCATGCGCGCGCTTGCCAACTGCGCGCGCGCCCACCCCTCGCGTGCGCGTGCACGAGGAGGACCACCTCGACCACAGTCACCGACACCAGCAAGCGCACGCACGCGCCCACAGACCAGCGCCGACGACACACCCGCGCAGCTGGTGAAACGACGTCACACGGAGGACAATGGACACCATGAACCCGCGCTACACCTACACGGTGCTGAAGATCGGACGCACCGCAGCACCGTTGCGCGCCAACACCTCTGACGTCACATATGCATCTCTCGAATCAGCAAGCGCCGTAGCCGAGCGCGCGCACCCGCTAACGTGGGATAGCGGGTTCACGCCCCCAGAGGGATACCGCACTGCGCGAGTCACCACACCGAAAAACCGGTGCCGACAGATCCTCATCGTGCACCCGGTGAGCGCCACACTCGCAGAGATCCTCGACGCGTGGCACGCCGCCGCGAACCAAGCCATCAACCTCAGCGCGATTCGCCTTACCCTCCGCGCCGCCCAAGCACGGAATAGTACTCACGAAAGCCGAACCGCATGACCGACCAATTCTCGTTTTCTCTGGTGCACACCAGCGGTCACCCCTTCGCGCTATCGAAGCTGACCTACGACCTCGAAGCCCCCGACTCGGTCCCACTGGTCACCACCGGAGCACCCCGATACGCCAGCAAGCTCGAAGCCATGGCCGCAGCCGAAAACGCGTCCCCACCAGAGCGCGCCACCAAGTGGACCCCCGCACTCACACAACAGATACCGGAGCTGCGCGACGAATGGGTTTTCGGCACGACGATGTCAGCCGACTATGCCGCTCTCGTATGTGTGCACCCCGCCGCCGCAGACTTCGATCTCGTAAACGCCGCCTGGACGCTTGTGGTGCGCAGAGTGCTTGCACCACAACAGCGCCCACAAACCCGCCTATCCGACATCCTCACCGGCCCAGAACGCTACGAACTTCTCAGATACGCACCTGCACCACGGTTGATCACACGACAGCAGGCAGACCACGCCAACCGCATACGCGCCAAGGGTGGCCGCGCACCTATCTCACTTACACGCCTCAATGCCCTTGTTACTACCAAGTGGCATCGAGCAAGAGCACAGGCACAGCAAGCGCACACCAGCTGACCTACCCACACCCACACTCTCCCCGCAACGCACAGGATCTAGCCACGCATGCGCGCGCTCAGAGCCAGTACTACCTACCCAAGTCGAAGACATCGAACACACTCGAAGCAAAGTGCTGCGGTCTCTCTGCGGTCCGACATCGAACTCGTTTACCAAATGAACGATCCGCAGGCCTCTGACCTGCACTAACACTGTGCGCGTAGAGGGATTCGAACCCCCGCCAGCTGGTGTGTAAGACCAGAGCTCTAACCACTGAGCTATACGCGCTGATGGCGCGC
>NZ_JAEMTF010000035.1 GCF_016462415.1 Williamsia sp. | reverse complement strand
GAGGTATGCGGGTGGTGGGTTGGGTGAGCGGGGCGCTGATGGCCATGGCAGTTCTCCGGATGACGAGGTGGCACCGGGAGATCGGATGTCAACCGGTGGATCGCCAGTCGGGAGGTGCTGGGCGACTGAGTAATTTGTATACAAACAGTGTATCAACCGCGTTACTGAGCGCAACAGTTGCGTTAACGACGGGATATATCGCTCAAGTCGTATACGAAACTACGGTTCCTTACGCGCGTCTTCACCGTGTTCATCGCGGCGGAGGTGCTCATCCATCAGGAATCCCGCCTGCACGGTGGCACCGCGCAGGATCGCTGCCGCCAGCACCGCGTGGTCCTGCTGCGATGCGGTCGGATCGTCGCCGAGACCCCACGCGACTCGGCGGCCCACCGTCGTGAGGAGCTCGCGGAGCTGGTCGTTGCCGGAGGCGACGGCGACCAGGTCATGGAAGGAACGTCCGATCGCGCGACCATCGGCGGGACCAGAGGTCGACTGCGCGACCTCGGCCAGCTCGGCCGCGGCCGCGCCACCGCGGTTCTGTGCGGCGAGTTGGGCGGCCAGGACCTCGAGTCCCCGCCGCACCTCGAGTAGTTCGCGGTTGTCCTTGCGCAGCGTCGTCGACACCGTCGCCCCGCGATATCGCACGATGGTGACGAAACCTTCGCCCTCGAGCTGGCCCAGAGCCTCGCGCACCGGCACACGGGACACGCCGAACTGCTTGGCGATGGCCTCTTCGACCAGCCGTTCGCCCGCCGCCAGCCGACCGGCCAAGATGTCGTCACGGACCACCCGTGCGATGACGTCGCCCGGGGATTCGTCCTCGCCGATGGTGTGTTGATCCACGTCCCGCAGTTTAGTTGGGGACGTCGGGCGGTGGGGCGCATGATTACCGATGCGGGCCAACCGGGGCCGGTGTCGAGGAGGCGGTCGATGAGAGCGGTCAGTAGCTTGCGCGGGACGTTGACGGTGTCGGAGATCCCCGACCCGCGACCCGAGGCAGGGCAGTTGTTGCTGTCGGTCACGCGCTGCGGGATCTGCGGATCCGATCTGCACGCCAAGGACCATTCCGACGAGCTCGAGGACGTCATGCGCGAGGGCGGGTACACCGACTTCATGCGTCACGACACCTCCGTCGTCTTCGGGCACGAGTTCTGCGGCGAGGTGCTCGAGACGGGTAAGGGTGTCGGAAAGCGTTTCGCCGCCGGTGATCTGGTCGTGTCCTTCCCGCTGTTGCGCACCGCGGGCGCCGTGCACATGACGGGGTTGTCGCCGTTGGCGCCCGGTGGCTACGCCGAGCGCACGGTGGCCGAGGCGTCGATGAGCTTCGCGGTGCCGAACGGGTTGTCGCCGGACATCGCCGCGCTGACCGAACCGATGACCGTCGCGCTGCACGCGGTCCGCCGCAGCGAGATCTCGAAGAAGGACGTGGCCGTCGTCGTCGGCTGCGGCCCTGTCGGTCTGGCCGTCATCTGTCTGCTGAAGGCGAAAGGCGTGAACACCATTGTCGCCAGCGACTTCTCCGCCGGGCGACGGGAGCTCGCGACGCGATGCGGTGCCGACGTCGTCGTCGATCCCGCGGTGGACTCGCCGTATGCGGCCGCGGTGACCAAGGGCATGATCACCGAACTGCCGACGCTCTACGAACTCGGTGTGGGATCGATGGAGAAGCTGCGCAGGATCCCCGGGTGGGCGCACCTGTACCGGGCGGTCGACAAGCTGGGTGCGGCAGACCCGAAGCGGCCGGTCATCTTCGAGTGCGTCGGGGTGCCGGGAATGATCGACGGCGTGATCAGTGCGGCGCCGATCGCGTCGCGTGTCGTCGTGGTGGGGGTATGCATGGGCAGCGATCAGATCCGCCCGGCGATGGCCATCGGCAAGGAGATCGACCTGCGGTTCGTGTTCGGCTACACGCCGATCGAGTTCCACGACACCCTGCACCTGTTGGCCGACGGCAAGGTGGACGCATCGCCGCTGCACACCGGAACCGTCGGACTCGACGGCGTCCCCGCGGCGTTCGACGTCCTCGCGGGCGCCGAGAAACACGCCAAGGTCCTGATCGATCCCACCAGTGAGGCCGTCCTGTGAGCGCTCCGACACATCGCATCGAGTCCTTCACCCGCAACGGATACGAGTTCGACGTCCTCGACGCCGGTCCGCTCGACGGCGAGGTCGTGGTCCTGCTGCACGGCTTCCCCGAACGCGCGACGTGTTGGGACGCGGTCGCGCCGCTGTTGCACGCACATGGCTTCCGGACCCTGGCGCCGGACCAGCGAGGTTACTCACCCGGTGCGCGGCCGCCCCGACGTCGCGACTACACCTCGGGCGAGTTGGTCGACGACATCGTGGAGCTGATCACGGTTGCGGGCGGTCGAGCCCACGTCGTCGGTCACGACTGGGGAGCGAACATCGCATGGTCGCTCGCCGCGGACCGGCCGGACATGGTGAAGACGCTGACTGCCCTGTCGGTGCCCCATCCGACCGCCTTCATCCGCGCCGCGACTCGAACACGTCAGGGGCTCAAATCCTGGTACATGGTCTTCTTCCAGACGCCGTGGGTGCCGGAGGCCTCGGCCGCGCGGCCCGGTGGCCGAATGGACCGCTCGCTGCGCGCAGCCGGGATGACGGCATCGGACGTGCAGCGATTCCGTACCGAGATCGTCGACTACGGCGCCCTGACCGGAGGCCTCAACTGGTACCGGGCCCTGCCCTTCACCGACCGCACACGGTTCGGCCGGCGCGTCACGGTGCCGACGACGATGGTCTGGAGTGACGGCGACACGTTCATCGATCGCGCCGGGGTGGAGGGATGTGCGGACCTGGTCCGCGCACCGTACGAACTCGTGGTGCTCGAGGGCGTCAACCACTGGATTCCCACCCAGGCCGCCGATGCGGCGGCGGAGGCGATCCTCGATCGGGCCCGGAGCGTCTGAGTCCGACGCCGTCCCGCGCCGATCCCGCTACGCTCGGCCCGTGAGAGCGCTGTTCGTCCTTCTGTCGACGGTGATCGCGGTGGTCGTGCTCGCCGGGTGTGATTCCGCACCGGATCGCGGTGTCGAAGCCGACGCACTGGAGTCGAGGTTGCGTCACGTGCCGGGTGTCGCGGAGGCCTCGACCTCGTACGAGCACGGTGGTAGCCGTGGGTCTGCGGTCACGGTGGACGTGTCGATGCCCGACGCCACCGACGCGCAGGTCGTGGACCTGGTCCGCGAGATGGACGACACCATGGGCGATGACTTCGACCGCTACCACGTGGACATCACGGTCTCGCTCGGGCCTCGGGTCCAGCTCCGCTCCACCGGGAAGATGCAGCCGGGTCCGACCGCGCGCGACGTCGCGATCGGCAGGGCAATGGAGAAGGGCGTCGACGCCCGATCGGTGGCCGTCTTCCAGGCTCCCGGTGGGCCGCGCGTCGACATCAGGGAGGCAACGGACTCGCAAAGCGCCGTGGCCACGGCGATCGAGGCGATCGGTGGGGTGCCCGCGGGAATCGAGGCCTACCCCGTCGACTCACCGGATCAGCGCAGCTGGGATGTCACCACGCCGCTGTCGGTCGACGATTTCCGCACCATGGCCTCCCGTGTCGACCGGTTGCCGGCGCGAGCCTTCGCCGTGGCCATCCGGGACGGACACGTGTCGCGACTGTCGGTGGGTGTCGACGCGTCCGAGTCCGATGCGCTGACGACCCTCAGATCGATCGTCGACGACCTCGGCGCCGGACCCGACCGGCCTCTGTATCTGAACTGGACCTCGCAGGCCGATGCCGTGGGGACGGACAGGCGGGATTCGGGATCGGTGACGGTCGGCGGATGTGGCTATCCCGAGTCGGCGGGCGAGCAGGATCCACAGAAGTACTTCACCGATGCGGCGCTCGCGGTCCAGAAGCAGATGCGGTCGGAGTACGACACCTGTCGACGGTGATCTGCGCGCCGTGAACAGCCGCCGCCTGCGGTGTCGACCGGTCCCGACCCGATTGCAGGCATGATCGAGGGAGTCGATCCGTCCGGGTCGCGCGGCGCTGCGAGGGAGATCGACATCGGCATCAGTCTCAGACCACGCGGTGGTCGACGGTTCTGGGTGATCGTCGCCGCGGTCGTCGTCGTCACGCTGGCCGCGATCATCGCCGTGGTCGCCACCACCGGCGGTGACGACAACACCGTCTCCGAGCGTTCGATGACGGTCGCGGGCGTACCGGAGGCGGGGCAGCCGGTCGGTCTCGACGCGTCGGTGTTCCTGCCGCGCAGCCAACCCGCACCGGCGGTCGTGCTCGCACACGGATTCGGTGGGTCGAAGGCCGACCTGGCCGCGCAGGCACGGACGCTCGCGGGCCGCGGATATGTCGTGGTCACCTACTCGGCGCGGGGATTCGGTGCGTCCGGTGGGCTCATCCACCTCGACAACCCCGACTACGAAGTCGCCGACGCCCGCCGCATCATCGATCTGCTGGCCACGATGCCCCAGGTCGAGCGCGACGGTCCCGGCGATCCGCGAGTCGGTGTCGCGGGCTCGTCCTACGGCGGCGCGCTGGCGCTGCTGGCCGCCGGGTACGACCGCCGGGTCGACGCCGTGGCCGCCGACATCACCTGGAACAACTTGTCGCAGGCACTGTTCCCCGTCGGTGCCGAGGCTCCGGGCTCCGCCGGCGTGTTCAAGTCGCAGTGGGCGGGCCAACTGTTCTCGCAGGCCGCGCGAATGGCGACGTCGGACGGGTGCGGCACGTTCGCGCCCGATGTCTGCGCCGCATACCAGGCATCCGCGGCTGCCGGCGCACCCAACGCGAACCTGCAGGAGTTGATGCGCGCGTCGAGCCCGTCGTCGATCCTCGGTCGCATCACCGCCCCGACCCTGCTCATCCAGGGACAACAGGACTCGCTGTTCCCGATCGATCAGGCAGTCCGCAACGCCGCCGGCATCCGTGCGGCCGGCACCCCGGTCCGGATGCAGTGGCGCACCGGTGGACACGATCAACCGGGTGGCAACATCACCCCGTCTGTCGAATCGTGGTTCGCGACGGTGTTGCAGGACAAAGCGACTCCCGACTCCGGTTTCGCTGCCGACGTCGCCGACGGGGCGCTGTCGACCGATACCGGCCGTTCGTCGGCGCGCCAGTTGACGGCGCCGTCCCTGGCCGATGCGCAGCGCCCGCGCGACGTCTCGCTGCAGGGCCCGGAACAGACCGTCAACGCTCCGGCCGGCGGCACCCCGGCGGCCATCACCGCCGTTCCCGGCATCGGCGGTCTGCTGAGCGCGGCCGCCGCGGCAACCGGGGCCGGTGCACTGTCGGCGATCTCGGGTCAGGTCGCGGGCTTCGTGTCGAGTCCACTCGACACCGACACCCTGGTCGGCGGTTCCTCGTCGGTCCGCCTGCGGATCACGCCGCGAACCACGACGGACGCAACGGTGTTCGTGTCCCTGGTCGACGTCGCACCGGACGGAACGCGGACCCAACCCTCGGGCCTGGTGACCCCGGTCCGGCTGACCGGCCTCACGCCCGGGCAGCCCACGTCGGTGACCGTCGCACTGCCCACCGTCGTCCGTTCGGTGGCGTCCGGACACCGACTGGCGGTTGCCGTCTCGACGACCGACCTGGGCTACCGACTCCCGGTCGACGCGCGGACGTATTCGGTGGCGCTGGAGTCGCCGACGCTGACATTGACCACCCTGACCGGGCGGGCCGAGTCGACGCCGTTCCCGTGGGGCTGGCCCGTCGCAGGCGTCATCACGCTGCTGGTGTTGATCGCCGGCATCAGCGTCGCGACCTGGCGCCGCCGGGCTCCGGCCGATGCGGCGACGGTGGGCGAGGGAGTCTCTCCGATCGTGGTCGAGTCGCTGAGCAAGGAGTACGGCGACTCGTATCGCGCGGTCGACGACGTGTCGTTCCGCGTCGAGGCCGGCCAGGTCGTCGGCCTGTTGGGTCCCAACGGCGCAGGCAAGACCACCGTGCTGCGGATGATGGTCGGCCTCATCTCGCCGACGTCCGGGCACATCCGGTTGTTCGGGGAAGAGGTGCGCGCCGGCTCGTCGGTGCTGGCCCGCGTCGGTGCGTTCATCGAGGGGCCGGGACTGCTGCCGCACCTGTCCGGTCGCCAGAACCTCGACCTCTACTGGGCGGCCACCGGCCGACCCGCCGCCGAAGCCGACTTCGAGACCGCACTGGAGATCGCCGGTCTCGGGGCGTCGGTGGATCGCAAGGTCCGCAAGTACAGCCAGGGCATGCGGCAGCGCCTGGCGATCGCCCAGGCGATGCTCGGGCTGCCGGAGTTGCTCATCCTCGACGAACCCACCAACGGTCTCGACCCGCCACAGATCGCCGAGATGCGGGAGGTGATGCGGCGGTACGCGGCCACCGGCCGCACCGTCGTCGTCTCCAGCCACCTGCTGTCGGAGGTGGAGCAGACGTGCAGCCACGTCGTCGTGATGCACAAGGGCCGGTTGATCACGGCCGGTTCGGTGGACGAACTCGCCGGAGCGGCGACATCGACGCTGGCCGTCGACGATGTCGACGCCGCAGCGCGGGTGCTCGAGGCCGCCGGTGTGCACGCCGAGGTCGTCGAATCGCGGCGGCATCTCGAAGAGGCGTTCCTCGACCTGATCGGAGATGAGTCCCGATGACCCAGAACATCGGTGACGGTGTCGACTCCGGTGGCCGTGCGGCCGCAACGCGCAAGGGCGTGCACGACCGGCTCGACGGCATCGGACCGGTCCAGCCGTCGACCTTCCGGCCCGGACGCACCCTGAGCCTGCGCGTGGAGGCGGTGCGGCAGCTGCGGCGCCGCCGTACCCAGGTCGCGGCATTGCTCCTGCTGGTGCTGCCGCCCATCATCGCGATCGCGTTCTCGTTGAGCTCGGACGATCCGTCGACAGCGGGTTCGGATGGCGGCGGTCGACAGAACTCGGCTCTGTACGGTCTGGCGACCGCGGGCGGTGCGAACTTCGCGCTGTTCACCGAGTTCGCGGCCGGATCGTTCCTGCTGACCGTTCTCATCGCGTTGTTCTGCGGCGACACCGTGGCGAGCGATGCGGGCTGGGCGTCGTTGCGCTACCTGCTGGTGATCCCGGTTCGACGGTCGCATCTGTTGCGGCAGAAGCTGTTCATCGGGCTGGCGTCGAGTGCTATCGCGCTGATCCTGCTACCGATCTGGGCCTATGTGGTGGGTGGCCTGTTCTTCGGGTGGGGGCCGGCGCAGTCACCGCTGGGTGGCGAGTTCACCAACGGGGAGACGCTGCAGCGCCTGGCGATCGTCGTCGGGTACACGTTGATCCAGTCGTTGGTGATCGCCGGGTTCGCGTTCCTGCTGAGCGTGGTCACCGACGCCCCGCTCGGCGCGGTCGGCGGGGCGACGATGCTCGTCATCCTGTCGAACATCCTCGACGCGATCTCCGCGCTCGACCCGTACCGGCAGTTCCTTCCGACGCACTACCAGTTCGCGTGGCTGGATGCGTTGGGGCCGAACGTGATCTGGGAGGACATGGCACGCGGCGCCGGTATCTCGCTGATCTACTCGTCGGTGTTGTTCGGCTTCGCGTGGTGGTGGTTCGGCCGCAAGGATGTCGTGAGCTGATCCGGCGACCGCGCGGTCAGGAACGGTCGTGAGATCGTCAGCGCGATGGTGACCACGAGCATCAACACGTAGAGCGGCAGGAGATGGCTCACGGTGGTGTAGCCGATGTCCAGGTGTACGGCCAGCGCCGGAACCGTGCCCGACACACAGCCGATCAGCAGGGACCACCACACCCACCTCTCACCTCGTCGCCACCCCCACAGGGAGATGAGGAGAACCGCCAGGCCCGAGCCGACGAGGGCTCCGCCGAATCCGGCGCGGTCGTGCGCGATGAACGGCAGGAGGTGCTGGTCGGCGCCCCGAAGCGTATCGGCGTCCGTTCCGAGGTAGCCGAGATCGGTGGGGACGAAGACCGCGGTGAGACCCACCGTCGAGATGACGAGACCGGCCACGGCCAGTCCGCCACCGACGCCGATCATCATCAGTTGCGCCCACATCGCGGCCGCCCGTTCGCGCTCGGGACCGTCGGCGACGCGTGTGCGGATGTCCAGGGTGGGTGCGCGCACGACAGCGATCACCAGGAGGGGGAACAAGACCACGACCACGGTCGTGTGCAGCGGTTCCACGAATCCGGTCCCGAGGAAGTACAGCCACGTCCCGAAGGCGATGAGTCCCGACAGCAACAGCGCGTTGCGTGCCCATCGGTGGCCACGTCGGATCCCGCCCCATGCGAGCCCGCAGTACAGGGTCCCCAGGCCGATCATGTTGCCGGCCATCGTGATGCGATCGTGTTGGAGGAAACCGACGAGATGGGTGTCCACACGGTTGAGATCCGAGATGGTCAGT
Source organism: Williamsia sp. (assembly GCF_016462415.1). GTDB lineage: Bacteria > Actinomycetota > Actinomycetes > Mycobacteriales > Mycobacteriaceae > Williamsia_A. The sequence goes on along the minus strand of NZ_JAEMTF010000035.1, from coordinate 31,982 downwards.
CCCAGATAGTCCTTGTCGTAGTCGAGGAGCACCGGCCCCAGTGTGATCACCGCGGCCCCGATCCCGGCGACGATGAGCCCGACGCCGACGATCATCGCCCACACCCACGCCGGCCAGGCGGTCACGCGTAACGGTTTCGGCCGTTCGGCGGCGCTCGGATCCGTGCGTGCCCCGTCGATCTCGTCATCGACGGCCGGCCCTGCGTCCCGGGCCTCGAGGACCCGGTTGAAGTAACCGGGTCCCGACCTGGTCAGCAGTCCTGTCGTCGTCAGAACGACTCGTCGCGGATCAGACAGCTCCTCGGCCGTCGATCGCACATCGGGACGATCCACGACGACCTCCGCAGGATCGGCACCCACCCGTGCGGTGTCGACGAAAGGTGATACAGCAGAAACGGTTTCCGGTGAGTCGCAGACCGCGACAACGCGGCATCGACGGTCGGCCGCGGCCTTGCGCACCTCGGGCACATCGGAGAGCGTCACGCCGTGGATCTGGACCACCGTCGCGCCCTGGACCGGGAGGACCGTGATGGCGTCTCGTGCCGCGGACACCGGAACCTGTGCGCCGAGACGGTACCGGACACTGTCGGGCACGCGGGGATGATCGAAGACGACTGGGATCCAGTGTCGCCCGCCCGACCTCACCAGCGCGGCGAGGAAGCCGAGCGCGAGTCGATGTGTCCGCCTCTTTCCCAGGACAGCCGACGCGATCGGCTCCAGGGGTGTGTACGACCAGTCGGGCATGCGGTCATCATGGCAGGTGCGCCGCGAAACGTTGACCGGTCACGTCGAACAGGTGGTGCACCGGATCGTGGATGAAGTACTGCCCGAGCGTCTCGATGGTGAAAACGCTTCCATCGCTTCGCCGCCCGGACCGGCCCAGCGCCTCGTCGGGCACCGACCGGAAGATGTCGGCCAGTACCTCTCCGTCCGAGCGCATCTCGCGCAGCACGGTCGCCGGATCCTGGTCGTTGTAACGGTCGATGACCGCGGTCGCGTCCTGATCCCAGTTCTCGAACACCGGGTCGTCCTCGGTCACCATCAGATCGATGCGCGAGGCGAACCGGCGGAAGACGTCGCGCACATGGGCGGCGTACTCCAATGGCGACCAGGTCGAATCGTCCGGACGCAGGCGCGGATCGCCGAGGTCGAGTGTCGAGGCCCACTGAGCTGCGTTGTCGACGATCAGATCGGGGATGTCGCGGAAGTCGACCTGCGAGGCATCCAACCCGCATGCATCGCAGGGCTTCTCCAGTACCCAGGTCCAGCTCTTGGTCTCCGGTTCGATCGGCATGACGTGACCGTAGCGAGCCGACGACCGTCGCGACGGATCGAAGTCGGACGAGCGCCCACAGTTGGCGGTGAACTTACGGAGAATGGCCGATTCGGAGCGGTCTCACCGGGTCCCGAGGTAGATGAACAGCGTGTACATCGCGACCGCGGGCAGCAGCACGCACCACCCGGTGATCAGGATGTTGCGGACATTCGCCGAGCGGCACAACCCCATCACGCCCAGCATGTTCACGTTCGGCAACGGACCGTAGGTGTCGGCCTTGGACGCGAACAGCAGCACCACCACCCAGACACCCGCGCCGATCCCGGCGATGGATGCGAGCTCGCCGAAGATCTTGTCCAGCAGCACCACCTGCGCCGCCGACGCGCCCGGCACGCCGACCCAGCCGATGAGGGCGACGGTCATGGCGAACAGGAACGGCGTCAGACCCTTGATCTCGGTGCCGTACGACCCGAGGACGACGGTGAACGGGTTCAACCGGGCGATGGCGTTGAACAGCAGGGCCAGCAGATAGAACAGCACGAACAGCCACGCCAGCTTCGCCACACCTCGATACGCGCTGACGGCGAACGCCTTCGGTGACATGCCCGCGCCCGCAGCGGTGACGATGGCGAGCAGCGGGAGGGCGATCAGTGGCAGCGCGATGCCCGCGGTGGTGATGGTCGCGACGACGAGGACGGCCAGCAGCGTCACGGTGAAGGCCACCGCGGCGCGGCCGGCTCGACGGTCGTCGACGGCGGGGGAGTCGGTCTCGATCGCCCCCAGCTCGTCGGGCGAGTAGTGGTCGTCGCCGCCTGCGGTGCGCCTCTGCATCCACGGGACGACGAGCATCCCGACCACGATCGACAGCACGGCCAGGGGGCCGCCACCGTGGAGCAGGTACCCGAGGTACCCGGTGTCCGCCGCCTGCATGGTCGCGATGTTCCCGCCGGCGAACGGCGCGATCGCGAATCCGGCGCAGCCGCCGATGAAGATGGCCGACGCGGTGGCCGACCTCGTGAGACCGGCACGTGCCGCCACCGGCAGCAACACCGGCACCGCGACCGCGAGGGCACCGGCCAGTGTCCCCAGCGCGGCGACGAGCAGCAGACACGTCAGCATGATGCCCGCGGCGACCGACGTGGTGTTCGAGGTACCGACCACGCGGATGGCGGCCGAGACGATCCTGGTCGCGGCCCCACTCGCGCGCAGGATCTCGGCGAGACCACCGCCCAGCAGGATCACCACACCGATGATCGTCACCTGGTCGACCGCGGATTCCCGCGCCATCTCGATCACCGTCTGCGGTCCGGGGAGCAGGAGCAGCGCGGCCGAGAGGACCGACACCGACGTCGCCACCAGGATCCGCATGCCGAGGGCGGCGAGGATTCCGTAGAGGGCGATCGGGAGGAAACCCCACAGGGTGGACGGCTCCACCCTCAGCCCGACGACGAGCGACACCACAACGCTTGCCGCGGCGACGAGATTCACCGGTCGGACGAGTCGTCGGATGTCGCCGGGGCGCTGCCCCGTGAGCAACGGTGTGGTCTGCACTCGGGCCTCCGGCGTGGTCGTGAGAACGCCGACTGCCGGGGACCATGGGATGGCCCGGCGCCTATCGGACGAGAAGCGACTTTACAGGCGAACCGGGCTCATCCTGCTGCTCCGTCGCTTTGTGGGATGTGCGCCAGGGAAACGTGTCCGGCCTCGTGGCGGGGTCACGAGTCGTACGTTGCGGTACCTATCGGGTCTGTCGTGACGTCTGCGGTGCTGTCGGGTTTCTCCGAGTCCGTTCCCGGGTGCGCCGGGAGGTAGATCAGGGTCAGTACCGCCGCGACCGCGGTGACCGCACCCGCCACGACGCATCCGGTGGCGAAGCCGTCGACGAAGCCGGACCTGGCGATGTCGGAGAGCTGGGCACCCGCCCGGGCGCCGGCCTCGCCGAACTGGGTCGCGGCGATCCGGGATGCCTCGAGTGCGGCTCCGACGGAGTCGCGAGCGGGGTCGAGAAGGCGGTCGGGCAGACCCGCTGTGGTGTCGAGGTGATCGCGGTAGACCGACAACGCCACCGATCCGATGACCGCGACGCCGAGCGTGCCGCCGAGTTCCCGTGTCGCGTCGTTGACGGCCGATCCCATCCCGGCCTTGTCGGGCGGGACGACGCCCATGATGGCCTCGGTGGCGGGTGCGCTGGTCAGTCCGATGCCGGCGCCGAGGAAGATCATCTGCCCGGCGATGACGAGGTAGCTGGTGTCCGAACCCACCGTCGCGGCCCAGCCGAACGCCACGCTCAACGACACGAGTCCCGCCGCCACGATCAGCTTCGATCCGACGCGTACGGCGAGGCGCGGCCCGAGCAACGACGCGACCGCGATCGAGCCCGCCACCGGCAGCATCCGGATGCCCGTCTCGAGAGCGCCGTAGTCGCGGACGGACTGGAAGTACTGGGTGACGAGGAAGATGAACCCGAACAGGGCGAAGAAGGCCGCGGTCACTGCGCCGCTGGCGGCCGTGAAACGCAGGTTGGCGAACAGTCGCACGTCGAGCATCGGATGAGTGGCGCGGATCTCCTGCGCCACGAACAGAGCGAGAAGTACTGCTGCCGATGCGAACCCGACGACGGTGGCTGCCGATGCCCATCCACGATCAGGCGCCTCGATGATGGTGTAGACCAACACTCCCAGGGCAAGTGTCGACAGTCCCAGCCCCACGAGGTCCAACGGTGGGGTCGAGGGATCTCGCGAATCGGGGATGAACCTGAAGGCCACGATCACCGTCATCAACGCGGCGGCGCCGACGAACAGCAGAATCGATCCCCACCAGAAGGATTCGAGCAGTGCACCGCCGACAACCGGGCCGACGGCGACCGAGATCCCCGTTGCAGCACCCCAGATCCCGATGGCCTTGACGCGCTCGGACCGTTCGGTGAAGACGTTGGTCAGGATGGACAGCGTCACCGGGTAGACCACCGCCGCTGCGACCCCGGCCAGTGCCCGCCACGCGATGAGCACATCGGGGTTCGGGCTCCACGCACCGGCCACCGAGGCGATCAGCGACACCGCCAGCCCCAACAGCAGGAACCGGCGTCGACCGAACCGGTCGCTCAATGATCCGGCGGCGAGTACCAGTGCGGCGAACGCCAGGTTGAACGCATCCACGATCCACAACAGGTCGCGGGTGGAGGCGCCGAGCTCGGTCACCAGCGATGGCAGCGCGATGTTGACGATGGTGGTCGAGATGTTGACGACGAACACCGCCGCGCACAGCGACGCGAGCACGGCGACCTTGTTCGTCCCGCGTCTCGATGACCATCCCAGACTCGACATAACGAAGTTCTACCATGGTGCCAACGGGTCTCACAAGATCAGCCGAGGGCACCTGGTGGGTGATCGGGTGTCGAAGCGCCGTCGTGAGACCATGAAATCCATGGCAGAGCGGCACGACGACACCGACGTGGAGACGCAGCTCGAGCCGGTCCGGGACCGGTTGGTGAGCGTCACGATCGCTCTGTTGGCCGACGTCGGGCCCTCGGAGATCAAGGTTCGCCGGATCGCCGAGGAGGCCGGCGTCTCGACCATCGCCGTCTACCACCACTTCGGCGGCGTCCGTGAGCTGCTCCAGGTCGTGGTCGGCCGCGGTTACCGCACCCTGCGAACCGCGTTCGAGAAGGCGGCCGCATCCGGGCCCGACCCGGGCGCCCAGCTGTTCGCGATCGCCCTGTCGTGTCGTCGAGTGGCGCAGGACAATGCGCACCTCTACGACATGATGTTCGGCCTCTCGACACGCGGGACCTACCGGTATGTTGCCGAGGCGCCCGACGGGGGTCCTGCCCAACAGTTCCTCGAGTCGTACGCCGTCTTCGCCGACGCCTGCGAGCGGCTCGTCGAGTCCGGGCGCATCGCGATCACCGACGGGCATCAGGTCGCCGCCGAATTGTGGAGTGCGGTGCACGGATTCGTCACGCTCGAGATGGCCGGGCATTTCGCCCGTTTCGAGAACCCGGTCGGTCAGGTGCTGGCGCCGATGGCGGTCAACCACTTCGTGGGAATGGGTGATGAACGTTCGCGCGCCGAGAAGTCGGGCCACGACGCGGTCACGTGGTGGAACGCCGAGGGGCCCGGCGGTGAGAGCGAGTCGGCGCAGATCTCTCTCCACCCGTAGACGGCGGTCACGGCACTCCGTTCAGGCGCCGACCGCCGGGAGCAGGACATCGGTGCACCATTGCCGGAACGTGGTCGGCGTGGACGTCTCCGCGGTACGGGTGACGCCGTCGTCGAGACCGTCGTCCTTGGCGCGCATCATGTCGACCATGCCGTCGACGAAGGCGTTACCCAGGCCGTGGCCCGTCATCTGGGTCCGCAGGTCCTCGTGCGATCGGCGTTCGTAGCGGACCGGTCTGCCCAGTACCTCGGACATGATGTGCGCCATGTCGTTCGCCGAGATGTTCTCCGGGCCCAGCACGGGCACGGCGTCGGCCCCGGTCCAGGAACGGTCGAGCAGCAGGCGGGTGGCGACCGCGGCGATGTCGCGGGTCGCGGCGGCGGGTGCGCCACGATCAGGTGCGACGGTGTCGGTGAAGAGGCCGTCGCGGATCGAAGCGACCTGTCGCAGAACGTTGTCCATGAACGACGGGTTGGCCAGCGCACGGTAGGCGACGCCGGTGTCGCCGATGACGTCGTCCATCGCCAGGGATGCTGTGACCAACCCGGCCCGGGCGGCCACCGGTGTGCCCCGGCCGAGCGCCGAGACCCCGACGACGTGACCGACACCGTGTTCGGCGAATGCTCGCGCCGCCGGGCGGGTGAAGTCGGCGAACGCGGCGGTCAGGCTCGACGTCATCGGGTCCGGCGGGACGACCCAGAACACCGCGTCCGCACCGGCGAAGGCCCGGGCGACGACGTCGGCATCCCCGTGTGACCCGGTGACGACCTCGACCCGGTCGCGCACCCCGTCCGGCAGCCGCGACGCATCCCGCACGATGACGCGGATCTCCTCGCCGTGGGTCGGGGCGGTCCGCAGAAGTGAGTCGAGTACCTGGCTGCCGATGTCGCCTGTGGGCGTCGTGATCACGATCATGTGTTCAGCCTGTGCGGATTCGGTCGAACGGTCCAATACCTTCCCCCGCACATTGATACCCTCGGGGTATGGATCTGGACCTGCGCAAGCTGAGGTACTTCGTCGCGGTGGCCGAACACGGTCACTTCGGCCGGGCCGCCGAGGCGCTCTACATCGCGCAGCCGGTGCTGAGCCGACAGGTGCGTGCCCTGGAGAAAGAGCTGGGTGTCACCCTGCTGATCCGGACGACGCGCAGTGTCGAACTGACGCCGGCCGGCGAACAACTGCTCGACGACGCGCGCGGGGTGTTCGCGACCGTCGACAACGCCGTACGACGGGTGTTGGAGTCCGACCGCGGGGTGGAGCGTCTCGTGGTCGGCTTCGCGCCCGGACTGCATGTGGGCGAGGCGGTTCGGGCGTTCTCTGCGATGTACCCCGACGTCGAGGTCGGCCTGGTCCCGGTCAAGTGGTGGGAGAAGGCGGCGCCCCTCCGTGACGGCAGGGTCGACGTCGCCTATCTCCGACAACCGTTCGACGACGACGCGCTGAGGGTGGTGCCGGTCGGGAGCGAGGAGAAGGTGGCCTGTGTTCCCGCCACGCATCCGCTGGCTCGACGCCGCCGGATCACGATGGCCGATCTCGACGGGGAGTCGATTCTCGATGCGCACTCGCGGCGGACGTCGTCGGTGGAGGAGAAGTTCGAACTGATCGCCGCAGGACACGGCATCGCGCTCGTGCCCGCGAGCGTCGCCACGTCGTACTCCCGTCCTGATCTCGTGCACCTGGTGGTGACGGACCTGGCCCCGGTCGACACCTGCATCGCTGTCGTCCGAGGCCGTCGGGAACGCCGCGTCCGTGATTTCGTCACCGTGGCCACGCAGACTCTGGGTGCCGACCGGAGGCGGCTGTCTGCCGTCGACTGACTTCTCACCGGTCTCGAATGGTCTCCCGCACGTCCGACGCGGTGGCGCCGCCCGCGACGACGAAGACGCGCTCGTCGACGGTCGACGCGTTGTTCCACGAGTCGTCGTCCAGGCTCTGCCAGTCCACGAGTTGGCCGTCGGCGTCGAAGGCCAACTGCGCCCGATTGGGGTGTCGTATGGCGACCCGGGCGATCCGGTGGGCGAGCGCGTCGATGTCCATGGACGCCATGGTCACCTCCTCACGTCGGCGTCGGCGTCGTCGTCGGCGGCACGGGTTCGGGTTCCGGTAGCCGGCTGCGGATGCGTGCGGGCAGCACGAGCCACAGGATCACCGCGGCGAGAGCGCAACACGCTCCGGCCACGACGCCGGAGACGGTATCGAGGACCACGGAGAAGATCAGCGTCACGACACCGGTGATCGCGACACCCAGCAGCAGGAATCCGGTGATCGCGAGCCGCGTCGCGAACCGTACCGACTCGGCCATGGCGTGCTGTCGGAACAGGAAGCGGTGGATGGCGACCGGGGCGACGATGACGATGGTCGCGATGGCGGAACATCCGAGGGTCACCAGGTAGATGGCCGTCTGGGCGGTGTCGAGTGTGGCGAAGCGTGTCTGGAACGGCAGCGTCAGCAGAAATCCGGTGAGCAGTTGCAGACCGGTCTGCACGACCCGGAGCTCCTGCAGCAGGCTCGACCAGTTGCGGTCGAGCCGCTCGGTCGGGGTCTCGCCGCGGGCGGCCCGATTCCAGTCATCGTCGTCAGCGGTCATCTGTGCTCAACCGGCGTACGCGAGAAGTGTTCGTGCACATCGCACACCGTATACCCCGGGATCGGTGAAAGCCGCCGGTTTCCAACGGTTCCCGCTCCGATCGACCACCGGCGCGCTGATCCCCGCGCTGCTGATCTGAATGGACCGCCTTGTGCCGACGCACGGTTTGGGGTCTGCTGGAACGATGGCTCATGACGACGACGACAATTCACCACACCGGGTGTTCGCCCCCTCGACCGGTCACGACCCCGACACCGAGGGGGTCGCTGACGGCGACGACGTGCCCGCGACCCGCCGTCGTGGTTCGTCGGACGACGACGAGGGATCGACGTCGGACGACGCCGAGGCCTGACCGTCGGATCACGCGCGATCGTGGAGGGTGACCTGGTATCCGTCGGGGTCCGCGAAGGTGAACGTGCGGCCGAACGGCCCGTCGATCGGGTCCGACACGATCCGGTGACCGTCGGCGACCAGGGCGTCGTGAATGGCCTGGACATCGGTGGCGTGCAGCCAGATGGCCGCGCCGATCCCCGGTTGCGCGACGGCATCGAGGTCGGTGCCGGGGACGATCTCGCGTAGAGCGAAAGCGATGGGTGTGGTCTCGAAGACCACGGCGTGGGGCGGACCTGCCTGCGAGCGGATCAGTCCGAGATAGTTCTCGTAAAACGCCTGCGAAGCGTCGAGATCGCGTGCCTGCAGAGAGATGAAGTCGGGACCGGTGACCGGCATGGTGTGCTCCTCTGGTTGTGTGTCAGTAACCTGACACGCACAACGTATGTCAGAATACTGACATGAGTCAAGACGGCGATGGCGTCGATCTCGAGACGTCGGTGGGTTACCTGCTCAAGGAGGCGTCGAGCGCCCTGCGCGGGGCCATGGAGTCGGTACTGCGTCCGCTCGGGATGACCGTGACGCAGTACTCATGTCTCGAGTTGCTCGCCCAGCGTCCGGGGCTGTCCAACTCCGAGCTCGCGCGTGGCGCGTTCGTCACCCGCCAGTCGATGAACGTGTTGGTGCAGGCGCTGGAACGCGACGGGTACGTGACCCGACCGACGCAGGCCCCCGTCGGCAAGGTCCTCCCGACCGCGTTGACGCCCCTCGGCAGGCGAAGTCTCGACAAGGCGACCGCGGCAGTGCGTTCTGTCGAGGTGCGGATGTTGGCCGGTCTGAGTCAGGACGAACGGTCGCAGGCGTTCACCACTCTGCGGAGCATGGTGCAGTCGTTGCGCGACGTGGGCGACGACGGCTGACGGCGTCGGATCATGCGTGCGTCAGTCCGCGTGCGCGAGAACGATGTCGAACCCGACACGTGCCCACGTCGATCCGTTGAGGTCACGACCGTCGGGCGTCGGGGTCTCGGTCGGCTGTTCGACGAAATCCATGACGAGTGAATCCTTCACGCCGAACACCGAATCGGAGTCGAGGAGCTCGTCTCCTCGCACGAAGATGTGCGTGACGAGACGACGCATGCCGGGCGCGGTCACCATGAAATGCAGATGCGATGCCCGCATGGGGGAGCGGCCCACCGCCGCGAGCAGCGACCCCACGGGGCCGTCGTGCGGGATGGGATAGGGCGTGGGGGTGAGTGCCCAGAACGCATACCGACCGTCGTCGTCGCTGAACAGGTGGGCGCGGGCGCTGGTCCGCTCCTCCTCGTACTGGACGTCGTACAGACCGTTGTCGTCGGCTTCCCACACCTCGAGTCGGGCGCCCGCGAGCGGTTCGCCGTCCGCGGAGCGCACCGTGCCCTCGACCCAGCAGGGCTGACCGCTCGCGCCGCCGGCGATGTCTCCGCCGATGGGGACCTCGGGGGAGTCCTCGACGAAGAACGGCCCGAACACCGTCGCCTCGGTGGCCTCGCCGCGGGCCTCGTTGTTCACCGTCACCGTCTGCATGGACGCCCCGAGCACATCCGACAGCAGGATGAACTCCTGACGTCGGTCGTCGGTGATGTGTCCGGTGGCGGTGAGGAATTCGATGCCCGTGTTCCACTCGTCCTCGGTGAGCCGGACGTCGCGGATGAAGGCGTGTAGGTGCCGGGTGAGCGACTGCAACACATCTCGGAGTCGCGGGTCGTCGGCGGTGTCGAACGAGGCCACCACCCGATCGACGAGCTCGTCCTCACGGGCCAGCTGTGTCGGCGACACGGTCGGTGCGTTCTCGGGTGTCATCTGCGGCCCTCCACGGGGTGTGCGATCGGTGCGTCGCCGGTGCAGGCGGCGGTCAGGATGGTCGTCAGGTCGGACTCGGTGACCGGACGTGGGTTGGATTCGGGAACCACAGGCAGGATCCGTTCGACAGCGTCGGGGACCATCGACAGCTCGAAACCGTATGGCAGCAATGCCGTCGGGGCATCGACGCGCTCTCGCAGTCGCGCCAGACCGTCGTCAGCGGACTCACTTCCCAACGCGGTGGCGATCATCCGTGCCGCGTCGGGCGCGGCCGGCGCGTTGAACGCGAGTACGTGCGGCAGGATCACCGCGTGGGTCTGCGCGTGCGGGAGGTCGTAGGCACCGCCGAGCACATGGCAGATCTTGTGGTGCAGACCTGAACCCGCGGAGGCGAAGGCGGCGGCAGACAGGTAGGCGCCGAGCAGCATCTCATCTCGACCCGCCCGGTCGGCGGCATCGACGACGACAGCGGGCAACCCGGCGCTCAGCGCCCGGATCCCGGCGGCGGCCGTCGACGCGTTGATCGGGTCGGCGCGCGGGCCCCACATCGAGTCCACGCAGTGCGCGAGCGCGTTCAGACCGGATGCGACGCTGAGCTGGACCGGCAAGCCGATGGTCAGCGCGGAGTCGTAGACGATGCTCGTCGGCAGCACGCGTCGGTCGACGCCGGTGGTCTTGCGTCCGGACTCGGTGAGTCCCCAGACATCGGTGGCCTCCGATCCCGCATAGGTCGTGGGGACCGCGACGATCGGGAGACCGCTCGTCAGCGCAACCGCCTTGGCGAGACCGGTCGTCGAGCCGCCGCCGATACAGACGAGGAGGTCGATGTCGTTGTCGCGTGCGACCGTGCGCGCACGCTCGGCGACATCGACGGGTACGTGCGGGGCGACGTCACTGTGGTGCAGTGCCACCGGGATCGTGCCGGTGACCTCCGGATGGGGATGGGTCGCGATCACCATGACCCGCGTCGCTCCCAGCCGGGTGACCTCGTCGGCGAGGTGCGCACCGGCGCGGCCGTGGCCGAACAGCACCCGCTGGGCAGGGGTGTCGTGGGTGAAGTTCACGCGGTCACCGACACCGGCAGACACAGCACGGCGGTCATCGCCTGCCGCAGCGCGGCCTCCGGCTCCGAGGGGAGGACCATTGCTCGCCAGGCGATGTGCTTGTCCGGGCGCACCAGGATGGCACCGGACTCGTCGACCTCGCGGACAGCAGCCCAGTCGAAGTAGAGGTCGGTGATCTCGCGCCCGGGTCCGATGACGACGGTGGTCACGCTCACCCCGAGCTGCTCCGACACCGACTCGGCCGCCGCGACCCACTGGTCACCCGCGATGCCGGTGAACAGAGTGAACCGGGTGGTCGGTGCGAGATCGTGGGTGGAGTATCGGTGGGTGGTGTCACCGACCCAGACATGTGGCAGGCGTGAGCCGGGGACGGTGGACGCCTGGTAGTACAGCTCGGCGTCACGCAGCGGCGCTGCCGCCGGACCGTCGGAGACGACGGCGTCGGAGACGTAGAACTGTCCGAGTTCCACACCGTGGGCGTTGAACTCGTAGTTCTTGATGTCCATCGCCGCCGCGATCGCGGCGCGTTTGCGTGCTCCCCCGGGGGTGTTCGCCTTGCGTTCGGCCATCTGCTCGATCATCTCCGCCTCGGTGGTCGCGCCGGTGACCCCGAGCGCGTCGAAGAGTTGGACGAATTCGCGACCGGACTTGTTGGCCCGCTTCACGATCTGTTCGGCGACCGGGGCGCGTTCGGCGGTGTAGGTCTCCAGTAGCGCCGCGCCGGCGTGGCCGCGCAGGACCGCGGCGATCTTCCACGCCAGGTTGTAGGAGTCCTGGATGGAGGTGTTCGACCCCAACCCGTTGCTCGGTGGATGTCGGTGGACGGCGTCGCCGACGCAGAAGACACGACCGGACTGCAGGCGCGTCGCGTACTGCTCGTTGTTGCCCCACAACGAGGTACCGGTGATCTGCACCTCGAGGTTCGGATCGCCGACGAGGTTGCGCACGATGCGGATCGCCTCGGCCTCGTCGACCGACGGCGGCTCGCCGGCGATGTCGTAACCCCACACGATCAGCCACTCGTTCCACGGCCGCACCATGCGGACGAGACCTGCGCCGATGCCGCCGACGTTCGACCCGGGCTGGATCACCCAGTACAGAACCGAGGGACGGTGTCCGACGAACGCGGCCATGTCGGCGGTGAACGTGATGTTCATCGACCCGGCGATGTCCATGCGTCCCTCCATCGGCAGATCGATGTCGTCGGCGACACGCGACCGCGCACCGTCGGCACCGATCAGGTACTTCGCGCGGATCGTCGACTCGATGCCGCTGAACCGGTCGAGCACGCGGACGGTGACGCCGGCGTCGTCCTGGGTGTGCGAGAGGTATTCGGTGGAGAACCGTGTCTGCGTACCGCGCATCGTCGCGTTCTTCACGAGAATCGGTTCGAGGTAGGTCTGCGGGATGTCGCAGTTCAGTGACGGCGACGCGAGCACGTAGTCACCGTGCCGCGCCGGGTGGGTTCCCCAGGTGAGCACACGCCCGAGTTCCTCGCCGGTGATCGACGTGCAGAACACGGTGTCGCCCATCAGTTCGTGCGGTGTCGCCTCGGCCAGCACCTGGTCCTCGACACCGACGTCGCGAAAGATCTCCATGGTCCGCTGGTTGGTGATGTGCGCGCGGGGAGTGTTCGCCGTCCATCGATACTTGGTGAGCATGACGTTCGCGACACCCAGCGTCGACAGGAACAACGCGGCGGACGCCCCGGCCGGCCCGGATCCCACGATCACCACGTCGGTGTCGATCTGATGATCGCCGGGTAGGGCGGTGTCGGCCATTCCGTCGTCGAACGCAACCATGGTGTGCCTCTCGAGGAGGATCCGCGCACCGTTGCGTCGGATCGTCATCGGCAGTGTCACACGTCACAGCGCACCGTTTCCGGGCTCTCACGGCGCAGGCGGAATCGGATCAGGAACTGGCCGAAAACGACAAGTGAGATGGCCGGAGCGGTCACCCGGCGGCGTTGCGGACCCCGGTCGGTGTCACCCCGAAGGCAGCGCGGAACGTCCGGGAGAAATACGCCGGCGATGAGAACCCACAGTCGGCCGCGACCTCGCCGATCGTCGGGCGTCGGCCCGTGACCTGCGACAGCAGACGGTGCGCCCGGTCGAGTCGGCGTTGTAGGACGTACGCCGAGACCGACGTGTCGTGCGCGGCGAACAACCTCGACACCTGGCGGGTGCTGACGCCCACGGCCGCGGCGATGTCGGATGCGGAGAGCAGCGGGTCGTGTGCGGACCGGGCCACGACGACCTCCACCTCGGCCCACACGGCGGTGTCGGCGCGACGGTTGGTGTCGAGCACCGACCGGATCAGATCGAGGACCTCGGACTCCGGGGTCGCGTCGTCGTCCACGCCGTGGTCCAGCGAGCGCGTGACCGCTCGGGCCAACGCCGCCGCGCGCAGATCTGCCGACGACCCGGTCCCGAACTCGAGGACCGTGGGTCCGCCGACGACATCGCGTCCGATGAGATCGCGGGCGACCGTGCGGGGGATCTTCACGACCAGCTCGGTCAACCCACCCGAGAAGCCACGCATGAAGGGTTTGTCGGCGTCGCAGATGACCAGGTGCCCGGGATCGACCAGGAACGCGCCGCCGGTGTGGTGGAAGAAGCCGCTGCCCGCGAGCGCGAAGTAGATGACGACGGCGTCCGTCGGATTCGCCGACACCGACGTCGAGGTCCGCTCGACGACGTGTGCCGACCCCTCCACGCGACCCAGCTGGACCGACGACAGCGTGCGGGTGATCTCGCTGGCGTCGAGCCGCGAGCCGTCGAGAGTGGTGCACCGCAGGCCGATCAACTGTGCCGCGTTGTGCCGCTCCCACTCCGCCACGCGATCACCGACCGGGAGGTCGGCGGTGGAGAACGCGGTGAGCGACGTCATGGGTTCACAGTCGCCCCGGTTCTCCACCGCGTCAAGCATCTCGGGTCGCGCCGGTGACGACTAGGACCGGAAGAACTCCAGCAGGTCGTTGTTGATCGTCTCGGCCTCGGTGGTCGGCATCCCGTGTGGGAAGCCGGGGTAGATCTTCAGCGTCGAGTTCGGCAGGAGTTCGGCCGACCGCACGCCGGCGTTCTCGTACGGCACCACCTGATCGTCGTCTCCGTGCATGACCAGTGTGGGGATGGTGATTCCGGCGAGGTCGTCGCTGAAGTCGGTCTGCGAGAACGCGACCACGCCGTCGTAGTGCGCCTTGGCTCCGCCGACCATGCCCTGACGCCACCAGTTGGCGATGACGCCCTCCGACGGGGTCGCGCCCGGGCGGTTGTAGCCGTAGAACGGTCCCTCGGCGAAGGTGCGGAAGAAGTCGGCGCGACGGGTCGCGACCTGGACCTGGATGTCGTCGAAGACCTCTTTGGGCAGGCCACCGGGATTGGACTCGGTCGTGACCATGATCGGCGGCACCGAACTGATCAGGACGGCCTTGGCGGCGCGGTCCATGCCGTGACGTGCGAGGTAGTGGACGACTTCGCCTCCGCCGGTGGAGTGTCCGACGTGGATCGCATCGGTCAGGTCGAGATGGTTGACGACGGCGGCGAGATCATCGGCGTAATGGTCCATGTCGTGTCCGGAGTCGACCTGCTCGGACCGTCCGTGACCGCGTCGGTCGTGGGCCACCACCCGGTACCCCTTGTCGAGGAAGAACATCATCTGCCCGTCCCAGTCGTCCGAAGACAGCGGCCATCCGTGGCTGAAGACGACGGGTTGCCCTGTGCCCCAGTCCTTGTAGAAGATCTCGACTCCGTCGTTCGTGACGACACTGGGCATGGGAGGCCTCCTGGGTCTCGGGTTCGCGAAGCCCCTGTGGGGGCGCGACCGGGTGGATGCAGATTCGAGCTCGACGGACATGTCGACTCTCGTAGGAGAAGGCTCGCAGGGTTCGCCGAGTCCGCGCCCCCCGTTTCGCGCCAGGAACACCCCGTTTTGGGACGCGGGCGTCAGCTGCCGGGGGTCAGCTTGTCGATGACCGCCGAGATCTTCGAGCGGATGGGGGTGTGGCTGCCGCCGCCGGCCCAGTCGGGGTCGTGCGGCATGGGGCCGATCGGGTCCGCGTGGGCGGGGTCGGCTGCAGGATCGGCCAGGGCGCGGGTGATCGCATCCTCGGTCGTTGTCAGGCTGTATCCGGCCGGCAGGAGTGTGCCCAGGAAAGTCGTGTCGTGACAGACCATGTCGTGGTGCAGGCTCTCGACGAGCGCGGTGACCGTCGACGACGGGACGTCGGTCAGAGCGGCGACCATCTCGCCGACGAGTGTCGTGGGCAGCAACGGAACGCTCACCTGCGGACGGGTGAGTCCGGCGATCGTGGTGTACGTGTCGAGGAGGACGGAGTACGCCATCGTCTCGGCTCCACCGATGTCGTAGTGCCCACCGGGGACGTCCGGGTCGAGGGCGCCGGCCAGCGCGTCCAGCACGTCGGTGACGGCGATGGGCTGGACCTGTGAGTCCATCCAGCTGGGCACGGTCTGGACGGGTAGGCGTTCACTGACCTGGCGGATGAGTTCGAACGACGTCGACCCGCTGCCGAGGATGATCGCGGCGCGGAGTGCGACGGCTGTCGCCGACGACCCTTCGAGGATGTTCTCGACCTCCAGGCGCGACGAGATGTGTTCGGAGAGGTCGTCGGACTCGACATCGGGAACGATGCCGGTCAGGTAGACGACCTTGGGAATGCCGTGTTGGTCGATCGCCGCGGTCATGTTGGTCGCGGCCTCACGGTCGGTCTCGGCGAAGTCGTCGCCGTCGCCCATGCCGTGGATCAGGTAGAACACGGCCTCGATGCCCTCGGTGGCCGCCACGACCTGATCGGAGTCGAGAACGTCCATCGTCACCGAATCGACCTTCTCGGCCCACCACGCGGTGATGGTGGAATCGGGACTGCTCGTGGTGACGCGGATGTCGTGCCCGTCGGCGAGCAGACGCGGGACCAGACGACCGCCGACGTATCCGGATGCACCGGTGACCAACACCTTCATGGAACTCCTCGCGTTCGATCGTGCCGTGTCGGCCCGACCATCCGAGTCTGCCCTGTTTGCGGCGCGGCGGTGGTGAGCGATTGGTCTCGTCGTCTATGGACCGTCCGTCGGAGTCGGCGAGACGCGCATCGTCTGCGACCCGATGACCGAGAGCAGCTGCAATTTCTCGTGGGACTCGGTGCCGGGGGTGGCCGTGTACACCAGCAGGTGGTGCGACTGGGCCGGGTCGAGCAGGGTCTGACAGGTGAGCTCCAGCGTGCCGAGTTCCGGGTGTACGAACCGTTTCGTCTCGGTGGGGCGGACGCCCACCTCATGGGTGTTCCACGTCCGACGGAACTCGTCGCTCTCGTCGAGCAGCAGCTCGGCGAGGTGGGCTGCGCGTGAACCCGCCCCGCGCAGTGTCACCATCTCGCGCAGGCCGGACACCCACATCCGGGTGAGGAACGCGTGATCGTCGGGGTGGTAGATGGAGCGGCTGTCGGGGTCGGTGAACCATCGGTAGCCGATGCTGCGGGCGTTGCCGCTGTACCGCGTGAGGTCGCCGACGAGCGCCACACCGAGATCCGTCTGCCGCAGGGTCTCGCCCAGCTCGGTGACTATCTCGGCTGGCGTGTCCTGCAGACGGTCGAGGATGCGCATGAGCCCGGGGTTGACGTGGTCGCCGACTGTTCCCTGCGTCGGTGGCTGGTGTCCGGCCAGACGGAACAGGTGATCGCGCTCCACGCGAGACAGGTGCAGCCCCTGTGCAATCGAGGCGATCATCTGCGTGGACGGATGCGGGCCGCGCGTCCGCTCGAGCCGGGAGTAGTAGTCGGTCGACATGTGACACAACGCGGCGACCTCCTCGCGGCGTAGTCCACTCGTCCGGCGGCGTTGCCCGCGTGGGATGCCCACGTCCTCGGGTTGCAGGGCTTCGCGGCGGAGCCGGAGGAACTCGGCGAGCCCATCTCGGTCGATCGTCATCGGTGCCTCCTCGAGTGTCATGTGTATTCCTACCGTTCACCCTCCGCCCGAGCCATGGCCTGTCGATCCCCCTCAGGCGGCGTCCGCGCCGCTGCCTCGCCTCCGACAACAGTGGATCGTCAGGCCCTGCCTATCGCCGTGTGGACGGGTCACTGTGGACGACACCCGACGAACTCCAGGAGTGGAACATGGCCCGCAAGCAGATCGACATCGATGTCCCCGACCTGTCCGGACAACGTGCAGTCGTCACCGGCGCGAGCGACGGGATCGGACTGGTACTCGCGACCCGACTGGCCGCGGCGGGCGCCGAGGTCATCGTGCCCGTGCGCAACCAGACGAAGGGCGACGCAGCGCTCGCCGCGATCGGCGAGGCGGTCCCCGAGGCCCGTGTCTCCCTGCGCTTCCTCGACCTGTCGTCGCTGAGCTCGGTCGCCGCGCTGGGTGCGACCCTCGCCGACGAAGGCAGGGCCATCGACATCCTGATCAACAACGCCGGTGTGATGACCCCGCCCGACCGTCAGGTCACCTCCGACGGGTTCGAGCTCCAGTTCGGCACCAACCACCTGGGGCATTTCGCCCTGGTGGCACACCTGCTTCCGCTCCTGCGCGCCGGACGCGCGCGGGTCGTCTCGCAGATCAGCGTCGCGGCCAACAGTGGGGCGATCAACGACGACGACCTGAACTGGGAACGCTCGTACGACGGGATGCGCGCCTACAGCCAGTCGAAGATCGCGATGGGACTGTTCGGGGTCGAGCTCGATCGCCGCAGCAGAGCCGGCGGCTGGGGCCTGACCAGCTACCTGTCGCACCCTGGGGTCGCACCCACCAACCTGCTGGCCGCGCGTCCCGAGCTCGACCGTGACCGCGACACCATGGGCCGCAGGGTGATCCGTCTGCTCTCGGCGCGCGGAATCCTCGTCGGCACCGTCGACTCCGCGGCACTGCCCGCGCTGTTCGCCGCGACGGCGCCTGATGCCGAGAGTGGCGCGTTCTACGGCCCCGGCGGGCTCGGCCATCTGGGTGGCCGGCCCGGTCAACAGAAGATGTACGCACGCCTGACCGGTGCAGATCAGGCCGAGCGCATCTGGCGGACGTCGGAGGAGTTGACGCGGGTGACTTTCCCTCGGGGGTGACGCGGGCGTCGTGTCGGCTATGTTTCGTCCCTGAGGGCCGACCACCACGACACGGAGATTCATCGCCGATGGCAGCACTGATCGATTCGACCGACTCGGTCGACCATGCCCCGGTGACGGTGTTGATCGTCAGCGACCCCGGGATCGTGTCCCGCCGGGTCGCCGCCGTCGTGCCGACGCTGGAGCCGGAACTGGCCGAGCTGTTGGGTCGGCCGGTGTCGGTGATCCAGAGCGTGCACCTGGTTCGTCTTCGTCCCGACGACACGATCGACTACGTGCGGGCTCGGACCGCAGCGCCGGGTCCCGACCCGCACGCGATCGTCGTGGTCACCGAGATCCCGCGCTACACACCGAGACAACCGTTGATCTCCGAGGTGTTCGTCGATGCGCGGCTCGCCGTGATCTCTAGCCCGACGCTGGGTGCGTGGGCGACCAAACGGCGGCTGCGTATCGCGCTGAACCAGTCCGCTCGCATGCTCTGCGATCCCGCGACACCTGAACGCAGGCGGATCCCGTTCCGCGGGAGCCGGTGGAAGATCCCGGAATCGGGGCCGTCTCAGCTGTATGCGCTGACGGTGTTCTCCTGGCTGCGAACCGTTCTGGGCATGATCTCGACCAACGAGCCGTTACGGACGGTGCCCCGGTTGTCGAGTGCGCTGGCCGCGGCGGCCGCCGCGGGAGCGTTCGGCATCTTCTACAACTCCATCTGGCAGATGGCGTCGTACCTGCCCTCGTGGCGGTTGCTGCTGTTCACGTTCCTGGCCATCATCATCTTGATGGGGTGGTTGGTGTTGAGCAACGGCCTCTGGGATCGGACCGCCCAAACCCGTTACGCCCAGGTCACTTTCCTCTACAACATGTCGACCCTGGCGACCCTGTTCGTCTGCGTGCTCACGTTGTACGCGACCCTGTTCGTGGCCATCCTCCTCGGCGGGGCGGCGTTGATCGATCCACAGTTCATGGCGCTGATACTCGGCCGGCCGGTCGGTGTCTCGGACTACGTCAACCTGGCGTGGCTCAGCTCGACCATGGGCGTGGTCGCCGGCGGTGTCGGTTCCAGCTTCGACTCGGAGACCGATCTACGCCGTCTCACCCATGGTCGTCGCGAGCGCGAGAGGTTCGATCTGGACGGGTGACTCGTCAGTTCTCGGCGATGATTCGGTTGGCCACCTGCATGGCGCGATCGATGGGTACGGAGAAGCCGATCCCGATGTTGCCGGATCGTTGTCCGCCGTAGGTGGCGATGGCGGTGTTGACGCCGACGACCTCGCCGTCGAGATTGACCAGTGGCCCACCGGAGTTGCCGGGGTTGATCGAGGCGTCGGTCTGGATCATCCCGCCGGCCCCGACCGTCGTCTGTCGGCGGTCGACCGCGCTCACGATGCCTGCCGTGACGGTTCCGCTCAGACCCAGGGGGGATCCGACGGCCAACACCGATTCGCCGGTCCGCAGCGGTACCCCGGTGCCGAGCCGTGCTGCAGCGGGTGCCGAACCGCGGATCTCGAGAACGGCGATGTCGGCGGCGGGGTCGCTTCCGATCACTCGCGCCGGGACCTGTCGCCCCGTCGACAACCGCAGCGTGACCGAGTCCTGCCCCTCGATCACGTGATGATTGGTGATCACGTGGCCCATGGAGTCGATCGCGAACCCCGATCCGGCCGAACGGCCCGCGGTCACCTGCACCACACTCGGCACGATCCGGCCGGCGGCGAGCTCGGTTGCGGCCGGCCCCGTGCCGGTGTCGGCGACCTGCGTCGAATCGCCGGTGGGTCCGATACCCGTCTGCTCGAGGACGTACGCCGTACCGGTCCCGGCGAGCACGCTGAGCACAACGCATGTCGCGACCAGGGCGGTGCCTCGGCGGCGGCCCCGGGGCGGTTTCGCGTCCTCGATGGGCACCGCGACCGGTGGAGGTGACAGCGGGGATGGTGGTCGGAACCCCGTCGCGGGCGGTGTGGGACGGTGACCTGTGGGCACCGGTGTCGGTGACGTGGGATCGGGTGGAAGGAAGTCGGGTCGGTACCCGGGGGGTCGTGTGTGGATCACTGCAGTCCTCGGTCTGTGGGTGGGAGGTGAACGGTCAGATCAACCGGGAGAACCAGCGCAGCGACATCGCCGCCGCGGCGAGACCGAGGAGGAGTCCGGAAACCGCGAACCACGTCGTGACCTCCCGGATCTCCGTGCGATAGCCGATCGACGATCCGATGTCGCGGTAGACGTCCTCGAGCTCCCCGCTGCTCTGCGCCGTGTACGCCTGACCGCCGGTGTCGTCGGCCAGTCGTTCGAGCGTCGTGGTGTCGACCGGAACCGGCACGTCGAACCCGCCGGTGCCGAGGACCCCGTCGGGTGTGCCGTAGGCGATCGTCGACACCTCCACCTCGGCGGCCACACTCGCCAGAGCGGCCTCGGCGGGACTGCGGCCCACCGTGTTCGACCCGTCGGAGAGCAGGACGATCCGTCCCGGTACCACCTCGTCGGGTGTCGATTCGTCGTCGGTGTCGAGGCGCTGGTCGATGGACGCGATCGCATCGAGGGAGGAGAAGACCGCTTCGCCGACCGCCGTGGCGCTCGACACTCCCAGGGAGCGAAGACTCGCCGTGGCGGCCGCGCGGTCGGTGCTCGGCGGCGAGACGAGATCGGCGGTACCGGCGAAGGCCACGACGCCCACGTTGAAGGTGGTGGGCAGGTCGTCGATGAAGTCTGATGCGGCATCGATCGCCGCGGCCATCCGCGACGGTGAGACATCGGTGGCCTGCATGGAGGCCGACGTGTCGATGGCCACCATCACGGTGGCGCGTTCGCGGGGGATCTGGAACGCGATCTCGGGTCGCGCGATCGCCATCGACAACGCGGCGAACGCGAGAACAATGGCGGCGGTGGGCAGATGGCGACGCCATGCGGGTCGCCGGGGGACCACCTTCTCGAGCATCGGCAACGCGGCGAAACGCACCGCGTATCGGCGTCGCCGCCGCAGCAACACCACGTAGGCGACAGCGATGGCGGCCACCGGTACGAGGAGAAGAAGACCCAGCGGGCTGATGAAGGTCATGAGCGGTTCCACCTCTGGACGAATCGGGCGAGTCCGAGCAGCCAGTCCTGGTCGGTTCGCAGTACGACGTGTTGGCACCCCGCCGCGCGCACGGCGTCGGTGGTGTCGATTCGGAATTGCTGTGCGGCAGAGTCGAAGGCGGCTCGTGTCCGTCGATCCGAGGTCGAGATCTCCCGTTGACGACCGGACTCTGGGTCGACGAGCACGAGGTGACCGACGTCGGGGAGTGACAGGTCGCGGGGGTCGATGATCTCGACGACGACCACCTGATTGCGCACGGCCATACGCCGCAGCGCCCGTTCCCACGCGAAGGGCCGCTCGATCGTGCCATCGGCACCGAGTAGGTCGGAGACGACGATGCGCAACCCGGGACGTCGTGCGCGACGGGACAGTTCGTCGAGCCCGGTGGTCAGGTCCACCTCGGCGACCCCGTCCCGTGCCGGCCGGTCGGGTGTCACGACGGCGCGTCGTGCGGCCTTCCGTGACGCCAGCGGGCGGGAATAGGCCATGCCGTCGACGGTCAGGCGTGCGATCCCCATGCGGTTTCCGGGTCCGTCGGTGAGGAGTCCGATCGCGCCGGCGACCTGGGCGGCGAGATCCCCCTTCTCGGTGACATCGGTGCCGAACGCCATGCTCGGCGTCTCGTCGAGGAGCACCCAGGTCTCGAGTTCGTGGTCCGCGCGCGGTCGCCAGACGTACGAGTCCATCGACCGGGCGGTCACGTTCCAGTCGATCCGGCGGACGTCGTCGCCGGGCTGGTACCGGACGACTTCTTCGGCGACGCTGCCCGGACCCAGCCGGATGCCCTCGTTGTCGCCGTACATCAGCCCGGAGACCCGGCGCCGGACCTGCAGTTCGAGACTGTGGAAGGCGGCGAGACTCACGCCAGACGCTCTTCGGCGTCGTCCTCGTGCGGCGCGATCCGCGGCGCGGGAACAGCGCGCACCACCAGGTCGATCAGGTCCCGGGCGTCGATGTCGTCGGCCGAGGCGTCGAATGTCAGCACCAACCGGTGCGCCAGGACGTCGCCCGCGAGGTCGGCCACATCGCCCGGCAGAACGTAGTCACGCCCGCGGATCAGCGCCAGCGCGCGCGACGCGGCCAGCAACCCCAGCGATCCTCGGGGGCTGACGCCGTACTCCAGGGCGCCGACCAGGCCGGGGAGTCCGTACTCGGCGGGCGTGCGGGTGGCCATCACCAGCCGGACGATGTAGTTCTCGATCGCGTGGTGCACGAACACCGACGCGGCCGCCGCCTGCAGCTCGATGACGTCGTCGAGCGCCAGGATCGTCGACGCCCGCGGCGCCGCGATGCCCATCCGCGAGATGATCGCCATCTCCTCCAGTTCGCTGGGGTGGCCGACGTCGACCTTGAGCAGGAAACGGTCGCGCTGCGCTTCGGGCAGTCGGTACACGCCGTCGGTCTCGATGGGGTTCTGCGTGGCGAGGACGAGGAACGGGTCGGGGAGGGCGAAGGTTCTCCCGCCGATGCTGACCTGCTTCTCGGCCATCGCCTCCAGCAGTGCCGACTGCACCTTGGCCGGCGCCCGGTTGATCTCGTCGGCGAGGACAAGGTTGCCGAAGACGGGACCGAGCTCGATGTCGAAACTCTCCGTCGACGGCCGCCACACCCGGGTGCCGACAATGTCGCCGGGCATCAGGTCGGGGGTGAACTGCAGCCGGCGGAACTCTCCACCGACGACCTCGGCAAGGGTGCGGACAGCCAGCGTCTTGGCCACTCCGGGAACACCTTC
The DNA here is from genome assembly GCF_016462415.1 of Williamsia sp. Taxonomy (GTDB): domain Bacteria; phylum Actinomycetota; class Actinomycetes; order Mycobacteriales; family Mycobacteriaceae; genus Williamsia_A. Next base: position 8,850 of record NZ_JAEMTF010000035.1, on the reverse strand, counting down.
GAGGAGCACATGGCCGCGGGCCAGCAGGCCCACGAGCATCCGTTCGACCATCGCGTCCTGGCCGACCACGACGCGCTTGACCTCGAACAGCGCGCGCTCGACCCGGGCTCCCGCGGCCACCGGCGGATCGACCGCGGTCGCTATGGACGTGCTGGTCAGGTGGTCGTTCATCTTCGGGCTCCTCGAGGATTGCCGGGCGGGCGGCTGACGCTGTGATCCCCAGTGGACCCGCGACATGCGAAAACCAGTGGAAAAGCCACCGAAAGGCGACCGAAAGGGCAGTCGTCGAGGCTGGTGAGCCCCGCTATCGTGGGGTGTCATGAGGTTGTTGATCGTGGAGGACGAGGAGGGGTTGGTCAGCGCGCTGAGCATCGGTCTGCGGCGTGAGGGGTACGCCGTCGACGTCTCGCTGACGTGTGCCGACGCGTACGCCAAGCTCGCCGTGCACGCCTACGATCTCGTCCTGCTCGACGTGAACCTGCCCGACGGTGACGGTTTCACGCTCGCCCAGCGCGTCCGAGAAGGCCTGGTGCCCAGCGAGTCCGGGCCTGACGTGCGCGTGCTCATGCTCACCGCCCGCGGTGGACTACCGGACCGCGTGCGCGGGCTCGACGTGGGCGCCGATGACTACGTCGTCAAACCCTTTGCGCTGGCGGAACTCTCAGCCAGGATCCGCGCGCTCCTGCGTCGCGAGGTGGTGCGCCCCTCGACGGTGTCCACGGTCGGCGACATCACCCTCGACCCCGCCCGGCAGCTCGTGCACCGGGGTGGTCGGGAGGTGGGTCTGACGCTCAAGGAGTTCGCGGTGCTGCGGTACCTGATGAGCAAGCCCGACCACCTGATCTCCGCCGAGGAGTTGCTCCGCCACGTCTGGGACGAGAACGCCGACCCGTTCACACAGACCGTCCGGGTCACGGTGGGGACGCTGCGGCGCAAGCTCAGCGTCGGTTCCGAGACGCCGGCGATCGAGACCATGATCGGGCGCGGTTACCGGTTGCGGAAGACCGCGTGACCGCCCGCCCCGGGTGGGTGCGAACCATCCGGGTACGACTCGCGTTGTTCACCTCGGCGCTGCTGTTCATCGTGACCGCCGCGATCCTCGCGGCCGTGTACCTGACGTTGTCGCACACCATCGAGGCCGGCCCACTCGACGAGGTCACGGTCAAGAAGTTCACCAAGACTGCCGGTGGGACAATCCAATACAAGTCCGGGGAACAGTTCAGGGCTGCCGATCTCGAGAGCGTCCAGAAAGCGGTCAACCAGAACACCCTCGACACGTTGCGCAACGCATCCGCCGTGGCGTTGGTGGTGATCTTCCTGCTCAGTCTGTTGATCGGTTGGTTCGTCGCCGGTCGTCTCTTGCGGCCGATCGGGCGGATCACCGACACCGCCCGCGAGATCACCGCGACCGATCTGTCTCGCCGCATCGGTGCGTCCGGACCGTCCGACGAGCTCACGACCCTCGCCGACACCATCGACCACATGCTGAACCGGTTGGAGACGGCCTTTCGTACCGAGCGAAACCTCGTCGAGGACGTGAGTCACGAGTTGCGCAACCCCGTCGCCGTCATCCAGGCGAACGTGGAGGCGGTGTTGGCCGACGAACAGTCGAGCGCCGCCGAGCGCGCCGATGCGATGGCGATCATCACCCGCGCCACCGCGCGGATGACGAGACTGCTCGAGGATCTCCTGGCCACGGCGCGACGCCGGTCGGGAGCATTCACCGATCACGAGCTCGATCTGGCGGGCCTCGTCGCCGACACCGCCGAGGAGTACCGGTTTCCTGCGGAGGAACGCTCCCTGGATCTGGTGGTACGCGCCCCGACCGGACCGGTCGTCTATGCCGAGCCGGAATCCCTGGGGCGGGCCATCGGCAACCTGATGTCGAACGCGATTCGGTTGGCGCCCGGCGGATCGACGATCACCGTCGCGGTCGGGAGTCAGGCCGGCTGGTCGTGGACCGCGGTCCGCGACGCCGGACCGGGGATCGCTGGGGCAGAGCAGCAGATGGTGTTCGAGCGCTTCCGCCGCGCGAGCAACGGTGAGCAGTCCGAGACCCGGCGGCGCGGCAGTGGTCTGGGTCTGACCATCGCCCGGCAGATCGTCGAGAGCCATGAGGGGCGCATGACGCTGTTCAGCGAACTGGGCGTCGGGAGCACCTTCGTCATCTGGCTGCCCGATCGCGCCGTGGCCGGCGGTGTCGAGCGCGAATCCACGCCGCCGACGGTCAATCCGCTTCCGGCCGTGACCGATCCGACGTCACATCCCTGACGGAGGCGTCACCCGGCCCGGGTCACGGACACCGAGATGTCGCCGTCCATCCCGCCGACCACGTCGGGTCCGGAGGCGTCCATCCGACCGAGGATCACGATGCCCGGGTAGTAGCCCTGATCGCCGTAGTAGAGGACGAAGTCGTTCGACGGTGCGTAATAGCCGATGTCGCCGACGTCGGGATCGGCACCGTCGGGTGAGCCCGCGGTGGAGAGTCGTGCCGGCAGAGCACCGGTCTTCTCGACCGACCCGTGGTCGGAGAGTTCGAGCGCCATAGGGAGTTGGGCGAGCAGTTCACGGCTCGCCGTGCTGTCGTTGAGGGTTCCGGAGAACGTCCGGTCTCCGATCGCGATGATGATCTGCGGTGTGTCCGCGCGCTCGCGTGCGGCCGAGCCGACCTCGGCGGCAGCGGGGTTCGCCGAGCGCTGTGGCGCGGACGTGTCGGTCGGTTCACCACCCGTGGCGTCGCGCTGCGAACACGCGGTCAGCGCGACGACGCACAGTGCGACCGTGCCGGGTCGGAGGAGGGTTCGTAGAAGTCTTCTCGTCATGGTCGTCCTCATCGAGTGGCGGCAGCGGGTCTCGATGCTCACGGTATTGCGCCGGGCCGACGGGAAGGAGCCCCTGTCAGGGCACCCTTCGGCGAGGTCACGTCGATGACGGCGACGAGGCACCCGCGTTCAGCGCGCGCGGTACTCATCGTCGGTGACATGCTCCAGCCAGGTGACGACCTCCCCCTGCTCGTCGGCCTCCTGGATCGCGACATGCGCCATGAACCGCTCGGACGTCGCTCCGTGCCAATGGATCTCGCCCGGTTCGATGTAGACGACGTCACCGGGCCGGATCTCCTGGACACCGTCCCGTGTGGCGACCAGTCCGATGCCGTCGGTGACGTACAGGGTCTGACCCTTCGGGTGATGATGCCAGGCGGTGCGTGCACCGGGTGCGAAACGCACGTGTGCGCACGCCACCGCCGATTGCTCGTCGTTGTTGCGGATGCCGTCGATCTGAACGGTGCCGGTGAACCAGTCCTCGGGGCCGGCCCCGGTCTGTCCGCCGCTCTGAGTGAACTTCATTCCGATTCTCCTTCGTGTCGCCCGCGGTTGCGGATAGGTGATATCCGCTTACGACGACGATAGCACGTAACCGGATCCCAAGTATCCGCTTGTGGCGTACGATCTCCTCATGACCGCCCGAGGCGATGGCACCCTGCGCCGAGATGCCGCGGAGAACCGTGATCGGCTGCTGGCCGCGGCGGGTGAACTCTTCGCCGAACGTGGCCTGACGGTCACGCTGAACGACATCGCCCACCGCGCGGGTGTCGGTGTCGGGACCGCCTACCGACGGTTCGCCAACAAGGAGGCGGTCATCGACGCCCTTTTCGAGGAGCAGCTCCGCGACATCGCGGCGCTGGCCGAGGAGGCGCTGGCGGAGCCCGACGCCTGGGTCGGGTTGGTCCGGTTCATCGAGCAGTCGCTCGACAAACAGTTCGGCGACCGGGGGCTCAACGAGTTGATGAACGCCCCGGCGTTGGGACTCGACCGCATCGACGCCGCACGCGATGAGATCGCCCCGCTCCTGACGAAGCTGGTCGAGAGAGCCGTGGCGGAGGGCGTTGTGCGACCGGACTTCGATCAGAGCGACATCATCGTGCTCCAACTGGCGCTTTCGTCGATCATGCACAGCTCGCGTGCCGTCGCCCCGGAGCTTTACCGACGCCACCTCACCATCTTTCTCGACGGCATCAAGGTCGACCGTGCGGGCTTCACCCGACTGCCCGCCGACGCCATGAGCTCGGAGCAGACCCACATGGCGATGACGGGGCGGCGCACCGGAACGTCGGTCACCGGGTCGTGAACATCGCCTTCAGGAGGCGGTCGACAACGGGGCTCGGGATGTGGTGCAGGAGTGACCGTCGCAGGTCCGCGCGCACGGAGTAGTGCGCTCGCGGACGCGCGGTCGTGGCTGCCTTCCACACGACATCGGCGAGCACCGCCGGATCGTGTGCCCGCGCCTGTTCTTTGGCCGCGAGGGCGCCGACTCGTCCGATGAGGTCGGGGAACAGCGTGGAGTGGCTGCGGGCGTGGTCGAACGCGGCGTCGATCCCGTTGACCATGTCGGTCCGGAAGGGGCCGGGTCGGATGGTGCTGACGGGGATGTCGAGGAACATCAACTCCCGACGGAGCGCGTCCGAGTACGCCTCGACTGCGTGCTTGGTGATCGCGTACGGCCCGTTGAGCATGAGTGCTTTCTGCCAACCGGTCTCGGAACTGATGGTGATCACGCGTCCACGTCGCCGCTGGATGAGCGGGAACGCGGCCTTCACCACCCGATACGTGCCGAGCAGGTTGACGTCGATCAGCTGCCTGAGTTCTTCTTCGTCGATCTCGACCACGGAACCCACGCGCATGATGCCGGCGAAGGTGACGACGGCATCGAGTCCACCCGGCGCGTGGTGCTCTGCCTCCGCCACCGCGGCTCGGACGGATTCCGTGTCGGTGACATCGATCTCGAGGGGGATGACCCCGGGTGTGGCCGACGGCTTCGTGAGGTCTGCTGCCAGCACCGTCCAGCCGCGCTCGGCGAACAGGGTGGCGGTCGCGCCGCCGAGTCCTCCGCCCGCCCCGGTGATCAAAACGGTCCCGATCATCGGGCGGCGGCGGTGTCCGCGGCGAGGATGCAGTGCGTACGCGAGTAGATGGTGGGCATGCACTCGTTGCAGTGCGTGCACAGGGAGCGGGTCGTGCTCTCGGCCTGGAGGCGATTGATCAGATCGGGCTGCCGGAGCAGGGCTCGCGCCATGGCCACGAACTCGAACCCCTCGTCCATCGCGAGCTGCATTGTGTCCGTCGTCGTGATCCCGCCGAGCAGGATCAGTGGCATGGTCAGCTCGTGTCGGAACTGACGGGCGAGGTCGAGGAGAAACGCTTCGCGATAGGGGTATTCACGCAGGAACGGCCCGGCCAACCGCATCGCCCACCCCATCGGCGGCGGGAAGGCCTTCGCGAACGACTTCCTCGGCGCGTCGCCGCGGAAGAGGTACATGGGGTTGAGCAATGAACTCCCCGCGGTGAGCTCGAGGGCATCGGCGGCGCCGTCGTCCTGGATCCACCGTGCGACCTGAAGGCTCTCGTCGAGCTGCAGCCCGGACGAGACCCCGTCCTCCATGCCGAGTTTGACGGTGACCGCCATGCGGTCGCCGACGCGGTCTCGGACAGCCCTGGTGATCTCGCGCGCGAGACGAGCCCGGTTGATCAACGATCCGCCGTACTCGTCGCGACGATGGTTGAGCAGTGGACTGAGAAAGGAACTCGCCAAGTAGTTGTGCCCGCAGTGGATCTCGACCGCGTCGAATCCGGCGGACTCGGCGAAGCCGGCGGCGTCGGCGTGCGCGCGGACGATGTCCCGGAGCTCACCTGCGTCGGGTCTGTGGGTCATCCGCATGCTGAGCGGACTCAGCAGGCGGGTCGGCGACAGTGCGGGCGCCCGGTTCGACGCAGCGTTCGCGACCGGCCCGGCGTGTCCGATCTGCGCGCTGACCGCCGCACCCTCGGCGTGGACGGCGTCGGTCAGGCGTTGCAGTCCCGGGACCGCGTCGGGTCGCATCCAGATCTGGTGGCGATCGGTGCGTCCGCCGGGTGTCACGGCGCAGTACGCCACGGTGGTCATCGCGACCCCGCCCGCCGCCGGAGCGCGGTGGTAGGCGATGAGGTCGTCGGTGACGAGCGCATCGGGGGTGCGCCCCTCGAAGGTCGCGGCCTTGATGATCTTGTTGCGCAACCGGACCGGTCCGAGAGTCGTCGGTTCGAAGACGCTGCTCATGCCTCGACCACCTCGTCGGAGAGTCCCGCGGTGACGAAGCGGCACAGTGTCTCGACCTGAACCGGTGACAGCGTCCGGTCGCCGGCGAGCGGGTCGCCGAACTGTCCCAGGATCAGCTCGAAGCTCATGGCCCATCGCTGTCGCGCCGCGGTCGTCGACAACCCGGGGACGTTGTGCTGCAGCAACTCCACGAACGGATCGAGGCTGAACCACCGATCACTCCAGTCGAGCTCATACCGGCCCAGTACCAGCCGCGCCAGCAGGTGCAGGTAGAGGCGCCCGGTGGGGTCGGCGGCCATGGTCACCAGAGGTCCGACCACCGCGTCGACGATGTCGCGGACGTCGACGGATTCGGCGTGGAGACGCGCGACCGGCTCGAACCAGGCGGGACCGATGCGGGACTCCAGCAACGCTGCGATCAGCCGTTCCTTGGAACCGAAGTGGTAGTGCACCGCGGCCGGATTCATCTCGGCGGCCGCGCACACGGCCCGGATCGACACGCTGTCGAATCCGGATTCGAGTAACAACGACTCGGCCGCGGTCAGCAATCGTGCTCGCGGGTCGGCCTTGGTTTGCTCCACGGAACCAGTAGAACACGTGTCAATCAGCGTTTCAATCATTGATTGAATTCGCTGAGCGCGTAGGTGGCACGCTCTGCGGCCGACGACGTCGTCTCCGTCGCTACCGTGAGGTCCATGCAGGTCGTCTTCGTTCACGGTGCGTTGGTCCGCGACGGACAGTGGTGGTGGGAGCCGACCGCGAGCCTCTTGCGAGAGCGCGCCGGTGTCGAGAGTCGGTCGGTGGCGCTGCCGTCCTGTGGTGAGACCACACCCGAGGAGGCGCGCGGAGGGTTGGCCGCCGACGCCGCCGCATTGCGCCGAGTTCTCGACGACGTCGATTCGGCGATCGTCGTCGGCCATTCATACGGGGGCACCGTCATCGCCGAGGCGGGCTCGCATCCTGCCGTGGCCCACCTGCTGTATGTGTCGTCGTATCTGCCCGACGTGTGTGCGTCCCAGGGCGCGATCATGAGTACCGAGGTCGATCCGGTCACCGTCGCCGACACCGGCGACGGCATGATCGGCGTATCCGGTTACGACGCAGCGTCGTTCGGTGACCGCTTCCTCCACGATGCCGACGAGACCATCCAGCGCGAGGCCTGGGACCGGGTGACCGCTCAGGTGGTCGGCGCGTTCACGACACCCACCACCGCCGCCGGATGGCAGGGAGTCGACTCCACGTACATCGTCTGCGCGGACGACCGGAGCACCTCGCCGACGTTGCAGCGTTCGCACGCGCAACGGGCAACTCGCTCGGTGGAGCTGCCCACGGGGCACCATCCGTTCATCTCCCGACCGGACCTGGTGGTCGAACAGGTCGAGGCGCTGCTTCGTCAGAGTCGCCGGAGGGGGCGGGTGGGTAGCTGATCAGCGCAGCGCGATACCACCGGGTGATGATTGCGTTGCTGCGGTGAGGGTCTCGGCGTCGAGGCCGGCCAACCATTCATCGAAGCGGAGCAGGAATGGGAAAGTCTCGTGAAGCGCCGGCAGGTCGGCGCGTCCGGCCAACCTGCCGTCGTCCACCGCGGCCGCCAGTCTTCCCAACAGATCGTTCTCCCTCAGAACGTCGTCAGGGATCCGGTGGTAGGAGATCGGGCGACCCAATGTGGTGCCGAGGTGATGTGCCAGCTCATCGCCGGTGAGCGAGTCGCCGGCGAGATCTATGGTGCGGCCGACGAAAGACGCAGGCGAGCCGAAGATCTCGGCTGCGACGAGACCGATGTCGCGCACCGCGACGACCTGCACCGCTTGGTCGTTCCGCATGAGAAATGAGAACTGCCCGTCGGCCAGTCCCATCCCGGGGAGCAGCAGGATCTCCATGAAGCTGGCGGGCCGGACGATCGTGCTCGGGATGTCGAGGCCCCGGATGTGTGCCTCGACGCGACTTTTGCTGTCGAAGTGGCCGATTCCGGTCGGCGTCGACCCCGCTGCGATCGCCGAGCTGTAGACGAAATGCTCGACACCGGCGTCCCGGGCGAGGTCGGCGACCGAGATACCCCAGGCCACCTCGTCGTCGTCGGTCATCTCGGTGTTGGCCTGTCCCGAGCTGGGTTGGACACTGAACACCCCGTGCGCACCGACGAACGCGGATCGCAGCGATGTCGGATCGGCGAGGTCGCCGGTGACAGTCTCGATCCCGGCGGCGGCGAGCTGTCGGGCCGACGCACTCGATGGGTCGCGCACCACAGCACGAACCCTCCACCCGGCGTCTCGTAGAGCTGAGGCGACCGATCCGCCCTGTTGTCCCGTCGCCCCGAGCACGACGATCACGTTCTCGTCGGGGAGTGTCGATCGGGTCGAGTGATGGTCGGTCATGGCGTCTCCTGGTGATGTCTCCGGCGATCCAACGTCGTCTGTTGCTGCTCCGGTGAAAACGCTAACGTGGTGAGACCTACCAATCGGTAGGTCTCACGAGCACCCGGGAGAATTCGATGCGCGAACCGTCGCCTGCCGCAGCCGACTGCTTCGTGCGACTCGGTGTCGAGCTGATCGCGCATCAGTGGGACGCGGTGGTCCTGACCGTCCTGAGGAGCGGCCCGTCTCGGCGTGCCGCCCTCGTGTCGGCCATCGGCGGTATCAGCGACAAGTCGTTGCACGAGTCGCTGCGGAGGCTTCGAGACTTCGGTCTCCTCGAGAAGGTTGACGACGGGGCCGTGTACAAGTTGACCGACCTCGGTGAATCGCTTGCGACCGGACC
>NZ_JAEMTF010000034.1:30223-40594 GCF_016462415.1 Williamsia sp. | reverse complement strand
GACCTCGAAGCCGACGTTCTCGAACATCGACCGCGTGCCGACGAATGCCATGGTCAGGTCCATCCGGCCCGGCGGGTCGACCGGATACGTCTCGACGGCGGGTGCGCCATGAGATGCCGCGAACTCGACCGCGCCCTCGATGAGTCGGCTGGTCACGCCCTGCTTGCGGTGGCCGCTGCGCACGACCACACAGATGATGCTCCAGACCGGCGCGTCGTCGATGGGACGGATGAGACGGCTCCTCACCAGCCGTGGGATCTCCGCGCGTGGGCCGATGTTGCACCAGCCGACCGGCATGCCGTCGCGATAGGCGACGACCCCGGGCGGGTGCTCACGTTCGGTGAGACGACGCATCGCCTGCTCGCGACTTCCGTCGCCCAGTTCCTCGATCTCCGCGGGCTGGATCCGATGCGACAGGCACCAGCAGTGGGTCGCGCGACGGTTCGGGTTGATCACGTCGGCGAAGTCATCGAAGCGGTCGGGGGTGACCGGATGCGTCTCCCAGGTCATGGGAACACAGTGGTCGATCACCCCCGGCTCCGCAACCATTCGGCCGGTACACTCTGTGGAGTTGTCAAGGTGCTGATGCGGTCCCGCCTGGGCGGGTGCACGTATTCGGGTGGTCTGGGTCAGGCGGCGACGGGATCGTCGAGTCGCATCGTTCGTCGGTTGTAGGCAGGCAGTGCCCGGCGTTGTGGGTCGATGCTCGCCGGCGGAATGAGCCAGGGGTGACGGTCGGAGCCCATGACGATCTCCCATCCCGCGTGGTGAACCGCCGTGTGGCACGCCCGGCACAGCAGGCAGCCGTTGTCGAGGGTTGTGGGTCCGCCGTCGGCGTGGCGCTTGATGTGGTGCACATCGGTCCACGACGCGGGCCCGCCGCATTTCACGCAGCACCGGTCGCGGACGTGCACGGCCTTACGGACCGCACCGGTGAACAACCGCTTCGTGACCGAGACGTCCAGTGGCACCCCGTTGATGTCGAGCCCGACGAAGGTCACTCCCGCGTCGCAGGCGGCCAGACTTGCGGTGTGGTCGGTGATCGGCCCCATCCACTGCAGGCGGGCGGTGTCACCGCCGGCACCCTCCGCGCCCAGCGGGAGCGTCACGATCACCTCGGTCCGTGGCGGGGCGGACGATGCGTCCGGCGCGACACCGCGTACGCCGCACTCGAGGAGCTGGGCAAAGGCGTCCGCGCGACGACGTCCGACCGGGCGAGCGTCGTCGGACCCGTCGGGCTCGGGGCGCGGACGAGATGCGGTGTCGAGCGCGGTGATCAACCGTTCCCCGGTCAGTGCGTCCAGGTCGAAGGTGCCGAGCAACCGGCCATCATCGGCCTGATTCCACCCGAGCTCGTTCATCGTCGAGTTCTCCGCGGACGGCAGTCGGTCGAGAACCTCGTCGTTTTCTTGATCGGCATGCTGCGCAGTCTGTTCGATGGCGACCGCACGTGCGTGTTCTACGATCTCCGCGGGTGCCATGCCGGCGACAGCGCGTCCGATCAGACTGCCCTCGAGCTGATCGATCGCCGGGGAATCGACGGGCTTTCCGGTTCGGTGTGCCACGTGCTCGACTCCACGAGCGACCGCGTCGAGATGCTCTGCGGACAGGCTCCCGTCGCGACCGTGTCGCGAAAGGCGCGAGAGAACCTGCGCCGCACGTCCCAGGCGAATCAGACGCGAGGCCACAGCTGGTGCCACGCCGTTGACGGACAACAACTCTCGAAGCGTCATTCCGTTGCGTTTCGCCACGCCGACGCGCTCGGCCTGCGCTGTCAGTCGTGCGAGCACGTCGTCGGCGACGGCGCGTAAGGCAACCGCTCCTCGTATCGCGCCGACGATGTCGTTGTCGACATCGGCCACAATCGTCTCTCTGCAACCGAAATCGTCCGCCAAGGCGTTGGCGATGTCAGTAAGTGTTCCCCCACTCATGACCTCAATAGTACATGTGTTCGAACGAAGCGCAAGGGTTAAATGTATCGAATACTATTGAACAACACTGTATTTCACTCAGATCCCAGATCGGCCCGAGCACGGTACAGGCACCCACTGACAGAGATGTTGCACCGATACGAGTTGTGCACAACTGTCCTGAGATCCACAGACGGAAGCCTCTGCGACACCGCGCTAACCGAGCGCGGCGATGGTCTCTCGCTGTGTGTCCGAACCCAACAGATTGGTCTGGGTGATGACGACCTCGGTTGCGCCGGCATCGAGGTAGCGCCTGATACCGGCCCGGACGTGCTCGGCCGAGCCGACCAGGACCAGATCGGCTGCACTCTCGAGACCTTCTGCGGCCACGACCCGTCGGTACGACGGGATGGCGTCGTAGAACGACATCGATTCGGCGGCTGCGGTCCGTCCGGCCTCGACATCATCGGTGACGACTGCGGCGACGAAAGCGATCACGCGGACCGGCGGTCGACCGACGTCCTGGGCGGCGTGGTTGACCGTGGGGATGATCTGCTCGTCGAGAGTGCGCGGACCGGCCAGGAACGGCAGGATGCCGTCCGCGAGTTCACCGCTGGCGCGTAATGCTCTGGGGCCCATGGCCGCGACCAACAACGGCAGGTGCGTTCCCGCGCCGCCGACCGTTGTCGACAGCGGCGGGGCGGCGGTGATCAGGTCACCGTGATGGTCGGCCGTACCGGTCTCGACGAGCGAACGAGCGACGTTCAGGAACTCGCGTACCCGATCAACCGGCCGCTCATACGGGATGCCGAAGGCCGCTTCGACCAGATTCGGTGCCCCGAGCGCCAACCCGAGCTGGAACCGACCGCCCGTCGCGGCCTGCACCGTCTGCGCCTGCGAGACGACCAGCAGAGGGTGCCTGCCGAAGATGGGCACGGCCGACGTGCCGACGGTCAGCGACGGCACCTCGCGACCGACCACGCCGGCGAGGGTGATGGCGTCGTAGTCGAAACGTTGACCGAACCACGCCGACCCGAAGCCGGCGTCGGCCGCCACACGGGCGAGCTCCACGGTGGAATCGACCGCATTCGCGGTCCCGGACGGATTGAGAGCCACACCCAGGGTCATGTGGTGTCCAACCGCAGGCGGCAACCGGGGATTCCGGCCCGACCGCATTCCGATCACGGTGGATCCAGGTGTGGACCGGGCCGGTCAGATGATGGTGATCGCGCGTTCCGGGCAGTGTTCGGCAGCCTTGACCGCCCGCCGCTGCTGCCCCTTCGAGGGCCGGGCCATGGTCACGCCCGCGGTCCCGTCCTCGCGACGGGTGAACACGCGTGGCGCGAGCAGGGTGCACTGCCCGCTGCCGATGCAGGCTGCGGAAATGATCGCTACATCCAAGTCTCGGCCTCTCACGTGGGTGGAGGTCGATTGCATCCGGGATCAGGCGCGCGGAGAAGGGTTAAAACGCGTGAGGTCGTAAGTCGACCGCGGGAGTCAGTCCTCGTCGTCGGAGGTGCTGTTCTCGCGGGTGGCCATACCGCCGTGGCCCCCGTGGTCGGCCGGGCCCGGTGGGTTCTTCTCGACGTCGTCGGGATCGGCCGGGTGCTCGGAGCGTTTGTCGGTCATCGCGTGATGCTACGCGTGGTCGCCGGTGGTCCGAGGCACCTTCTCACCGGCCCGGATCGGGGCCGACAATCGATTCTGCGCAGGCGGCAGCGGGCAGAGATAGTGGTCGGTGAACGTGCTCGGCGGTAGGTAGGCGCGGTTGAAGTCGACCGAGACCCTGCCGTGGTCGTCGGGCGCGGCAGTGGTGACGAACCGGAACCGGGCCGTCTCCGAACCGCTGGTCGCATCGCTGAACGAGACCTGCAGACCGCCGCCCGCCACCGGGAACGCAGCGAGCGACTGGGCTTCCCCGTCGAGATCGACCTCGATGTGTCCCGCGAGCGGGTCGTCGAGGGCCGCGCCATCGGCGTGGTCGATGGTGATGGTCGCGCCGGCGTCGGCCGCGGTGAAACGTCCGTCGACCACCCAGGTCCGATCGGGCTCGTAGGCGTCGATGTCGATGAGCGCGGCACGTGTCTCGGCGGCGGGGTCGACGACCCGGATGGCGACGTCGTCGCCTCGGGACAGCACCCGCACCTCGAGGTCCGTCTCGCCGAGACGCCACGCGGTACCGACCTCGAGGTCGAGGGGCGCGCCGACGACTTCGGTTCCGATGACGTGACCGTCGCGCACCGACCACCGCCCCGGGACGCCGGGGTACTCGGTCGGCTCGCGTCCGAGCCAATGCGTCCCGGTGACCGCGGCCAGGCCGTAGGCCGCCTGTGCCGCACCGACCCGCTGGGCGTGCCACCGCTGCCAGTCCGTGGTGAAGGTGTCGGTGTCCTGGGTGATCGTCACGGTCGTCCTCTCGTGGGCGGAAGCCTTCTCAGCCGCGTCCAACGTCGGAGGTCGACGGATTCTTCCGCGGACGGCGACAGGGTGCGACCGCTGGCCGGGGCGCCCGTGCAGTGGCACCATCACGCGATGACCGATGTGACGATCACCGCCGATCAACTCCGTACCCGTCTCGCAGGGGGTGCCCCTCCGGTTCTGCTCGATGTGCGTTGGCAACTGGGCGACGACCGTGGCCACGAGCAGTATCGCGACGGGCACATCCCCGGCGCGATCTACGTCGACCTGAACACCGACCTCGCCTCGCCGGCCGGCCCGCAGGACGGCCGACACCCGCTGCCCGACATCGCCGCACTGCAGGAGGCGGCGCGGCGATGGGGCATCGACGCAGACTCGACCGTTGTCGCCTACGACGACAACGGCAATCAGGCGGCGGCCCGCGCCTGGTGGCTGCTGCGCTGGGCCGGTCTCACCGACGTGGTCCTCCTCGATGGCGGCCTCCGTTCCTGGCGGGACGCCGGGTTCGACATCGTCGCGGGCGAGGAGACGGCGTCCTCGCAGGGCACCGTGCAACTCGCGGCCGAGCATCTCTCGACCGTCGACGTGGACGGGGTCGCGACGGCCGAGGGGATCCTGCTCGATGCCCGCGCCGGCGAACGCTATCGGGGAGAGAACGAACCAATCGATCCCCGCGCCGGTCACATCCCGGGTGCCCTCAGCGCGCCCACGGCGGACAACCTCGACAGCGATGGCCGGTTTCGTTCACCGGAGGAGTTGCGCGCCCGTTTCGCCGCCCTGGGGGTCGAGCCCGGCACACCGACCGCGGTCTACTGCGGGTCGGGCGTGACGGCAGCACATCAGATCGCTGCCCTCGCCATCGCCGGTGTCGACGCCACGCTCTACCCCGGTTCGTGGTCGCAGTGGTCGTCGGATCCCGATCGTCCGGCCGCCACCGGTGCCGAGCCGGGCTGATCGCAGCAGCACGCTCCGGTGATCGGATCAGCCCGACCAGAACGCTGCGGGCGTTCGTCGAGCCGACCTAGGGTGAACGGGCGCCAGGTACGACCTGTTGCCGATGTCCAGACACGGGCGTGGCCGGAGGTCGCGCATCACCGTAACGACCCGTCACACAGGGAGAATCATCATGAGCGACAGCGTGTACCGCATCACCGAGATCGTCGGATCGTCGACGTCGAGCATCGATGACGCCATCAAGGGTGCCGTCACCCGCGCCAGCAGCACCGTCCGCAATCTCGAGTGGTTCGAGGTCGTCGAGACCCGCGGACACATCGAGAACGGTCAGGTCGCCCACTTCCAGGTCACGCTGAAGGTCGGGTTCAAGCTCGAGGACTCCTGACCTCCACGGTGTCGCACAGGGGGTTCGTCGGAGTGTCACCTGCCGACGACCCGTCTGTGCCACCATGCGGTGATGACCGTCGTTCTGGTGCACGGCAACCCGGAGACCGACGCGGTATGGGATCCGCTCGTGGCCACGCTGCGCCGCGACGACGTGGTTCGCCTGTCGCCACCGGGGTTCGGCGCGCCCCTGCCCGACGATTGGCCGGCCGGCTTCATCGACTACCGGGACTGGCTGGGCGCGGAACTGGCCCGGATCGACGGTCTCATCGACCTGGTCGGACACGACTGGGGCGGTAATCACGTCGTCTCGCTCATGATGCAGCGACCGGAACTCGTGCGCAGCTGGGCCACCGACATCATCGGCGTGTTCGACCCGGCATACGTCTGGAACGACGTGGCCCGCGTGTGGCAGACGCCCGGAGAGGGTGAGCGCCTCGTCGACGCGATGATGGGCGGCACGGTCGCCGACCGTACCGAGAACATGATCGCGTTGGGCATGACACCACCGGTCGCCGCTGATGTCGCGGCCGGCCAGGGACCGGAGATGGGACGTGCTCTGCTCTTGCTCTATCGGTCGGCGCGGCACCCCGCGCTGGCCGAGGCCGGGCGACACCTCGAGCGCGCAGCGGCGCGTCCCGGACTGTGTCTGCTCGCCACCGAGGACCACTACGTCGGCACCGATGAGATCCGGCGGCGCGCAGCCGATCGCGCAGGCGCCCGGACCGAGGTGCTCGACGGGTTGGGGCACTGGTGGATGGTGGAGGAGCCCGAACGCGGGGCGGCGGCGCTGACGGCGTTCTGGGATTCGTTGTGAGACAGAGCCGATCGCGGATCCACTGTGCTCGATTCAAACCTACTGTGCCGTCACGGTGCTCGTCGTCGTTGAGTTCATTATGTTCAGCTCCACCGCGTTGACGGAGGCACCCCGAGGACGCCACAGTGAGACCTACGCTACAGAGAGGTCTCACACGTGGACGCCATCACATTCGCCCGACGTATCCGCAATCGCGAGGACTCCATCGGTTACTGGGTGACGCTCGACGCGCCGCCCGCGACCGAGCGGATCGCACGCCTCGGCTATGACTTCGTCTGCCTCGACGAGCAGCACGGGATGATGGGCTACTCGGGGATCCTCAACGGGATACTCGCGATCGACGCGGGCCGCTCCGCCGTCGGGATGGTCCGCGTCGGGGAGAACTCCGAGCGGCTGATCGAGCGCGCCCTGGACGCGGGCGCGGTGGGGGTCATCGTCCCGATGATCAACACTGCGGAGCAGGCCGCCCACGCTGTCGCGGCGACCCGCTATGCGCCGCAGGGTGTTCGGTCCTACGGACCCGCCCGGTCGGCGCTGCGCATCGGGCCACGTCCGGCCGACGCCAACGACTCTACTCTCGTCATCGCGATGATCGAGACACTCGAAGCGGTGCGCTACATCGAGTCCATCTGTGCCGTGGACGGTCTCGACGGCGTGTACGTCGGCCCGTCGGATCTGTCCATCGCACTCGGCGGGGCATTCCCCTACGACCCCTCGGTCGACGACGCCTACGAGCAGGCGTTGCGCTCGGTGGCGGACGCCGCCCGTACCGCGGGCGTCGCCGCCGGTATCCACGCGCCCGACGGTCTCACCGCCGCCCACCGCATGAGCCGCGGTTACACCTTCGCCTGCATCGCCAACGACCTCACCCACCTCGAGATCAGCGCCGCCACCCATCTCCATGCTGCGCAGGCCCGGCAGTCGGTGGACCAACTGCGTTGACGGGCCGACGGATCGGGCGGCCGCGTCGGCCGGCCGAGATGGGTCAGCGCACGATGATCACCCGATCACCGCGCAGTGAGGGGTTCGATGCGTGCGGGCACGTTCTTGTGCCAGGGATTCCCGAAGAACTTGTCGCGTCGGTCGACCGACGTCAGCTCGTTGAGCGCGACCCCGACCACCGATTCACCGTCCGCACCGGGATAGGAGACACCCATCCCGTTCGGGAGTGAGACGTGTCCGATCTGCATCATGTCGCTCACCTCGACAGGGGTCACCGCCTTGCCGGTCGCGGTGATCAGCTCGACCATGTCACCGGTGTCGATTGCCAGACGAGCGGCGTCGGACACCGAGATGCGCAATGCGCCCTGTTTGTCGCGTCGTCGCCACTCCGGGTCGCGGATGATCACGTTCGCGGTGAACGACCGACGCTCCCCGGCGGAGAGGATGAACGGGAACTCGTCGGTGGTGTAGCAGGGCTCTCGGGCGTCGATCAGTGCCATCTCGTCGAGCAGCTCGGGAATCGCGAGATGGATGCGGCCGTCGTCGTGCTGGATGTACTTCCACGCGTCGTCGTACGAGTCGTCGGAGAACACCACGCCCTGGTGCGTTGAGCAGATCGCATCGAACAACTGCTCCGCCTGCTGCGCGCCGTCACCGGTGAACCCGGCCCGCCGGACGGCGTCGGGCTGCGCGATACACGCGAGGTACGCGAGACCCCAGACCATGGCGGTCGATTCACGACCGGGACCCAGCGTCGTCCCGAGCGTCCGATAGAGCAGGTAGGGGAGCAGGCCGGTGAGTTCGGGACGCTGTTCGATGGT
The DNA here is from genome assembly GCF_016462415.1 of Williamsia sp. Classification (GTDB taxonomy): domain Bacteria; phylum Actinomycetota; class Actinomycetes; order Mycobacteriales; family Mycobacteriaceae; genus Williamsia_A. Next base: position 32,348 of record NZ_JAEMTF010000034.1, on the reverse strand, counting down.
CGAGAACAGTGTGAGCGCGAACACCGACCGACCGACGCGCGCGGCTGCGGTCAGCGACTCGACGATGTCGGCGTCGACGACGTCGAGTCGGTCGATGATCGCCGCGTAGATCTCCGGCTCCGAGCGCGTGCCCGGGAGCGGCGGCATCAACGGGTTGCGCATCTGGAAGGTGTTGTGCGGGAAATGCAGTGTGAAGAAGGAGGTCTCGTACTTCTCGAACTGGCTCGCCGCCGGTAACACGTAGTCGGCCTCCCGTGCGGTCTCGGTGAGCGCCACGTCGAGGACGACCGATAGTTCGAGGCTGTGCATCGCGGTGCGGAACCGATTCGAATCAGCCAGGGAATGCAGCGGATTCGATGCGTCGATCCACATGGCGCGAAGGCGGTCGGGATGATCGGTTAGGATCTCGTCGGCGATCGAGTTGCCGGGGATGAGGCCGGACACGATCCGGGCCCCGGTGACCGGGGTGGTTCCGAACTGCACCGAGTTCGCCGCCGCCGCGGCGATCGGCCTCGCCGCCGTGACGCCGACCGAGGTGAAGAATGTCGACAGGGCGATGGTGGCGATCCGCTCCGCCACGGCGCCTGCGGTCGTCGAACCGTCGATCCGACGGAGTCCTCGCCGCAGTGCACCCGCGCCCCACCGCATCGCGCCGAGACCGACGACCCGCCGGGCCGTCTGCAGTCGCGGTGTCGTCTCCGGCTCCACGGGGAACCATCGACCGGCGATCGGGAACATCCACGAATGGATGTGCATACCGCCGGGGGTGGCGAAGTTGCCGGTGAGAATCCACAGCATTTTCTGCATGTACGACGACACCGTGCTGTTCGGTGACTGCTGGACTCCGAGGTCCTCATAGGTCGCCACCGAGGCTGCGCGCGCGATCCGTCGAGCCGCCGCCCGGATCGAGGCCTCGGGAACACCGCAGCGCCGTGCGTAGTCCGGGATGTCCATCCCACCGAACAACGTGAGGATCTCGTCGAGACCGGTGGTGTGGGCCGCCAGCCATTCGGTGGCGATCAACCCCTCCTGGACGAGGACGGCATCCAACGCGGCGAGACACCAGACGTCGGTGCCCGGCTTGACCTGAAGATGGTGATCGGCCATGGCGGCCGTCTCGCTCCGGCGGGGGTCGATGACGATGATCGCCCGCTCGGGATCACGAGCCATCTCCTTGAGGACCGGACGCGTCCGTGCGATGCCGTGCGATTGCCACGGGTTCTTCCCCACGAACACCGCGACCTCGGAGTGGTCGAAGTCGCCCGAGGTGTGGTTGCCGTACATCTGCAGATCGACCCAGCCCTCGCCGGTCTTCTCCTGCGCCAACGCGTTGGACATGTACTTGGCTCCGACGGCGTTGAACAGCGCTCGACCATGGGCGCCGCCGAGGTGATTGCCCTGTCCGCCACCGCCGTAGAAGAAGATGCTCTCGCCGCCGTGCCGGTCCGCGATCGACCTCAGCCGTTCGGCGATCTCGTCGAGCGCGGTCTCCCAGTCAATCTCCTCGTAGGTCCCGTCGGTTCGTCGACGCAGCGGGGTGTCGATCCGGTGCGCACCGTTCTGGTACCGGTCGAGGCGCAGCGGCTTCTCGCACGTGTACCCCTGCGAACCGGGGTGTTCCTTGTCGCCACGGATCTTCGCCAGTGCACCGTCTTTCATCAGTACTTCGAGGCCGCAGTTGCACTCGCAGAGAATGCACGCGGTCTTCTGCCACTGCTCCGGCTCCACCGGTGGGGTGGGGTTCGGGGGTTGCTGGTTCACGTCGTGGCCCTTTCGGTCGGAGTACGGGTCGGGCTCAGTCGGTGAAGGTGATGCGCACCGAGACCGGGGTGGTCTGCAGAGCGCGGAAGGTCGAACCGATCAACCGTCCGATGACGGGGTTGTCGGAGAAGCTGCGCGCGCGGGCGATGACGTCGTCGTCGGGGACGAACGCCGCGGTGGCGGTGCGCCACCGCGTGCCCTGACGGACCCGTACCGCCGGATCGGCGGTGATGTTGGCTCCCCATCCGGAGCGGGTGCCGTGCTGGGAGATGATCCATGCACCGGTCTCGTCGAACGTCGCCGACACGGGCACCTGCCGTCGCAGACCGGTCTTGCGTCCGGTGGTCTCGATGTCGGTCATCAG
>NZ_JAEMTF010000034.1:22476-30123 GCF_016462415.1 Williamsia sp. | reverse complement strand
GAACCCACGGCCGCACTCATCGCGGTGACGGTGCGGAAACCGCCGGTCACCGCGAGAGGGACGTCGGCGGCGGCGCTGCGCACGGTGTGGGCGTAAGAGAGGAAGTACGCCTCGCGTCGACGGGTGCTCTCGGAGGTCACCGCGCCGCTGCGTCCCATCATGGCCGGGGATTCGTAACTGCCGCCGCTGATCTCGATGAGGTCGACCTTCTCACCCACCAGATGCTCGATGACCGAGCGTGATTCGACCTCGTCGAACCCGCCCTTCTGGAAGTCGGCGGAGTTGAGCTTGATCCCCACCGCGAACCCGGGGGACACCGTCGCACGGATGGCTCGGACGACCTCGAGGACGAACCGCATTCGTGCGTCGGCGCTACCACCCCACCGGTCGGTGCGCTGATTGGCCAACGGAGACAGGAACTGCGAGACAAGGTATCCGTGGGCGCCGTGGACCTGCACCCCGTTGAAGCCGGCGTTCTCGGCGACCGCCGCGGCCTCGGCGAACCTGTCGATGATGTCGCGGATCTCGGCGTCGGTGAGCGCGCGCGGCGCGGGGATGCCGGGGATGTTCACCGCGATCGCCGACGGCGCCACCGGCCGGGACCGGGTCGCCAGCGGATTGGCCTGTCGACCGGGGTGATTGAGCTGCATCCAGATCGGGGATCCGCCGTCCTGGGTGGTCTTGGCCCACCGGGTCAGACCGTCGAGGTGACGGTCATCCTCGATGACGACGTTGCCGGGCTCGCCCAGGTGTAACCGATCCACCATCACGTTGCCGGTGATGACCAGCCCGTAACCGCCTGCTCCCCACTGCGAGTACAGCCGCTCCAGTCGGATGTCGGGGCCGTGTTCCGATGTGGCCAAGCCCTCGCTGAGCGCCGCCTTCATCACCCGGTTGGGCAACACCTGACCGCATCGCAGTGTCAGTGGGTCACCGAGCGTCGCCGCGGTGTGCGCACGGCTCTCAGTGGTCGTTTCTCCGGGCATCGTCGGCCGTCCGTCGTGGTGGATACTGTGGTTCTATGCATGATGCCATAACAAATACCGAAGCGACAGGAATCCCATGATCGACACCTCGTCCGACGACACGATCACGACCGAACGCGATGGTCACGTCCTGCTCATCGGGTTGAACCGACCCGAGAAGCGCAACGCGTTCGACCTCGCGATGCTCGCCGAACTCTCCCGCGCCTACGCCCTTCTCGAATCCGACCCCGACCTGCGATGCGGAGTGCTGTTCGCGCATGGCGCCCACTTCACCGCGGGCCTCGACCTGGTCGATGTCGGTCCGGCGATCTCCTCCGGTGCGGCCACCTACCCGTCGGACGGCCGCGATCCGTGGCGTCTGGACGGAGACTGGACCACACCCATCGTCGCGGCGGCCCAGGGACGGGTGCTGACACTCGGGATCGAACTCCTGCTCGCCGCGGACATCCGCGTCGTGACGCCGGATGCGCGCTTCAGTCAGCTCGAGGTCCGGCGCGGGATCTACCCGTTCGGCGGTGCCACCCTGCGGTTCCCGCGCGAGACCGGGTGGGGCAACGCGATGCGGTGGATGCTCACCGGCGACGAGTTCGACGGCACCGAAGCCCATCGGATCGGACTCGCTCAGGAGCTGTCGGAGAACCCGATCGACCGCGCCCGCGAGATCGCCCACACCATTGCCGACAAGGCCGCGCCCCTCGGTGTCGGAGCGGTGCTGACCGGTGCCCACCGGGCACGGCGCGAGGGTGACGACGCGGCGATCGCGCAGCTTCAGCCCGAGGTCGCCCGCCTGTTCGGCACCGCGGACGGCGCCGAGGGTGTGCAGTCGTTCATCGAGCGCCGCGACGCCGACTTCACCGGCCGCTGAGCGGACTCAGCGGCCCCCGTCGGTCCCGTGGGCGTCGAGCACCGCGAGCACCTGTCGGACGAGATCGTCGATGTCGGCGCCGGTCGTGTCGATCGCGAGGTCCGGGTTGCGCGGCGACTCGTACGGCGCGTCGATCCCGGTGAGTCCCTTCAGTTCGCCGGCGCGGGCGCGGGCGTAGAGGCCCTTCGGGTCGCGTCGCTCGCATTCGGCCAGTGGTGTGGTCACGGCGACCTCGATGAACGGCAACCCCGCGGCGTCGTTGAGTGCCCGTGCGATCTCGCGATCGGATTCCAACGGCGACACCAACGAGGCGATCGCCACCACGCCTGCATCGGCGAGCAGACGGGTGAGGTGCCCGACGCGCCGGATGTTCTCTGCGCGATCACCCGGGGTGAAGCCCAGGTCGTCGGACAACCCGTGACGCACGTTGTCGCCGTCGAGAAGATAGGCGGTGCGGCCCGACTCGACGAGGGCGCGCTCGAGGGCGACCGCCACGGTGGACTTGCCCGATGCGGGGAGTCCGGTGAGCCAGACGGTGGCACCGGACTGGCCGATCTTCGACCAGCGGTGCGCCCGGTTGAGCGCCGACGGGTGCCATTTCACGTCGTTGCGGGTCTGGGCACCCGGCTTGACCTCTCGTGCCGTGGTGATCGTCCCGGCGCCGACGGTGTCGTTGGACGTCTCGTCGATGAGGATGAACGCGCCCGCGTCGCGGTTGCCGGCATATGGATCGGCGACGACCACCGAACTCGTGCGCAGCGTCACCACGCCGATGTCGTTGAGCGACAGCTCGACCGGTGAGTCCTGCTCGTCGAGGGTCTCCGGATCCAGCCGCGACGACAGCGCCTGCACGGTCGCACGCACCGTCGTCGCGGTGTGCTTGAGGGCGAGCCGGTCACCGGCACGCAGAGGGGTGTCGCCGAACCAGCAGACGGTGGCCTCGAGTTCGCGCGCCAGCACCGGCGCGTGCGCGTCGTCGGCGCCACTGACGAGCACATCGCCGCGGCCCACGTCGATGTCGTCGGCGAGCGACACCGCCACCGACAGCGGGGCCACCGCGACATCGCGCCCGTCGTCGAGGGTGTCGAGTGCGGTGACCGTGCTGCGTGAGCCCGAGGGCAGGGCGATCACCGGGTCGCCGACGCGCAGCGTGCCCGCCGACAACCGCCCGGTGTAGCGGCGACGCTCCTCGGCCACCGGCCGCGACACCCACTGCACCGGCAACCGCAGCTCGGTCGCCACCGGGTTCGGGGCGGCCAGCTCGATCGACTCGAGGTGCTCGAGCAGGGTGGGGCCGGTGTACCACGGGGTGTTCGCCGAGCGGTGCACGACGTTGTCGCCGGCCTTGGCCGCCAACGGGATCACGGTCAGTTCGTCGGCGCCGAGACGGTCGGCCAGCGCGCGCAGCTCGGTCTCCAGCTCGGAGAAACGCGCCTCGTCGAAATCGATCAGGTCGATCTTGTTGACGGCAGCGACGAGGTGGCGGACGTTGAGCAGGGTCGCGATGCGGGCATGTCGGCGGGTCTGGCGCAGCACGCCGGCGCTCGCGTCGACCAGCAGGATCGCGACGTGCGCGGTCGACGCACCGGTGAACATGTTGCGGGTGTAGCGCTCGTGTCCGGGGGTGTCGGCGAGGATGTAGTTGCGGTGCTCGGTGGAGAAGAAGCGGTAGGCGACATCGATGGTGATGCCCTGCTCCTGCTCGGCGCGCAGACCGTCGGACAGCGCCGCGAGGTCGGGGACGCCGTCTTTGATCACCGCCTCGAGGTGGTCGAGCGGCAGGCTGTCGGTGTCGTACATCAACCGCCCGATCAGCGTCGACTTGCCGTCGTCCACCGAGCCGGCGGTGGCGAGTCGCAGGAGCTGTCGCGTCGGGGTCGTGGAAGTGCTCATCAGAAGTATCCCTCGCGCTTGCGGTCTTCCATCGCGGCCACCGAGGTCCGGTCATCGGCTCGCGTCTCGCCTCGTTCGGACACCGTCGCCGCGGAGATCTCGCCGATCACCCCGGCGATGTCGGTGGCGTGCGACCGAACGGCCCCGGTGATCGTCAGATCGCCCACGGTCCGATACCGCACCCATTCGGTCGCGGCGCTCTCCGAGTCTGCGGGGCTGGTGAACTCCGATGTCGCCAGCAGGATCCCGTCGCGCTCGAACACCTCACGCTCGTGAGCGAAGTAGATCGACGGCAGTTCCAGGCGCTCCTGCTCGATGTAGCGCCAGATGTCGAGCTCGGTCCAGTTGCTCAGCGGGAAGACCCGCACCTGCTCGCCGCGTCGGATACGGCCGTTGTACAGCGACCACGGCTCCGGGCGTTGGGCGCGCGGATCCCACTGACCGAATTCGTCGCGGAAACTCAGGACGCGTTCCTTCGCGCGGGCCCGTTCCTCGTCGCGCCGCGCGCCGCCGAACGCGGCGTCGTAGCGGCCGGCCTCGAGCGCGTCGAGCAGTGTCCGCGTCTGCAGGCGATTGCGGGATGCGTTGGGCCCGCCGATCTCTTGTGCGCGACCGGAGTCGATGGACTCCTGCACCGAGGCGACCACGAGGGTGTGTCCGGCCTCGGCCAGCCGTCGATCACGGAAGTCGATGACCTCCGGAAAATTGTGGCCGGTGTCGACGTGCAGTACCGGAAAGGGGAGTGGGGACGGCCGAAAAGCCTTCTCGGCGAGGCGGAGCAGGACTATCGAGTCCTTGCCCGCGGAGAACAGCAGGACCGGCCGCTCCAGTTCGGCGACGACCTCGCGGATGATGTGGACCGATTCGGCCTCCAGCGCCCGCAGTTCGTCGACATGGGTGGTGTCGCCCACCGCGCTGTCGATCGTCATACCGTCACTCCTTCTCGTGCCGCGTCGCGGCGGTATCGGTCGATCCAGTCGATCGAGCGTGCGTTGCCCTGCCGGGTCAGCACCGGCGGAGGGGCCAGTGCGGGGTCGAGTCCCAGTGCGCTGAGCACGCGTCCGACCTCGCCGGTGGTGTCCTCGGCGAGGTGCCGGTAGTCGATCTCGATGGGTTCGACACCGGCGCTGTCGAACCAGGCGCGCCAGCTGCGCTCCTGTTCGGAGAGAATCGCATGCAGGTGGGCGATGCCACCCGCGTGGTACTGCGCGCGTTCGTCGATGTCGGCGGGCGCGGCGCCGCGCCACACCCGGGTCTGCACCGCGCGCCACATCGACACGGCCTGCGCAGCGATGTCGGTGCGGTAGACGTGCACGTAGACGACGTCGGGGCCGAGCAGGTCGTCGATGGCGCTGCGCAGGTCGTCACCGGATCGGTTGTGCAGACCGGCCGCGTTCGCCAGCAGCAGCGGGGTCTGGTTCCACATCAGCTTGCCGCCCCAGACGCCGTTCGGTGTGGATCCCTCGCGTCGGATGCGCTCGGCCCACTCGCCGGCGGTCTCGGTCTGGGGCGTACCCGGATCGAGCGGGTCGAGCAGGGAGAGGATGGACTCGTCGGTCACATCGGCGAACCACTCCCGTGGCTGCGGGGCCAGGCCGGAGTGCGGCAGATACTGGAAGAACTCCTGAGGCTCGCCGGCGACCCCGGTTGCGCGCAGGGATTCCACGAGCAGCGTGCTCCCGCTGCGCTGGGTCGCCACCACGAGGTAGGCGCGCACTGTGGCCGTCATGCGGTGATAGTAACTAGACTGCATTCATGCTGTGCACCAGTGCCTTTCGCTCAGGCTGAGCGAATGTCTTGCCATCGGGGTCCGGTGGTGAGAATCAGCGTGAACGCAACTATCGATTTTTCGCTCGTCGCGATGCTCACTGGAACAGTGAACACTCCCTTGTGGTTCTCCGCCTTGCGGCCCGCTGATCTGATGTCGGCTGCGGCTGCGCTCAACCCGGATGCGTCGCCTGTGTGGTTCGCCGCGCAGGCATTCCGTGTCGACACCGATCCGAGCCGTTCACAGCCTGAGGAGTTCCGTCAATGAGTCCGATACCGCTCTCCGTACTCGATCTGTCGCCCGTCACCGCCGGGTCCGACGCGGCAACCGCACTGCGCCGATCGGTCGAGCTGGCCCAGCGCAGCGAAGCGCTCGGCTACCGGCGCTTCTGGCTGGCCGAGCACCACTTCGCCGCGGTCGCGAGCTCGTCGACGGTCACTCTCATCGGTCTGGTCGCCGCGGCCACGTCGTCGATCCGAGTCGGTTCGGCCGCGGTGCAGCTGGGCCACCACACCCCGGTCTCGGTGGTCGAGGCCTTCGGGACCATCGACGCCCTGTACCAGGGTCGTCTCGATCTGGGTCTGGGCCGGTCGGCACAGAAACGCAAGGAGGTGACGTCGTCGGGTCCGAAGCCGCCCCGACCGGACCCCACCCCCGAGCACGAGGTCGACGGGCTGCTGATCCCGAAACCGTTCTCGCTCGAGGGACTGCTCGGCTCACCGAAGCTCGCCGCGAGCTCGACCGCGCTGCAGATCGAGGGGGCGCAACCGCCGGACTTCACCGAGGCGGTCGACGACATCCTCGCGTTGCTCGACGGGACCTACAGTGCCGACGGGGTCCCGCTCTCGGCGGTTCCGGGCGAGCACGCCGACGTCGAGGTCTGGATCTTCGGCAGCAGCAAGGGCCAGTCCGCGCAGGTCGCCGGTGCTCGAGGCCTGCCGTTCGTCGCGAACTACCACGTGAGTCCTGCGACCACCCTCGAGGCCGTCGAGGCCTATCGCGACGCGTTCGTACCGTCCCGTGATCTGAGTGAGCCCTACGTGGTGGTCTCGGCGGATGTGGTCGCGGCCGACGACGACGCCACCGCGCAGGAGTTGGCCTCGACATTCGGACACTGGGTCTGTGGGATCCGCTCGGGTGAGGGTGCCCCGCCGTACCCGGACCCCGCGTCCACCCCGGCACTGACCGACGCCGAACGGGCCGTGGTCGACGACCGGATCCGTACCCAGTTCGTGGGTGCGCCGTCGTCGGTGGCCGACAGGCTGGAGACCCTCGCGCGGGTGACGGGCGCCGACGAGCTCGTGATCACCAGCGTCACACATGATTTCGAGGCGCGGATGCGTTCGCACGAACTCCTCGCGCGCGAGTGGGGTCTGGTCGCCGCACAGCCGGTCTGATCCGACGACAACGCCGGGCTCACCTCGAACGAGGCGAACCCGGCGTTCTCGTCGGTGCGTGTCAGCGTCGGCGGTTCAGCAGCGACACCGCGATGAGCGCGACCACACTCGTGCCCGTTATCACCACCGCGACCCGCCCCACCGCATCGCCGGCGGCGGCGACGGTCGGACTGCCGTAGACCCCGGCCGCAACCGCGGCACCCAGGGCCCCACCAAAATTGTGGAACGTCCAGGACGCGCCGACGGCGAAACCGGCCTGTGACTTCTCGACCGACGACAGCGCGGCGACCGTGGCCGGGCCGAGGGTCAGTCCCCATGCCAGTCCGAACAACACCAGACCGACCAACACCGCGGCGAGCCATCCCCCGAATGCGCCGACGGCGATCGCGACACCCGCGGCGACGAAGAAGCCGAACCCGCCGATCAGCGGGCGGTGCGGTCCTGCTCGGTCGACGAGTTTGCCGACCTGCGGCGAGGTCAACGCCATGGTCGCACTGACCAGGAGCAGCAACAGTCCCGAGGTGCGCAGGCTGAAATCCTCACTGCGGGTGAGGTAGAGCGGCAGGACGAGCAGGGCTGACGCGTAGAACACGGCCAGGAAGAAGTCCGAGACTATCGCCGCCGAGAAGTTGCGGTGGGTGAACAGACTCAGCTGCAGGAGGGGACTGCTCGCACGACGCTCCACCACGACGGTGAGCGCGAGGCCACCGAGGAACACCACCGCAGAGGCCAGGACGG
>NZ_JAEMTF010000034.1:17211-22376 GCF_016462415.1 Williamsia sp. | reverse complement strand
ACCACGACGGTGAGCGCGAGGCCACCGAGGAACACCACCGCAGAGGCCAGGACGGAAAGCGACAGCCACCCGGCGATGTCGCCGAGCACCGGTACCCCGATGCCCGCAACGACCGTGACCGCGAGAGCCACCTGTCCCGCCCAGTCCGATCCTGTCGAGGTCTCCGCCCGGGATTCGTCGACGGCGATGACGATGGCCACCAGAGCCAGCAGTCCGAGCGGGAGATTGACCCAGAAGATCGCGGGCCAGCCCCACGTGGGCACCAGCAGTGCGCCGAGCACCGGGCCGGCGGCCAGGCCGACCCCGTTGATCGCGTAGAGCAATCCGATCGCCCGGCCGCGTTCCCCCTCGCCGAACAGTGATTCCACAAGGGTGGACGTGGAGGTGTAGAGGGTGGCGGTCGCGGCGCCCTGGAAGAACCGCGCGATCACCAGGGCTGCGATGGTCCCGGCCAGCGCGGCGCCCACCGACGCGACGACGAACAGGCTCAGTCCGATCAGCAGCACCTTCTTGCGTCCGTACCGGTCGGCCAACCGGCCCGCGGTGACCATGAACATCGCCAGGGCCATCAGGAAGACGCCCAGCGTCAGTTGTGATGTCGCGACGTCGGTGTCGAGGCCGCGCGTGATCTCCGGTAGCGCGGTGGTCACGATCGTGAGGTCGATACACCCCAGGAAGGACGCGACCGCGAGGCCTCCGAAGCCGAGCCATCGTCGTCGGGTGCCGGTGTCGTCGACGGTGGTGTCGTGGTGTTCCAGAGTGCTCACGGGCGGGCCGACTTTCGTTTCTTGAAGCGCAGTGGGAGCCACTGCACGCGGTCGGGGTGGCTGGGCTCGACGAACAGTTCACGGGTTCGGCCCATCGCCGCGCTGATCTTCTGCGGGTAGATGACGAAGTCGAAACCCTCGCGCGCCCACAGCGGCATGATGATCGGGCATTCCTCGAAGAGGTACGTGCGGCAGCGGTTGCGGAGCTCGTCCTCGTCGATCAGGTTGCCCGACGCGCGACGTCGTTCGATGAACCGGTCGACGGTGGTGTCGATGGCGTCGCGGTAGGCCGCGTCGGTGGAGTAGGCGCCCTCGACGCTGTCGTAGAGGTCGCCGTAGTCCGGGCTGGCCAGCGAGTAGTCCCACCGTGCGACGGCGTGCGGGCAGTCGAGTTGATCGAGGTAGGACTGATTGCGCTCGATCCACTCGGTGCCCTCGCGGAAGGCGCGTCGGTGCCGCTCGCGCGCGTCACCCTCGCCGTAGTTGTGGCGTTGCAGGGTGTCGGCCACCGACACCGACACCCGACCGAAGTCGGAACGGTTGATGAGATCGATGGTGGCGCCGAGCTTCTCGCCCTCGTGGTAGTCGGCTCCGACGCTCACGAGCAGGATGGCCGAGGCCCCGGTCGAGGCGATCGGGGCGCCGCTGACGTCGAAGGCCGCCTTGTGTGAGGCCGAGGCGAGCGGCCGGGTCTCGTTCAGCGATGTCGTCATGTCAGCTCCACACCACCAGTGGGGAATCGGCGGACACGAGGCCGATGAACAGGCCGATGGTGATCCGGGGCCGGTCCTGCGACGGTGCCACGGCGTGGATGCGCCGCGGGTCGATGAAGATGGCCTCGCCGGGCTTCGGGCGCACCACCCACCGCGGGTCGCCGACGGTCGCGCGGTCCACCCCGTAGGTGCGGTCGCCGATGCGGCCGCGATAGTCGTCCTCGTCCGGGTACTCGTCCCAGATCTCGAGCTCACCACCCGCATCGGGGACATCGAGGTAGACGTTCACCGACAACTGACGCGACACGTCCAGGCCCAGCTCGGGCGGGAGATTGCGAGAGATGTTGTCGGTGTGCGGTTCCAGATCGACCCCGCCCTGCTGGTAGCGGGCGACGCCGGCGAAGAACGGACGCCCGTCGTGTCGCAACAGCGTGGATCCGGTCGGCCACACGTCGTCGAGGAGCAGGCGGATCGCGTCGGCAGGGTAGAGGTGGGGCGCGGCGCGCGCGCGCAGGGCGTTCAGATTGGCGATGGCGTCGGCGAAGTAGCGCTCGCGGTCGTCGGCATCGGTGGTCTCGGAGAACGCGTGACCGATCCGGCGGAAGCGGGCGTCGGTGGCGAGCGGACCGTGATCGGTGCGGCCGACGAAGCTCGTCCGGACGTGGGCCAGGGTGCTCGGGTCGAGGAAGTCGGTGATTCGCACCGCGGGTGCGTCACCGTCGAGCAGGGCCTGCAGGTCGGCCGCGGCGAAGGCGGTTCGGGTGGTCGAGATCAGGTCGTCGGGGCGGGGGCGGTTCCTGTGATGTCGCTCGTGGACTGCAATTGTGCTGGCGGACATGCCATTCTCCAACTCGGTCGCGTGTCTGGGCTGGTACGACACAGATGGTGCCGATTCGGACCATCCCGGCATACCTTTGCGGCCTTGCTGATTATTTAGCGACACTATGCTTACCGCCTGGGAGCGCTCCGCGCTCCGCTTCTGCGGTCGCGCTCCGCTTGCAGGCGGAGCGCGACTAGGAAAGCGGAGCGCGTGGAGGGCGTGAGTTGCTGTGCGGCAGCTGCCCCGGGGAGGTGTGACGGACGGTCCCGTAGATCGCCTCGTACCGCTTCTGGTCGTCGTCCTTCTCCTGCTGCTGACGCGCCGGCCGGAGATCGGGGTCCAACCCGTGCTTCTCCAGGCGGTGTCGCCGGTTCTGTCCCATGTACGCGGCCGAGTAGATGAGCGCGAGACTCAGACCGAGCGCGACCATCTCGGCGCGCAGCCACCACGGTCCGGGGATCAGCATGAACACCACGAAGATCGGGACGAACGGCACCATTCCGCGGATGAGGTGCCTGCCGAACGCATGTCGACCGGTCAGATCGTTGCGGACCCACTCACGCAGGTCGTCGGGCAGACGTCGGCCGAAGGCGTACGCGATCCACTGAGCAATGTTCGGGCGCTTGTTCATTGACTGTCCTTCGTCGACGTGATGGCCGCGTCGCGGGCCGCGGCGTTGATCCGCCACAGCACTGAACGCAGTTCCTCGAGGTCCGCCAGCGACACCCCCAGCGCGGCGACGACCGCCGGCGGGATGTCCAGTGCGCGTTCGCGCAGTGCCCGGCCGGCTGACGTCAGTTCGACGTCGAGTTGCCGTTCGTCGGTGACCGAGCGTTCGCGGGTGATCAGGTCGGCCTTCTCCAGGCGCTTCAGCAGCGGCGACAGCGTCGCCGAGTCGAGCATCAGGACGTCGCCGATGGACCGCACCGACCGGGGGGACTGCTCCCACAGGGCCAGCATCACCAGGTACTGCGGATGGGTGAGGCCCAACGGTTCGAGGAGCGGTCGGTAGATGGTCAGGACGGTCCGGTTGGTCACCGCGAGCGCAAAACACACCTGCCGGTCGAGCTGCAGCAGGTCTGCGGAGGCGGAGGCGCGAGGTGGCGAGGTCATAAAATAGATAGTACACGATTGAATAGCACACGATCTATATGTCGAGCCGCGCTTCGGATGTCTGTTCGCACCTGAGTGATCGCAAACCTGGGTCGGTGGGCGGCAGGTCGACATGATGGCCGCATGTCCTTCGAAAGGTGCTCATGACCGCCATCTCCGACCGACCCACCGATGTGTCGGCGCCCCCTCTGGACGCGACCGACGCGATCGCCGTCGCCGGCGCCGACGCGGCGACCCCGGAGGGAAACCCCGGTCTCATCGCATTGCCCCTGATCATCGCCGGCGCGCTCGGTCTCGGCTTCACCAACACCGGGATCGTCGACAGCGGTGCCGCGGCGGTTCCGATCCTGTTGTCCGCCACAGCTGTCGGTCTGCTGCTGGCGACGATCTGGGCGGCGGCGCTACGCCAGAACGTCAACGCCACCGTCTACGCGGTGTTCTTCGGGTTCTACGGCAGCTACGCGGTGCTCTCGATCGGCCAGACGCACAACTGGTTCGGCATACCGTCGTCCGGCGCCCAGGAGACGACGGCGTTGTGGCTGGGCAGTTGGCTGGTGACCATCACATTGCTGACCGTGCTGCTGGTGCGTCTGCCGTGGACCTATCCCGCACTCCTCGCGGTCGTCGACGTGGCGCTCGCGCTGTTGCTGATCGGCACCGTCGCCGACAGTCGACTCGCGACGCAGGCCGGTGGCGTCTTCGTCTTCGGGTTCGTCGCCTTCGTCGTCTACTACTACGCGGCGGCGCTGTGGGAGGAGACCGGCGGGCGGGCACTTCCGCTGGGCAAACCGCTTGTTTCGTAACGCTTGACGCCTCGACGCACAACGCCCCGTCCGACACGGACGGGGCGCTGTGTTCTGGGGCGGGGAGGTCAGGCGCCGACCTTCGACAGTTCGTCGAATTCGGCGTCGGTCAGCACGACGGTGGCACCGGCGAGGTTGTCCTCGAGGTGCTCGACACTCGACGTCCCGGGGATCGGCAGCACGACCGGCGACCGCTTGAGCAGCCATGCCAGCGCGAGCTGCGACGGCGACACCTCGTGCTGCTTCGCCAGTTCGGTCAGCGGGCTGCCCTCGCCGGTGAGCTTTCCGGTGGCGAGCGGGAACCACGGGATGAACCCGACGCCGTTCTCGGTGGCCCAGTCCAGCAGATCCTCCGACGACCGATCGGTGAGGTTGTAGAGGTTCTGCACCGAGGCGATCGTCGCGACCTCCTGTGCGGCCTTGGCCTCGTCGACCGACACCTGGCTCAGGCCGATGTGGCGGATCTTGCCCTCGTCCTGAAGCTTCTTGAGCTCGCCCACCTGGTCTTCGAGGGGGACATCGGGGTCGATGCGGTGGAGCTGGAACAGGTCGATGCGGTCCACTCCGAGCTTGCGCAGGCTCAACTCGGCCTGCTGACGCAGGTAGGCGGGCCGTCCCACCGGCGTCCACTCGCCGGGGCCCTGACGGGTCAGGCCGGCCTTCGTGGCGATGACGATGTCGTCTGCGTACGGGTGCAGGGCCTCGAACAACAGGTTCTCGGCGACGTCGGGGCCGTAACTGTCGGCCGTGTCGAAGAAGTTGACGCCGAGCTCAGCAGCGCGGCTGATCACCTTCAGTGCCGCCGGTCGGTCGTCGGGGTCGCCCCAGACACCCTCACCGGGGAGCTGCATCGTCCCGAAACCGAGACGGTTGATCTCCAGGTCACCGCCGAGACGGAAGGTGGGTGCGGCGTCTGCGGATGTGTTCGTGTCTGTGCTCGAGGTCATAC
>NZ_JAEMTF010000034.1:0-17111 GCF_016462415.1 Williamsia sp. | reverse complement strand
CGGAAGGTGGGTGCGGCGTCTGCGGATGTGTTCGTGTCTGTGCTCGAGGTCATACCCATATGACGCCTGCGCGCGGCGAGCTATTCCGCCGCGACCTGTTTCGCCTCGCTAGTGATGTATCGCACGGCAAGCGTAAAGCGCTGGTGGAGAGCGTCTTTTGAATCAGAACCGCCGGTAATACCGCCAGGTGGTTCACAGACCGCGCTCTGGTGGTCACGATGGAGGAGAAGCGAAGACATCCGCTGAGATCACACGTCGACGGAGGGATTCCATCATGACCTTGTCCACCTCAGGACTCCGCCAGCAGCTGCGCACCGTGCTCACGCTGACCAACACCGAGATCCAGGTCGCCGAGACCCGCATCGCACAGGCCCGCACCGAGGCCGTACGCGAGGAACTCACCAAGAATGCCGAGAACGGACGCGTTCGCGCGGTCGCCATCAGTGAGGCGCTCCGCGGACTGGGTGGGCTGCCCGCGCTCGTCAGCCCGCTGGTCGGCCGCACGGCTGCCCTCGGCAAGACCTTCTTCGAGCAGGCGCAGCCCCTCGACGAGGCGCTGCTCGGCGATCTCGCGCTGGAGCACCAGCTTCTCGACCGGTCGCGCTACATCAAGGCGCTCGCCACTGCCGCGAACGAGAGCGAGGTCGTCGCACTGGCCGACCGTCTGATCACCGCGCACTCGGCCACCGTCGAATGGCTCACCGTCGTGCTGGCCGAGGAGGCGTTGGGCGGACCGGTCGCACTTCGCCGCACCCCGGTGCAGTGGGTCAGCGGAGTCGCAGCGCGTGCGGCGACCATCCCCGGCGCGTTCGTGGCGCGCGGTGCAGATCGCGCGATCGACACCGCCCGCCAGGTGCCCACCCGCATCTCCGGTCTGCGCAAGCAGGTCGAGGAGGTCGGCGAGACCGCGACGAAGACGATCGTCGCGAGCCGGGATGCCGCACTCGAGGCTGCCGAGGGTGCGGCTCGCGACAGCGGCGCACCGGGTCTGGCCGACTCGCTGCACAACGTGCGTGAGGCCACCGGTACCGTCGCCGCCGAGGATCTTCCGATCAGCGGTTACGAGGAGCTGAACGTCTCCAGTGCGGTCTCGGCCGTCAAGGAACTCGATCAGCCCGCCGACATCCGCCTCGTCATCTCGTTCGAAGAGGCGCACAAGAACCGCAGCGGGATCATCTCCGCGGCGCAGACGCAGCTCGCGGCCATCGCGAAGGACATCGTCGGGGTCAACTGACCTGACACCGTCTCAGAACAGCTCGTCGTCACCTCGGTGGCGGCGAGCTTTTCTGTGTCCGGGCCCGCAACGGTGGCAGCGGACCGTCGTCCGGGGTGCGCGCCCATCGGAGGAGCGCGTCTATGTCGATGCCGTACGGAGTGGTCGCTGCGTATGAAGCGAGACCGAGGACGGCACGTGCCAGCAGGCGATCGGCCCCGACCGGCCGCCCCCGCAACCGGTGAGTGCACCCGACCGCCAACTGCGCCAAGCTCTTCCACAGTTCGACGTCCGGCTCGCCGGCATCACGAGCGGACTTCCATGCGTCCTCGAACACCTCGTGGGCATGAAACGGCCGGCCACGATCCAACAGCTCCTGTGCCTGGCTGATGGTCTCGTCCGGCGTGCGGATCACACCCTCGGGTTGCCTCGGTTCACCCTGCTCGCCGTAGGGGAGTGGCCGACCCAGGCCGTCGCGGGGGCGCGCGTTCCGCGGTCGACCGTCGATGTCACGGTCGCGGTCCATGTGTCCGAGGGTAGTGGTCGCACCCGGCGTGCGACACAGTGTTCACCTGCGAGACATCAGCTGTAGACGCAGATGGCGTGTACTTCTCTCATGAGCCGTGGCCGATCGAGTGCAGTGATGTCGACAGGGGAGACGGCCGACCCGGTTGTCTCCACCGCAGCGGTTCTCGCTTTCGGTCGGCGGTGGTCGGCCTACGGCGGAGGGCCCGCAGAGGACATCATGGTCGAGTTCGGATGGACCTCGGACCGGTTCTTCACCGAGCTCGAACAACTGTTGAGCAGCCACCCACCCGGTGACCTGTCCGCTCCTGTGGTCGCGTCGATGATCGAGGTGTGTCGGCGCCGGATCTGGATGGGCCAGTAGACCCGCACCCGGATCACTTGCGTCGTGAAGTAATCGACGATAAGTTTCAGTTCACGCTTGAATCAATACCTCTCGAGACGTGGCATCGTGCCGCGTCGACCACGCGTGTTCTGACGAAAGGTTCCTCGATGAACTCCACCCTGCCCCGTGACATCGCCACCCTGCTGGCGCGAGTCGGTCTCGGCGTCGTCTTCCTCGCCCACGGTCTGCAGAAGCTGAACGTCTGGGGGTATTCCGGGACCAAGGCGGCGTTCGACGGCATGGGTGCACCGATGCCCGGTGTCTCGGCGTTCCTCGCGACCTGGATCGAGATCCTTGGCGGAATCGCCTTGATCGCAGGAGTTCTCACCCCCGTCGTGGGCATTCTCCTGTTCCTGGACATGGTCGGCGCGTACTTCATCGCCCACTCCGGCAACGGTATCTGGGTCGCCGACGGCGGCTACGAGTTCGTGCTCGCGCTCGGTGCGGGTTCGCTGCTGATCGCCGCGGTCGGGGCCGGCAAGTTCAGCGTCGACGGTGTCCTGGGCTCGCGACTGCCGTGGGTCGCCTCCGACCGCACCTCGGCGACGTCGCGTGCGTCGGTGTCCTGACCGCTACGTCTCACGCTTCGTGGTCGGCGTTCATCGCGGCGCCGATGCGGTGGCCGATGTCCCGGAGTTGGCGGATCTGCGCCTGCGTCAGTGAATCGAAGATGAGTCGGCGGACGATGGCGACGTGTCCGGGCGCGCTGTCGAGCAGAACCTGCATGCCGACGTCGGTCAACTCGGCGAGCGTGTATCGGCCGTCGGTCGGATCCGGTCGGCGGGTGAGCCACCCACGCTTCTCCATTCGCGCCGCCACCTGGGACAGCCGGGGTAGTTGGCCCTCGGTGAACTCCGCGAGGGTGCTCATGCGCATCGTCCGGTCGGGGGCCTGCGACAACCCGGCCAGGACCTGGTACTCGAAGTGCGTCAACCCGGAATCGCGCTGTAGTTGTCGATCGAGCAGCGCGGGGAGTCGGACCATCATGCCGGTGACCGCCATCCACGTCGCCAACTCGTCCTCGTCGAGCCAGCGGGTGTCGACGGCGGCGAGGGGCTCGAAACGGTCCGAGGAGCGGCTGGGGCGGGTGGCGGCCATTCCGGCAGCCTACGTCAGGGCGTGTCGGGCACCCGCCGGAATAACTTGCATCGTGAAGTGATTGGAAGGACCATGACCACCTCGACCGCTGCCGCCGACGCACTCATCCCGGCTGCTCACCCGTTCGCTCGGCACCTCGAGCACCACACGCGTTCGCAGGAGCGCGCACCGCGGCAGGCGTGGACTCCTGACGACGGGATCCTGCCCGCGCTGTACATCAGCCACGGTGCCCCGCCGACCTTCACCGACGCCGCGTGGATGCGTCAGATGCACGACTGGGCGGCGACCATGCCGACGCCGCGGGCCATCCTGATCGTCAGTGCCCACTGGGAGTCCGACAGCATCGGGATCACCAGCACGGTGCCCACCGAGCTGGTCTACGACTTCGGCGGCTTCGATCCGATGTATTACCGGATGCGCTACGACACTCCCGATTCCGGGCCGCTGGCGCAGTTGCTGCTCGACGCACTGCCCGACACCGTCCACGTCCACGAACACCGCGACCGCGGGCTCGACCACGGTGCGTGGCTGCCCCTCAAGGTCATGTACCCCGACGCCGACATCCCGGTGTTGCAGCTCAGCCTGCCCACGTCGGATCCGGCGCGACTCCTCGCGCTGGGTGCGCGTCTGCGAGGCCTGCGTGAACAGGGAGTGTTGGTGATGGGGTCCGGGTTCATGACCCACGGGCTGCCGTACATCGACTGGCGACGTCCCGACATCGTCCCGGACTGGTCGGCGGAGTTCGACACCTGGGCCGCCGAGGCCCTCGACCGCGGTGACGTCGACGAGCTCGCCCGCTTCTCCACGCGGGCCCCGGGACTGCGCTTCGCCCATCCCACCGTCGAACACTTCACACCGTTGTTCGTCACGCTCGGTGCCGCCACCGACCCGACCGCGTCGGTCACCACGGCGATCGACGGGTTCATCTTCGGTGGGTTGTCGAAGAGGTCGTTCCAGGTCGCGTGACCTCCCTGGGGACCTCGGTCTCGGCGAGCATCCGTTGATCGGCGATCCGGATCGAACGCGCGACGACCACGGCGACGACGCAGGCGGCGACGCACCAGACGGCGATCACGATGGCGCAGATCGCGACGATCGTGTCCATGGCCCCTCCTGATCTGGGTGTCGGTGTGTGGCGTCCATGCTGCCGTCGGTTCGTGAGAGAACCCCAAGAATCGACATTGCATCGGCTGTGACCAGCGCGAACCGTAGCATCGGGCACATGGACCCCGACCAGGCACGTGCGGCCCTCGCCGATGAACGCGCACAGACGCTGGCGTTGCTGACCACGATGGCGGCCCGCTTGACCAGCGTCGTCGATGCCGGTGCCGATGCGAGTTCCGACGATGAGCACGACCCGGAGGGGTCGACGCTGGCCTTCGAGCGCGGCCAGCTGGTCGCGCAGATCGAGCGGTCGAAGGTGCGGATCGCCGAGGTCGACGCCGCCCTGCAACGCCTCGACGCACAGACCTACGGGCGGTGCGAGAACTGCGGTGCCGACATCGCGCAGGCGCGCCTCGAGGCGTTGCCGGCGGCGCGCCTGTGCATCGCGTGTGCGTCGAAGGGATCAAACCGTCGGTGGTGACCCGCGCCTGGGCGTCAGCTGGTCAGGTCGAGTGCTGCGCGCACGATGGAATCGGTGTCGATCCCGTGCAGTCGGTACACGTCCGGAAGGGAGCCGACCTGTCCGAATGTGCTGACGCCCAACGACTCTGTGCGCACCCGGTTGATCGTGGAGAGGAACGTCAACGTGTGCGGGTGGCCGTCGAGGACGGTGACCATCGGGGCGGCGCGGTGTGCCGGGAACACCTGGTCGAGGATCCACGACTCGGCATCCCCGTGACCGCTGCGCGCCTGCATCGCCTCGAAGAGCAGTCCGGCGCTGGTGACGCAGACGACCTCGGCGGCGATGTCGAGATCGGCGAGCCGGTCGGCCGCCTCGAGCGCCTCGGTGACCATCGCGCCCATGCCGACGATCGTGACGTCGGGCTCTGCGCAGGAACGCAGTGTGTACGCGCCCGCGACCACCTGACGGCGGCGACGCTCCCGCGCGGCGGGATCGGTGGGCACGTCGGCGAGCGACTGCTGCACCGGCCGGGTCGACAGCCGTAGATAGGCAGACCGGCCGTCGGGGCGTCCGAGGCGGGCCATCGACGCAAGCAGCGTCCACTCCACCTCGACGGCGAAAGCCGGTTCGTAGCTGGTGCATCCGGGTTGCTCGAGTCCGATGGACGGCGTCTTGATCGACTGGTGGGCTCCGCCCTCGGCGGCCAGGGTGACGCCGGCGGGCGTTCCGACGAGGATCGACTGCCCGCCCGCGTAGATGCCGTAGGACCACGGTTCCAACGCCCGTTCGACGAACGGGTCGTAGAGGACCCCGATGGGGAACAGGGGTTGACCCCATCGGCTCCAGGTGGATCCGAGTTCGCCGATCAGCCCGACCAGGTTGGTCTCGGCGATCCCGAGCTCCATGTGTTGCCCCGACGGCCGCTCCCGCCAGTGCATGATTGTCTCGCCGTCGTCGTCGAACCAGTTGCGCCGCTCGCCGGTGGACCACACGCCGACCTTGTTGAGCCACCCGGCGAGGTTGGTCGTCGAACTGACGTCCGGGCTGCACGTGACGACCCGCTCGGCGACCTCCGGGGCGTCGCGGGTGAGGTCGAGCAGGGTCCGCCCGAGGGCGGCCTGCGTCGTCGACGTCGCCGGGGATTTGCGGCCGATGTCGGTGGGAACGGTCGGTGGGTTGACATGATCGATCGGTTCGCGGTGCAGTCGTCGAGCTGTCGCGGTACACAGCTGTCCCGACGGGGTCTCGTCGTCGAATCGGTGCCAGGGCGACGCGGCGTCCATGCCGAGGTCGGTCGCCAGCTGGTCGAACTGCTCGACGGTCAGCAGCGACGAGTGGTTCTGCGGATGTCCCTGGGTCGGGAGGCCGCGGCCCTTGATCGTGTAGGCGATGATCACCGTCGGGCGGGTGTCGTCGATCTGTGCGTAGGCGGCCCGCAGGGCGTCGAGGTCGTGGCCACCGAGGTTCGAGATCGCGCGGACGAGCTCGGCGTCGTCCAGATCGGCGATCACGCGGGCCACATCGGACGCCCCGGGTCCGTCGCCGGGCAGGCGCTGCCGGATCTCATCGGGCGAGCAGCGCAGCAGCCGTTGGTATTCGGCGTTGGGCATGTCGAGGATGCGCGTCCGCAGGGCCGGGCCACCGGGGCGCTCGAACAGCGCCTCGAGATGTTTGCCGAAGGTGACGGTGATGACCTGCCAGCCGGCCGCGGAGAACATGGCCGAGAGACGCCCGGGGGCGATGTTGGGCACCACCCGGTCGAGCGACTGCCGGTTCAGATCGACGATCCACACGATCTCGCCGAGCTCGGACACCGACGTGTCCAGGATCGCCTCCCACACCGCGCCCTCATCCAGCTCGGCGTCGCCGACCAGCGAGTACTGCCGGCCGCGTCCGGTGCCGCCGAGGGCGGTGTCGACGTAGCGCCGGGCGAAAGCACCCCAGATCGGTGCGGTGGCGCCGATGCCCACCGAACCCGTCGAGTAGTCGACCGGATCGGGGTCCTTGGCGCGGCTCGGATAGCTCTGCAATCCACCGAACCCGCGCAGGGTGGTCAGGTACCTCTCGTCGAGGCTGCCCAGCAGGTAGTTGATGGCGTGCAGCACCGGTGACGCGTGCGGCTTGACCGAGACCCGGTCGCCCGACGACAGCTGCTCGAACCACAGCGAGGTCATGATCGTGACCATCGAGGCGCAGGACGCCTGGTGGCCGCCCACCTTCAGCCCGGTGGGGTTCGGCCGGATCACGTTCGCGTGGTGGATGATCGCGGTCGACAGCCACAGCACGTGCCGGGCGATCTCGTCGAGCGCGTCGCCGTCGTCGCCGAGAGGGGCGGCCACGGATTCGGACGTGGTGGTGCTCATGTCACAACTCCCGCCTGCGGTCCCGACATCTCGCGCTGTCGGCCGATTCGTTGGGCACACTGTTCCATCGAGTGCAGCACGCCCACCAGGTCTGCGCAATCAGCTGACGTAGAGTTGCGCACTATGACAACTTCGGACCCGGACGATGCAGCAGAAGTGCGCACTGTGCCTGTCGGAGCGGCCGTCGACGGGGTCGACGTGCGATTGCTGCTCGCGTTGTCCGAGGATCCGCGGGGCACGACCATCGCACTCGCCGAGAAGGTCGGGGTCTCGCGCAACACCGCCCAGGCGCATCTCAACAAATTGGACCGCTCCGGTGCGATGTTGCCGTTCGAGCGGCGTATCGACCCCGTCGCCCTGGGCTATCCGCTGCGCGCGTTCGTCATGACCAACGTCAAACAGCGTCGGCTGGGTGACGTGGCTGCGGCGCTCGCCGACATCGACGAGGTGATCGAGGTCGTCGGACTCAGCGGCGGGGCGGATCTGTTGATTCAGGTGGTCGCGCGCGACGGCGACGACCTCTATCGGATCGCCGGCCGGATCCTCGACATCAAAGGGGTCAAGCGGACCAGTACGTCCCTGGTGATGCGCGAACTCCTCGACCACCGGATCAATCAGCTGCTGCGTACTGACAACAGGCGTTGAGGTTTCCCGGCTGCAGCGTTGTGTTGCGCGACAGGTTCAGCGGATTTTGTGGGTGAGATCACACGAATGTGTGCGAATCCCTACCGATCCTGAGCGAGGCGAAGTTAGTTTTCGGTCAGCGGACCGCGGATTGGCTGCGCGACGCTGTCGAACACATGACCTGTGAAAGGCATACCAATGAAGTCGTCTTCACTCCGCCGCGCATCGGTGAGCTGCGCGTCCGCACTGGCTGCGGCCGGTCTCGCGCTCGCTCTCGCCGGGCCTGCCACCGCCGCACCATCGGTTCAGCAGCTCACCGACAACATCAAGGCCGGCATCAAGACAACCAGTTCCACCGCGAACACCAACCAACGTTCGGTCACGCCGAACGCGGTGTCCGGTCCGATCACCATCCCCGACGGCACCAACAGCACCTCGTCGGAGACCTCCGGCGTCGGGCCGGCGCAGACGCGTTTCCTGCCGGCGTTCGCCTACTCGGTCAAGAACCCGAACGTGGCTCCTCCCGGCGCCAACAACTACAGCTGCAAGGCCCGCGCCGGTGATCGCCCGATCGTGCTGGTCCACGGCACCTGGGAGAGCGCGTACGACAACTTCGCCAACATCTCCCCGGAGCTGACCAAGGCCGGTTACTGCACGTACACGTTCAATTACGGCATCACCAAGCCGCTCGATGGTGGCGGCGCCATCGCGCTCATCCCGGGCGCGAACGGCACCGGTGACATCCCGCGGTCGGCAGGCCAGCTGCAGACCTTCATCGACAGCGTCCTGTCCAAGACCGGTGCGTCCAAGGTCGACATCGTCGGACACTCCCAGGGTGGCCTGCTCGCTCGCCAGTACCTGAAGTTCAACGGCGGACAGTCCAAGGTGCAGAAGCTGATCACCCTGGGCGCGACGAACCACGGCACCACGCTCGACGGGATCGGTTCGCTGGGCCGTGCGATCAACAACCTGGGCATCAACATCCTCGGTGTGGCACAGCTGCCGGTCGGTGTCTCCGGCATCCAGCAGGTCGTCGGCTCCGACGTGGTCAACGGCGTCAACGCCGGCGGCGACACACTGCCCGGGATCGACTACACGATCATCCGGACCCTGCGTGACGAGGTGACCACCCCGTCGCAGTCGACCTTCCTCACGGCCGGTCCGGGCGCGACGGTCAAGAACATCACGCTGCAGGACAACTGCCCGCTCGACCAGTCCGATCATGTGTCGATGTCCTACTCGCCGCGCGCGATCTCGCTGATCAAGCGCGCCCTCGACGGCGGCAAGACCCCTCTGGTCTGCCTCCCGAACGGGTTCCTCATCGGCTGATCGAGTCCGACCACCTCAACACCCGGGCGCCGGAAGTGCACACGCACTTCCGGCGCTCGTCTGTTCGGAATCGACTAGGTGACACCTTTGTCGTCGAACCGACCGTGCCGCCCGGCGCCGTCGGCGAACCGCGTTGCCCCGTCGATGGTCTCGTGGGTCAGTGACATCGCGCCGTGGCGCAACTCGTTGAGTATGGCCTGCTCCTCGGTGAGACCGTGTTGCTCCAGCAGCGACATCCGGTCACCGCGCATGCACAGCTGAGGGAACGCGGTGAGCTCGGTGGCGAGCTGTTGCGCGGCCGAGACCGCTTCTCCTCCAGGCACGATGCGGTTGACCAGCCCGATGTCGTAGGCCTCCTGCGCCTGCACCGGACGACCGGTGAGGATGAGGTCCATGGCGCGGCTCTCGCCGATCAACCGCGGCAGCCGCACGGTTCCACCGTCGATCAGCGGGACGCCCCAGCGCCGACAGAACACGCCGAGCACCGCCCCCTCCTCGGCCACGCGGAGATCGGCCCACAGGGCCAACTCGAGCCCCCCGGCGACGGCGTGCCCGGTGATGGCGGCGATGACCGGTTTCGACAACCGCATCCGGGAGATCCCCATCGGACCGTCTCCGTCGACGGCCACCCGGTTGCCGTCCCCGGCGCTGACCGCCTTGAGATCGGCGCCGGCGCAGAAGGTCCCGCCCTCACCGTGCAGGACAGCGACGTCGGCGTCGGGGTCGGTGTCGAACGCGCGGAACGCATCGGCGAGCGCCTGGGCGGTCGCACGGTCGACGGCGTTGCGGACCTCGGGTCGGTCGATGCTGATCGTGGTCACCCGCTCGGTGGTGCTGCTGTGCACCGTCATCCGTTGCGACCCTCCGACGTGCAGACACAGGCCTTGTTGCCGTGCCGGTCGGCCAGCACCCAGAACGCGGGGGCGTACTCGTCGGTGACCAGGGTGCCGCCCGCGGCCAGAGCGGCGTCGATGCGCTGCTGCGCGGCTTCGATCGGCACGATGACGTCGTAGTGGAACCGTTGCTGGACTTCGCCGACCGCATCAGGGGACGGCTGGAACCACAGCGCGCGTTCCCGGCCCCCCGGGTCGTCGACCTGATTGCCGTCACCACGTACCCGATAACCCAGTACCGCGGCCCAGAACTCGCGGACGTCGTCAGGGTGCGGGGTGTCCAACGCGATCTCTATGACCGTGATCTCCGACGGCGCAGGCACGACATCGAGCCGTGCGGCGATGTCGCTGATCTCCCGGGCGAGGGCGATGTCGCGGCTGGTGACCCCGCCGACGTCGTGGCTGACCAACCGGACGTCCACGGTCGGATAGGACAGGTCGAGATCGGGGTGGTGATCGGCTTTCTCGGCGGCCTCGCCGATCAGGCCGGCGAACTCGAGGCCCGTCGCGAAGTCCCCGGTACGGAACCGGGCGTGCAGGACCCCGACCAGCCAGCGCCAGTCGTCGAGGCCGGAGTCCCGGACCTCCGGGTAGTCGATGATCCGTTTCGCGTCGCTCATGTGTCCAACGTATCGTCGCCGCGCGCTTCCTACTGCGGCTCCGCCAACGCCATCACGTGGCCGTAGAGGTCCGGGTAGCGCATCAGGTGCGCGCCGCCGTTGAGGTCGAGCACCTCACCGGTCATCCACGATGCGTTGTCCGAGCAGAGGAAAACCACCGCATTTGCCACATCGGCGGGGGTGCCGGTCCGGCCCAGGGGACTGTTCTCCACGTAGTCCTCGACAACACCGGGCACCATCGTGGCGGGATCGGTGAGCGGCGTGTGCACGAAACCGGGCGAGACCGCATTGACCCGGATGCCGCGTGGCCCCAACTCCAGTGCCCCGACCTGCGTCAGCATCACCAGCCCGGCCTTGGCCGAGCAGTACGCGCTCATCCCGACCGCCGGCTGCCGCGCGTTGAGTGAGGTGATGGACACCAGGGCGCCACCGTCGACCAGGCGTCGCCCTGCGTGCTTCATCACCAGGAATCCGCCGGTGAGGTCGGTGTCGACGACCGACCTGAACTGCTCGACGTCGAGGTCGGTGATGCGGCCGAAGGTGCTGATCCCGGCACTGTTGACGACCGCGTCGGGTGCGTCGTGATCGTCGAACAGCGCGGCCACCGACGCCTCGTCGGTGATGTCCACGTGCGCGGCGGCGTGCGTCTGGCCGAGTTCGGCCGCGACCTCAGCGGCAGCGTCGAGCTCGCGGTCGGCCACCGTGACGGTGAATCCGTCGGCCGCGAGGGCGCCGGAGATGGCTCGTCCGAGACCCGATGCCCCGCCGATCACCACCGCATGGCGGGTGGGTGTGTCGACGTCTGTCGTGCTGTGCGCGGCGGTCATCCGGCCATCGTGCACCGGCCTCGTCCCCCGTCGCAGGGATGTCGACGAACCGCCCGTGGCTAGGACAGTCGCACACCCGAGATCGATCGCGCGATGACGAGCTGCTGGATCTGCTCGGTGCCCTCGAAGATGTCGAAGATCTTGGCGTCGCGGTGCATCCGCTCCACCGGGTACTCGCGGGTGTAGCCCACGCCACCGAGGATCTGGATCGCACGCTCGGTGGACCAGACCGCGACCCGACCTGCCTTGAGCTTGCTCATCGACCCCTCGGCCGCGGCAAAGGGCTGGCCCGAGGCGCCCATCCACGCCGCACGTCGCACCAGCAGACGAGCGGCGTCGATCTCGGTCGCGATGTCGGCGAGCATGAACGAGATCGCCTGGTTCTCGATGATCGGCTTGCCGAACACCACCCGGTCCTTGGCGTAGTCCAGTGCGTACTCGTAGGCGGCCCGTGCGACGCCGATGGCCATCGCGCCGACGGTCGGGCGGGTGCGCTCGAAGGTGGCCATCGCGGCCTGGCTGCCGGTCTTCTTGCCCTCCTTGGCGCGGGCGATCTTCTCGTCCAGCTTTTCCTTGCCGCCCAGCAGTGCACTGCCGGGGACACGGACGTCGTCGAAGAAGATGTCGGCGGTGTTCGACGCCCGTAGGCCGTGCTTGCGCAGCTTCGACGGGCGGGCGATGCCTGCGGTGTCGGAGGTGAGGACGAACGCCGCCTGACCGCGGGATCCCAGCCCCGGCTCGACGACGGCCTGCACCACCAGCACGTCGGCGATCCCGCCGTTGGTGACCCACGCCTTCTGGCCGCGGATCACCCACTCATCGGAGGCCTCGTCGTACTTGGCGGTGGTCTTCATGTTGGCGACGTCGGAGCCGGCCTCGGGCTCCGACGAGCAGAACCCGGCGACCTTCACCTCGGTCTCGGAGCCGTAGCACCGCGGCACCCACTCGATGACCTGCTCGAGGGTGCCCGCGGCAGCGATACCGGCGGCTGCGAGACCGGTGCCCATGATCGACAGTCCGATCCCGCCGTCACCCCAGAACAGTTCCTCGGTCAGGATCGGGAAGCTCTGTCCGGTCTCGTCCTCGCGCAGCGACGCCATGATCTCGTAGCTGTACAGGCCCGCCTTCGCGGCCTCCTGCAGCACCGGCCACGGCGTCGATTCGCTCTCGTCGTACTCCGGCGCGGCCGGCCGGATGACCTTCTCGGCGAACTCGTGTGCCCAGTCTCGCAACTGGATCTGATCGTCGGTGAGGGCAAGGGAGAACGTCATCGGACCTCTTTCGCGCGTTCGGGATCCGCGCGGCACGCGGTCGATTAGACAATAACGTGTTCCAGATCGCTCGGGAATGTCCAGCCGAAAGCTGGGACGATTCCCTGAACGGGGCGGGGGGCGTTGTGGTGGCCCACCCTGCCGGGCGACGCCGCCGACCCGCGTTGCACAGTGGAGTGATGATCGATCTGACCGCCGACGACGACGCCATCCGCGCCGAGATCACCGCGCGGCTCGACGCGTTCGGGCCCACCGAGGCGGCCCTCGGCGACTCGCGGCGGGCAGCGGTCGCGGTCGCGGTGACGTCGGTCGAGGGGACGCACGGCATCTGGCTGACGAAGCGACCGTCGAAGATGCGTGAACACCCCGGGCAGTTCGCACTGCCCGGTGGACGTCTCGACCCGGGCGAGGACGTCCAGACCGCCGCCCTGCGCGAACTGCACGAGGAGATCGGCGTCGCGGTGGACCGCTCGCAGGTCCTCGGTCGCCTCGACGACTATCCGACCCGGTCTGGCTACGTCATCACCCCGATCGTCTGCTGGGCCGGGGCCGACCGCGACACCACGCCCAGCCGCGACGAGGTCGAACACCTGTTCTTCGTCCCGATGGACGAGGTGGCGGTGACACCGCGGTTCATCTCGATACCGGAGTCCCCGCGGCCGGTGATCCAGCTCCCGATCGTCGGCTCCCTGGTCCACGCTCCGACCGCCGCGGTGATCTACCAGTTCGCCGAGGTGGTCCTGCGGGATCGGCACACGCGGGTCGACCAGCTCGAACAGCCGGTCTTCGCGTGGCGTTGACCTGCGTCGCAGAGAATTCTCGAAGATTTTCCCGGGGCCCGGAATACAATCGGACCGTGGTCCGGTTAGATGGGGAGGAAGCACCACGAACCGTCCCGGTTCGCCCGCCAAACCCGTAGGAGAACCCCATGTCCGACACCATCACCACCACGGAACTGTCCGCAGGCACCTGGACCATCGATCCGGTCCACTCCGCGATCTCGTTCTCGGTCCGCCACCTCATGGTGAGCAAGGTCCGCGGAAACTTCGACACCTTCTCCGGCGCGATCACCGTCGCCGAGGACGGCACCCCGTCGGTGACCGCCGAGATCGACGTCACCTCGATCAACACCAACAACGAGCAGCGCGACGGCCACATCAAGTCGGCCGACTTCTTCGACGCCGGACAGTTCCCGACCGCGACCTTCGTGTCGAAGTCGGTCGCGAAGAAGGGCGGCGACTACGTGTTGACCGGTGACTTCACCCTCAAGGGCGTCACCAAGACCGTCGATCTCGACCTCGAGTTCAACGGCGTGAACCCGGGTATGGGCCAGGGCGAGGTCGCCGGCTTCGAGGCCTCGATCGAGCTGAATCGCAAGGACTTCGGCATCGACATCGACATGCCGCTGGAGACCGGTGGAACCGTCGTCGGCGACAAGATCAAGATCGTCCTCGAGATCGAGGCGAACAAGGCCTGATCGCCTTCCTCGAGCGCAGTCCGGCGCGGCCATCTTCGCACTCGCGAGGGTGGCCGCGCCAATTGTTTTCCGGGACAATAAATCAGGCGACAGAGCAGGGGTTGTCTCTCTACCTTGATCGGTGAAAGCAGTTCGCACACTCACCGATTGGAGGAAAAGTCATGACCACCTCGACCATCGCCTGGACTCTGGGCGCCGGAGCCTCGCTGACGAGGATGCGACGCAGGCGGGACACTCCGATCGAATCGGCGGCGGCCCGTCGTGAGGAGGCACGCCTGCGCTGGGAGAATCGCAGGCGGATGCAGGAAGAGGCGTATCGCGTTGCGCTCGCGCAGTTCTGGGCGCGGCGCTGACCCGACGCGTCAGCGGACGCGTACGCCGTCGAGCAACAGGTCGACGAGGCCACCGATATAGGCCTCGTCGACCTGATCTCGTGTCAACAGCACGCGCGTGTAGATCGGCGCGTGCAGGAATTCCAACGCCAGACGCCTGTCGATCGTGGCGGCGATCTCACCGCGGTGCACGGCGCGGTCGAGCACGACGCCCATCGCGTCCATTCGTTCGTCGAGAACCCGCCTGCGGGCCTCGTCGAGGCGGTCGATCTCCAGCGGCATGCTCGCGAGTCGCAGCATCGCCTTGCTCTGCGGCGACGACAGCGACTCGTGCAGGTTGGTCGTCAGCTCGATGAGGTCGCGCCGGAGATCGCCGGTGTCCGGGACCTCGACCGCGGGGTCGATGTGGTTGAGCAGGGCGTCGGTGATGAGCTGTTCTTTGGTTCGCCACCGTCGGTAGACGGATGTCACATGTACGCCGGCGGACTCGGCCACCGAGGCGATCGTCACACCGTCGAAACCTGTGTTGAGCAGCTCATTCACCGCCGCGGCGAGAACCCCGTCACGGACCGCTTTCCCGCGTTTGTGGGACGTATTGGGCGTGGACACGCGGCCGAGCCTAACGCAAGTGGTGTTGCGTTATGTAGCATTTGCGCAACAGGTATTGCGTTAGCAGCCCACGGGGTGTCATCGAATGCGCCATCACGGCGAACGCGACGCCGCCGACCAGGGGATTGTGGGTGACCGACATGAATCGACGGGCAACCGCAAACGTGCGGAAGTTCGGGGGGAGGACCCCGCGTGAGCGGCTGCTCCGACCGTCCCGCCTCCCCGGCTTCGACCTCCTGCAGTCGGTCGCGGGTGATTACCAGTACCCGGGTCGGGATTGGTCGACCATCGACGTCTCCGAGCGCCGCGCCGCCGCGCGACGACTGATCACGGTCGCCACCGTCGGCATCGTCGTGACCAACGTGATCGTCGGCATCGAGACGGTCTTCCTCGTCGCGCTGGTCACCACCGGCGGCGACCTCGTCGCCCAGCCCGGCACCGGCGGCCAGAACATCGCGGCCATCATCGCCGCCCTGCTCGTCGGGGTGGTCGTCGACCTGATCGCGGGCCTGTTCCTGCTGATGCCGCAGATCCGCTGGTTCGTGAGCGGGAATCCTGCCGACACCGACCGCCGACGATCCGTGCAGAAGCTGCCGATGCTCGGCGTTCTCGCGACCGCCTTCGGGTGGGCCGCGGGCGTTCTCGTCTACATCGCGATCGGCTACGACGTCGGCCTGATCAAACTCATCGTCGTGTTCAGCGCCTTCACCCTTGCCGGTGCGTCGTCCGGCTGCGTGACCTACATGATCCTCGAGCGTGCCGGGCGCCCGCTGGTGGCCGCCGCGATGCGCGACGCCCCACCGCGACGGCCCATGCTCGGGGTCCGCGAGCGGATGATCGTCCTCTGGATCGTCTGCAGCGGAGTGCCCCTGATCGGCATGTTGATGATGAACGTCGGGCGTGCCATCGGCTGGCTGCCCACGAGCAGCACCGCTCTCGACGTCCCGACGGTCGTGCTCGCGTCGGTCTGTCTGCTCAGCGGTGCCCGCGCGATCGCGTTGATCTCCAAGTCGATCACCGATCCGCTGCGCGGGATGCGGCGTGCGGTGGAGAAGCTCGGCGTCGGCGAGTACGGCGCGAAGGTCGACGTCTACGACTCCTCCGAGCTCGGCATCCTGCAGCACGGTTTCAACGAGATGGTCGACGGGCTCGGTGAACGTGAACGGATGCGGGACCTGTTCGCCCGGCACGTCGGCAGCGAGGTCGCCGATCAGGCCATGCGCCGCGAATCCGGGATGTACGGCGTGAACACCGACGTCGGTGTCCTGTTCGTCGACATCGAGGGCTCCACACGGTTCGCCGAGTCGACCGATCCGGAGACCGTCGCGAAGATGCTGAACCGCTTCTTCACGATCGTCGCCGAGGTCGTGGCCCGTCACGGTGGCTTCATCAACAAGTTCGAGGGTGACGCCGCGCTGGCCGTGTTCGGCGCGCCCACCCCGCTCGACGACCCCGCGGGCGCGGCGCTGCGAGCCGCCCGCGAACTCGGACCCGAACTCGAGGCGCTGCACCCGCTGCGCTGTGGCATCGGCACCTCCGCGGGCCCGGTCTTCGCGGGCAACATCGGGGCCGAGACCCGGTACGAGTACACCGTCATCGGTGACCCGGTCAACGAGTGCGCACGCCTGGCCGAGATCGCCAAGACCGCGCGCTCCAACGTCCTCGCCAGTGGGGCCGCCATCGCAGCCAGCTCGATCGGCGACGAGGTCGACGACCGCGAGCAGTCCGCGTGGGGCCACGACACCGATCTCGACGACACCGACCTCCAGTACTCCGAGTCCGGAGATCTCGAATCCGGGGCCGATGAGTCCGCGGAGGTCTGGAACTGGGTGTCGCTGGGTAGCGTCGCGCTGCGGGGCCGCGCAGCGCACACCGAACTGTTCGCACCCGCCGAGGACGACGAGAAGGTCGACACGTCGAGCCTGTCCGACATCGTCGACGGGTTGATCCGCCTGCCGCTGGCCATGCTCAAGGGTCG
>NZ_JAEMTF010000202.1 GCF_016462415.1 Williamsia sp. | reverse complement strand
TCTCGTCTGATGAACTTCGATCGTTCGAGGCCGACATCGAGTCGGCGATCTCGTTTGCCGACGCCTGCCGGCGAGGTGAGCACGATGACCGGTTGATCCCGTTGCAGCGGACAGATTGCTGACGATCGCCCGGAGAACTCAGGGCACCAAGCGGAGGGCGTCGAGGTTGAGGTCGCTGTCCGGACGTGCCGTGACCGCCAGCTGGGCGAGGACATACTCATCGTCGCCGACCGTGAGCACTACCGAGTGTGCGTTCGACACCAGCGGCCCGAACGGTGACTCGAGGGTGCCGAGCAACACCACGCCGTGGTCGTTGCGGGTGTCGGAGACCCTTTCCCGCAACTCCCAACCCGGCACCCCGAGAGTCATCGCTTCGGCGAACTGCAGCAGGTGGTCCGCGGGAAC
This sequence comes from Williamsia sp., assembly GCF_016462415.1. Taxonomy (GTDB): domain Bacteria; phylum Actinomycetota; class Actinomycetes; order Mycobacteriales; family Mycobacteriaceae; genus Williamsia_A. The sequence goes on along the minus strand of NZ_JAEMTF010000202.1, from coordinate 2,511 downwards.
CGGCAAGTCGGCAAGGCGCCAGGCGGTGGCCATCGCGTTCGACACAAACCGTTCCGACGGATCCAGCGACTCCTGGAGTTCCGCTTCACTCTTCGACAGCCAGAGGTCGGAGACCGTGACCAGATCTGCGTCCTGGCGCACCTTGCGCCAGCCGTCTGGGAGACCATCCACCGCGAGACCTGTCTCTGCGAAGTGCTCGACCAGAGTGACGACCGCTTGGGGGTGACCCAGCGCGGAAGTGTCGAACGCTTTCGTCACGACGTCGTGGCTCGCGGTTGAGCGACCACACGAACGTCGATGCTGTCGCCCACGGCGATATCGCGATCCGGCTTGAACAGCAACATCTCCCGGATTAATTCGGGACTGTAAGCGCGCCGGATTCCGACCTCGGTCTCAGCGAGGTGGCGAACCGTCGAGTACACAGAATCGGCATCGAGGCCGTAGTACTTCTGTGGGAAGATCAAGCGCTTTCTATTTTTGCCGCTTGCGTCGACTATTTGTAGATGCGGGATGGCATTCTTGCGCGCCTGAAGGATAGTCAACTGAAGGTCCTGCAGAAGCACCGCCGGATGAGTGCCTATGGCAATACTTTCGGAGTTGACGATTAGCCTTCCGCGCTGCTTGAGCGAGCTCCCCAGGGCGACCACCGCCGCAACCCATATTGCAATCAGAATTACCGTGTATCGCAGATCATCTCCCATAGACCGTCCGACAATTGGTTGCAGAGTGATGAGAACGGCAGCAACGAAAGCAACGCTGGTGAACACCCAATTCGGGTTGGCGAGCGGCCGCAGGGGCTGCACCTCGACACCACTTTCAGACACTGCGACGCGCGGGGCGGATCGCACAAAGACTGTGACAACGGACAGTGATAGTACCGCGAATGCAGCACCCATCAGGTACACGCCGAACATGACACAACCGAGGGCTATGGCCAGGAGTAAGACGAAGAAAACGACGGATTGGGCAATGAGGTGCCTTGGCCCCCTCGCAGACTGAAACCACCGATAGACAACGTTGTCGATCATCATTCGAGCCACTCCCCGATTTTCTTTGAAGTCCACCACGCGGCGACCGCGCCGGCAGCCAACCCGACACCTGCACCAATGATATTTCCCGGCCCGGGCAGCACACTGCCTGCTACGCCGCCAGCCAACGCCGCGGCGCCGATACCGGCTGCGACACCGCCGCCTTCTTTCGCAATGGCCACCGGCACCGAATCGCCGCCTCCGACGTCGCTGATGATCGAGGGAATCATCATCGCAACGTTGCCAACGACTCCAAGCCGGCTGACCTCGAGTAGATCAATCTCTTTGAGCCACGGCTTCAGGCTGCTTTCGACATTCTCGAGCGCCTTCAATCCGTATTTACCGATGAGGTTGGTCTTCGCCCCCACGAGCTCGCCGACCACGAACGAGTCAATGTCGTTCGCAGACACTTTCCAGATCGATTCTTTCTTCTTATCGTCCAGATTCTTCAACGCCTTGGCAAGATCGTCGTCGACCCGGTTGGCCTCCTCGACGAGCTTCTTCACGCGATCTTGCAACCTGGTCAGGGCCTCGTTCAGTTCTTTGATCTGATCGTCGTCCCACCCCGCGGTCGACACGGCCACGGCGACTGTGGATGACGAGTCGATGATCCGCAATCCGTGTTGCTGAGCATCCGTTCGTAGAATGTCGAGGCTACGACGTAGCCCCTCGACGGGCCCCTGCGCGATGGTTGCCGCGCCACCCAGGATCTTCGCGGCCGCGATGTACTGGTCCGACTTGAGCTTGCAGTACTTCAGGGCATTCTTCGCGGACTCGGCACCGACCCCTTTCCATGTCTCGAACACCGGCATCCGGTCGAGCTGGCCGGTCGCGTCGCTGCACGACACAGCGAGCTTCTGACAATCCGTGGCCACGTCGGCCAAGGAGTGCGGATCCCAGCGCGCTATGTCGGCCACCTGTAGGTCTGCCACCGTTGACGTCCCCTCGTCTATTGCCGAAATGCCCCCGATTCGAACAGGAGGTTACTGTACCGATGTACGTAGCCGGCCTGAAGGGACGTCGAAGTCATGCCACCCGAAGAAGACCTGAAGGTCACGTCGTCAGATTTGCGACACGCTGCACAGCAACTCAGCGGTTGGGAAACCGATGTGTCGGTTGCCGCGTCGAAGGCCGAGACCGATCTGCAGTCACGATCCGGCGGATGGGTCGGCGACTCCAAGAAAGCACTGGAGAAGGCGATCGGCGAACTACGCGAACACAAGGGCAGCGTGACATCCCGTCTGACGAGGGAGTCGAAAAACATCAACAACGCTGCCGACCGGTACGCCAAGACCGAAAAGAAGAACGCAGAGAAGATCGCCACGGCCGATCACGGCAACAAGCCCAAGCTGAACATGGACCACTGATCAGCGCACAGACCCCGCCACGCGCGTCAGCGAAGCGAACACCGCCGAGTAATCCGCCGCAGCCTTGGCGATGAAATCGTCGAGGTTCGGCAGGTTGTCGATGACGAAATACAGTC
>NZ_JAEMTF010000201.1 GCF_016462415.1 Williamsia sp. | reverse complement strand
GCTACGCGGTGTGCACACCCGGATCGTCCCGGGACGCGCGCACTACATCTGACGCGTTCGTCGACCGAGACCGCCTGATCGCATCAGCCGACAGGCGGTCTCGTCATACGCCGGGCCGCGTGGCCCACCCCGGAGTCGTCGATTCCGGCGCTGTCCGCGGGCACACTGGTCGTCGTCCGGCACAGCGGCGGACGACGACAGACGAGGAGCCGCCGTCCCATGCGCGATGGACGCCATCCACTGGACAACCCCGTACGCGAGTCGCTCGAGGGCCATCATCGTCACCTCGTGCGTCGGCACGGCACGGCGATCACCTACGAGTCCGAGGTCAGTACGTTCGCCGCCGTCGAAGCGGACGGGTCGACAGACGATGGCCGGTGGGAGGACATGGCAACTCTGCTCGGGCCCGGTGGGCTCGCGGACATGTTCAGCAGCACCGCCCGACCGCCGACGGAGTGGGAACCGGTCTTCACACTGCCCGGTCTGCAGTTCGTGCACAGTGGTGTTGCGCCGATGGCGACGGTCGCTCCCACGGGCACCGAGCGGGTCACCCTCTCGGCGATCGACGTACCGGACATGCTTGGTCTCGTCGCGGCCACCCGACCCGGCCCGTTCTTCTCGCGCACACACGAGATGGGCACCTACCTCGGACTCCGGCGTGACGGCGAACTCGTTGCAATGGCAGGGGAGCGCCTCCACCCGCCCGGCTGGACCGAGATCAGCGCGGTCTGTACCGCGCCCGACGCACGCGGTCAGGGGTTCGCCGCGCACCTGATCAATACTCTCGTCGGCCGGATCGTGGCGCGCGGGGAACGCCCGTTTCTCCACGCATTGGAGGAGAATCGGAGCGCGCTCGAGTTGTATCGACGACTCGGCTTCGAGACCCGCGCATCAGTCGTTTTCCAGGGATTTCGCGTGCCGCCGGTGGTGTGAGGCGACCGACCGACGTCGGCACCCAGAATTTTTCCGAGCGCCTCGGGAACTTTCCTGCCGGGTTGCTGCATCTGATGCTGTGTCCGAGTCGATACCGGCTCCACCAGCACCCCCGAGGAGAGTTCCGATGAGCACCAAGCAGATGGACACCGATCACGACGGCACCACCGATGTGGTCCTCACCGATGTCGACAACGATGGCACCGTCGACTACGGCGAGGCCGACACCAACGGTGACGGGATTGCCGATATCCGGGCCAGTGACACCGACGGCGACGGACGCATCGACGTCATCGTGACCGACACCGACCACGACGGACGCTACGACCGCCAGGTCGTCGACTCCGATGGCGACGGCAAGCCCGACTCCACCACCAGTGTCGACCTGCGGGCCAACGCCCTGAGCGACCCGGACTCCACCTCAACCACCAGCAGCGACTCCACCTCCCGGGGTTCGTCGTCGCGGTCACAGCAGAGCGAGGACACCGGCAGCCCGGCCACCTCGGACTCCCGCACCTCGTCGACCGACTCGAGCAGCGACCGCTCCACCACCTCGCAGTCGTCGGAGTCGTCGTCGCGGTTGAGTGAGTCGTCGACCACATCGTCTCGGACGAGCACCGAGTCCGACACCACGCCGCAGAGCTCCTCGCACGGCACCGGCCAGATGTGGGAACTCGACACCAACGGCGACGGCACCAACGACGTCACCCTCACCGACACCGACGGCGACGGCGAAGCCGACAAAGCCTCCTGGGACACCAACCACGACGGCCGCATCGACGTCGTGCAACTCGACACCGACGGCGACGGCACCTGGGACCACAAATACATCGACACCAACAACGACGGCCGCGCCGACACCGAACTCCAGGACACCGACGGCGACCACTTCTACGACACCGCCCGCATCGACTCCGACGCCGACGGCACCGTCAACTACTCCACCGAGAACTTCACCGACCCTGCCCCCGACACCGAAGTCCACCTGCAGTACCAGGCCAACGACCCCGGCCACGACTCCGGATCCGGCAGCTTCGGCTTCTGAGCGGGTGCAGACCCACCGTCCGGCAACAGGATTCGCCCGGCCCGCCCAGGGTCGGGCGAATCCTTTTCCCCGTTGTCGTTCGAGCGGTCCGGCCGCAGTGTCAGGTCAGTAGCTCAACTCACAGCCGACTGTGCAGACACGTACGTTAGCGTTGCTATGTATGGAGAACGAATTGTCGACTGCGCTGTTGATCAGCCTGGAAGACCGGGGCCGGCGGGTGCAAGCGATCCCAGGACGGACTGCCGCAGTAGTGTTCCCCATCATCGATCTGCCCGATTGGGGCCGATGCACGGTCGTCACGCTGCGGGCAAAGACCAACGGGCACACCGGTGGGCGCATGAGTCACGCTGGTGACGTCGTGCTGTTCGGAGGATCAGTCGAGGCTGGAGAGTCCCCCTCCGATGCCGCTCTGCGGGAGCTGTGCGAAGAATCCAACACCGACGACCATCTCACCGACCCGGAGTACCGCATCGGCGATCACCTGGGGCGATGGATCACGGAGTCGGGCATCACCGTGGACGGCTTCTTCGCAACATTGCCCGCCACGTTCTACGACGAGGCGCGACCGGACACACGCGAGGTCGATCGTCTCGTCTACCTCGGACTCGACGAGCTGACGCACCGTGCTCCGGAGCCGCAGTACCACCGAGTGGACGAGCGCGACATACAGTTCGAGACGCGGCGCCCGGTCCAGTTCGAGTCGCCGACGGTCACACTGTTCGAAGCGTCGACCGGCGAGCCGTGGACGCTGTGGGGAGCAGCCGGCTTCATGGCCTCAAGAGCTCATCGAATGCTCCGGCAGCAACCATGACCGTGCAGGTCGCATCAGCAGGCTTCTCCTTGTATTCGTCGGAGTCGTTGCGGTCAGGCGCTCCGATCAATCGTGATGCTCACCAGAGCGGTTGTCGCACAGTCAAGACGAGGATCTGTCTCAGCGCGTCACTGATCGTTGAGTCCTCATCGTCATGCAACGAGTGGAACTCTCGTGGGTCGGCACC
>NZ_JAEMTF010000033.1:25985-41318 GCF_016462415.1 Williamsia sp. | reverse complement strand
GAGTGCCAACAGCCTTTTTAGCACTCGGGTGGGTCGAGTGCAAGGTCGGTGGGGCTGGTGGTGGACAGTTCACCGGCCGCGCAAATCTCGTACCCGACAGTGCACAGATCAGCTCACGCGACCCCATCCGGGCTGGTCCGGTGGCGACACTGCTCACGTGTTCGAACTCGAACAACTGTGTCGCAGCAACGGCGGCGTCGTGTCGCGCGCCCAGCTCGCCACCATCGGCGTGGGCGACGCCGAGGTGAAGCGACTCCTGCGTGGGGGAACACTGCGCCGGCTGCGGCGCGGTTGGTTCGGCAGCGCCCACGCCGATCTGCTCGTGTGCGAAGCGGTGACCTCGGGCGGTGTGCTCACGTGCGTCTCGGCGTTGCAACGGCACGGCATCTGGGTCCCCGAGCACCGGCGGCGTCTCCACGTCCGGGCCGACAACCGTGGAACCCAGGGCCCGAACAACTGCCGACTGTTCGGACCGATCCCGCCGCCGACGTCATCGGTGGACGACGTGGTGACTGCGCTGCGGCATGCGGCACGGTGCCTCGACCACGAGGGGTTCGTGGTGGTCTGCGACTCCGCGCTCAACTCACGTCTCATCACCATCGACGAGCTACGCGCGACGACCGCGGCTGCGCCCGCTCGGGTGCGAGACCTGATCGACCGTTGCGACGGCAACTCCCAGTCCGGCACCGAGACCATGGTGCGGTTGCGACTTCGATCGAAGAACATCGCGGTCACGACCCAGCACCATGTGCCCTCGGTGGGTCATGTCGACCTCCTGGTCGGCGATCGGCTCGTCATCGAAGTCGACAGCGTGGCCCACCACACCGGTGTCGACCGTTACGAATCCGACCGCACACGGGATCGGCTGCTGGCTCAACTCGGATACCTCCCGCTGCGGTTCACCTACCGCCAGGTCGTCCACGACTGGGCGAGCTGCGAGCGGACCGTGGACGACCTGATCAGACGTCGCGAACACCGGGGAATGCCGCGCGGTGTCGTGTGACCGCGGCGAAACTCTGCAGTCAGAGATCCGGCATCGACCATGCATCCATGCCGCTGCTCTCCGAGCAGACTTTCGCCACGTTTCGGCATGTCGCCGTCGAGGGTTGTATTCAGTGTGATTCTCACGGCCGATCCGGGAATCCCGGGACGCCGACCGGTCGTTGGGCCGACCATGACTGCTCCGATTCACCTCGCCGTGGCGCTCGACGGCGCCGGATGGCATCCGGCCGCGTGGCGCGAGGAATCCGCACGACCCACCGAGTTGCTCTCCCCCCGCTACTGGATCGACCAGGTACGCACGGCCCAGGACGGACTGCTGGACCTGGTCACCCTCGAGGACTCGCTGACCCTGCGGCACGGGACCACGCCCGACCACCCGCGCACCGACACCCCCGCCGGGCACCTCGACGCGACGTTGATCGCCAGTCGTGTCGCACCGGCCACCAGTTCGATCGGCATCATCCCGACCGCGGTGGTCACCCACACCGAGCCGTTCCACCTCTCGAAGGCCATCGCAACGCTCGACTACGTGTCGACCGGTCGGGCCGGCGTCCGACTGCGGGTGTCCGGCCGAGACGACGAGGCGCGACTGATCGGTCGACGGGAGATCGGCGACAACCCGCTCGACGACCTGCTCGCCGAGGCGGGCGACTACGCCGAGGTGCTGCGCCGCCTCTGGGACAGCTGGGAGGACGACGCCGAGATCCGCGACGTCGCGACCGGCCGTTTCGTCGACCGCGACAAGCTGCACTACATCGACTTCGAGGGCCGCTTCTTCTCGGTGCGCGGGCCGTCGATCACGCCGCGACCGCCGCAGGGGCAGCCCGTCATCGCCGCGTTGGCCCATCGCGACGAGGTGTACCGCTTCGCCGGTAGAGCCGCCGACCTCACGTTCATCACCCCCCGCGACGCCGAGGACACCCGCGACATCGTCGGCCGGATCGGCGCGGCCCGCGACGCCGCAGGACGCGACGAGGACGGACACGTCTTCGTCGATCTGGCCGTGTTCCTCGGGGCCACCGACGCCGCCGCCGCCGCGCGCAAGGAGCGTCTCGACGACCTTGCCGAGGCCGAGTTCACCAGCGACTCCGAGATCTTCGTCGGGACGGCCGCCGGTCTCGCCGACCGCATCGGCGAGCTGGTCGGGCCGCACACCGGCGCGAGCGGGGTGCGCCTGCGTCCGGGCGCCATCCCCGACGATCTCGAGTCGATCACCCGCGACCTCGTCCCGGAGTTGCAGCGCCGCACCCTGTTCCGAACCGAGTACGCCGAGTCGACGCTGCGTGAGCGCCTCGGCCTGTCCCGTCCCGCCAACCGCTACGCCCAGGCAGGTGCCCGATGAGCTCCCCCACCCCCCGCAAGCAGGTCCACCTCGCCGCGCATTTCCCCGGCGTCAACAACACCACCGTGTGGAGCGACCCGGCCGCGGGCAGCCACATCGAGTTCGAGTCGTTCGCGCACTTCGCCCGGACCGCCGAGCGTGCGAAGTTCGACTTCCTGTTCCTCGCCGAAGGGCTGCGCCTACGCGAGCAGAACGGCCTGATCTACGACCTCGACGTCGTCGGGCGCCCCGACACGTTCGGCATCCTCGCCGCGCTCGCGTCGGTCACCGAGCACCTCGGGCTGACCGGCACGATCAACTCGACCTTCAACGAGCCCTACGAGGTCGCCCGACAGTTCGCCAGCCTCGACCACCTCACCGAGGGCCGCGCCGCATGGAACGTGGTCACGTCCTGGGACGAGTTCACCGGCGAGAACTTCCGGCGGGGAGGCTATCTCGCCAAGGAGGACCGGTACGTCCGGGCCAAGCAGTTCCTGCAGGTCGCCACCGAACTGTGGGACTCGTGGAACACCGACGACGTCGTCGCCGACAAGGCCACCGGCCAGTTCCTGCGTCGAGCCGACGTCGGCGGTTTCCGCCACCAGGACTCGCAGTTCGACATCGCCGGCCAGTTCTCGGTACCCCGCAGCCCGCAGGGCCGTCCGGTGATCTTCCAGGCCGGCGACTCCGAGGAGGGACGCGAGTTCGCGGCGTCGACCGCCGACGCGATCTTCTCGCGTCACTCGACGCTCGATGACGGGCAGGCCTTCTACAAAGACGTCAAGAGCCGCCTGGCCACCTACGGTCGCGGTCACGACGAACTGCTCATCCTGCCCGCCGCGACGTTCATCGTCGGCGACACCGACGCCGACGCTGCGGAATTGGCGCACGAGGTCCGGCTGCAGCAGGTCAGCGGTCAGACCGCGATCAAGTTCCTCGAGCAGATGTGGAACCGCGACCTCTCCGACCACGACCCCGACGGACCGCTCCCGACCATCGATCCGCTACCGGGCGAGAACACCGTCGCGAAGGGACGGGCGAGTGTCCGCATCCACCGGGACCCGCGTGACGTCGCCAACGAGTGGCGCGCGCTCGCCGAGGCGAAGAACCTCTCGACGCGGGAGCTCATCATCGAGGTGACCGGACGTCAGGCGTTCATCGGTTCGGCGCGCACCGTCGCCGAGACGATCAACGAGTTCGTCCAGGCCGACGCCTCCGACGGATTCATCCTCGTCCCCCACGTCACGCCCGGTGGACTCGACCGCTTCGCCGACGAGGTCGTCCCGCTGCTGCAGGAGGCCGGGGTGTACCGCACCGAGTACGAGGGAACGACGTTGCGCGACAACCTCGGTCTCGCGTACCCGTCGCCGACGTCGGCGGAGAACCGCTCAGCCGGCGTGCTCGCGTAGGTACCGCATGACGTGCACGTCGGGCTGATCGACGATGTCGGTGACCTCGTCGTGTTTGCCGACGTAGGCCGCGAACAGCGGGCACACCGGGACGACCCGACGGCCCGCGGCGCGGGTGGCGTCGATCGACCCGCGGACCAGGATCGTGCCGAGTCCGCGTCCGCCGTAGGCCTCGTCGACCTCGGTGTGGAAGAAGATCCGCTGGGCGCCTGCGTCGTCCGTGTCCCGGTCGCGGTACAGCGCGAAACCGACCGTGCCCTCCGGATCGAGCGCGATCTCGAACCGCTGCAGTTCCGGGTTGTCGGTGACGGTGGTCTCGGCGCCGGTCTTGTCGGTGGTCATCAGCTGTCCTGTCGGTGATCGGTCGGGATCTGGGCGCGCGGCGCGGGGTTCGAACGCGGCCGCAGGACGGTGTTCGGCAGGGTCGGCGCCGGGATCCGGTCGTGCGGACCGATGTATCCCTGCACCGATCCGAACCGGTCGGCGTGGGCCTCCCACTGCTCGCGATAGGCGGCGATCTCCTCGTGGGTGCGCCCGACGAAGTTCCACCACATGATGATCTCCTCGGTGAACGGCTCACCGCCCAGCAGCAGGCATCGCGCCGGCACCGATCCGGTGTTCGTGATCGTCACCTCCGACGCCCCGACACCGACGTAGGCGAGATCGCCGTTGGCCAGGTCGGTGTCGGAGACCCGGAGATCGCCCTGGTCGCTGAGCACACCGTGCTCGAAGTCCGGGGACACGTCGAGCGAGATGGTGGCGTGCGGGTCGATGACGATCTCCGCGCCGAGCAGCGGGGTGAACGTGATGACGGGTGATCGCTCGCCCGCGAGCTCGCCGAGAAACACCCGCAGCACCGCGCCGTCGACGGCGACGGGGTCGGGGGCGTGGTGCTGGAAACCGCGCTCGGAGTGCCGCGCCGACTCCGGCAGCGCCACCCACAGCTGTGCACCGTGCAGGATCGTCGTGTCCGGGGTGGAGACCTCCGAATGGGTGATGCCCGCACCCGCCGACATCAGGTTCAGCTCGCCCGGCCGGACCATCGCGTGCACCCCGGCGCTGTCGCGGTGCTCGACCTCGCCGCTGAACAGCCAGCTCACCGTCTGCAGACCGGTGTGCGGATGCGGCGCGACGTCCATGCCCGCGCTGCGCGTGATGTCCTCGGGGCCGTAGTGATCGACGAAGCACCACGCCCCGATCAGAGACCGTTGTCGTTGCGGCAGGGTCCGGCGGACGAGCATCGCCCGGGGCCCGCCGAGCGGCACCTCACGCGCCGTGAGCACCTCGACGCCCGTGGTCGGGGACCCGACACACTCCTGCTCCACCGGGTGTTGCTCCAGATTGCTCATCTGTCGGGCCGCCTTCGCCTGTCGAGCGTCGTCTATCTTGATGTGTGCCAGAACAATACGCCTGCGCGAGTATTCCCGACGCGCACCAGAGAGGGACGACCGTGACCGGTTCGCACATCTACATCGACAAGCAGTCGCCCTCCGCCTACCGCGCGCTGGGCGGTGTCGCGGCCGCGGTCGCCGACGTCGCCCACGACGCCGACCTGCCCCGCATCCTCGTCGAGTTGATCAACCTGCGGGTCTCCCAGATCAACGGATGCGCGTTCTGCCTCGAACTGCACTCCCGCCGCGCGATCGCCGCGGGCGAGACCGTGCAGCGCATCGCCACCCTGCCCGCCTGGCGCGACACCGAGTTGTTCGACGCCACCGAACGCGCCGCACTGCGCCTGGCCGAGATCTGCACCGACCTGCCCTCCCATGACCTCCAGGAGGTCGACTACGAGCGGGCCCGTGAGACGCTCACCGACGACCAGATCTCGGCGGTCCTCTGGGTGGCCATCGCCATCAACGCGTTCAACCGCGTGTCGATCCTCAGCCGACATCCAGTCCGGCAGTGACCGGCCCGGTGCGCTCGCGCTAGTCGGCGAACACGCGCGACGGCACCATCGCAAGAACGTCGGCGACCATCGAGTGCGCGTACCCCTCGTCGGCCGGGAGCCCGAACACGACATGGTGATACAGCGGCGCCACCACATGGTTGAGCACCTGGGCCACCGTCGGCACGGCCTCGCCGCGAGCGGCGGCACGGGCGATCATCGCCGCGGCCTGCTCGTCCCGGATCTCCCAGCACGGACACTGACCGGGCGTGCCCTCGCGGGCACCGACCATCGCGCGGAGATAGACGATGCGTTCGGGCCGGGTGATGTCGGCGACGATGATCCCCGACCAGGTCTCCAGGTCGCCGCGGATGCTCCCGGTGTCGGGCATGGGCTCGTCCCCGGTGAGCGCCGCGACCGCGACCTCCTCGAGCAACGACGACACCGCGCCCCACCGCCGGTAGACGCTCGTCGGGTTGACGCCGGCGCGTTCGGCCACCTGAGGGACGGTCATGGTGTCGCGGAAACCCTCGCTCACCAGCTCACCGACCGCGGCGTAGACAGCGGCCTGCACCCGGGCACTCCGACCGCCGGGGCGTCGGGACGAGGTGCGCGATGTGGTCATGTCTGCCATTATTGCAAACACACTGGCTTTAAGACACCACTCGGTGCTACCTTCTCAAAAAGCAACGATCATTGCTTTAATCGAGGAGTGACTGACATGCAGCGACGTATTCCGCATCCGATCGCCTTCTGGGTGGTCGCACTGATGTCGACGACCGCACTGCTGGCGTCGGCGGCACCGTCCCCGCTCTACCCGGTGTACCAGCAGCTCTGGGGCTTCTCCTCGTTCACGCTGACGATCATCTTCGCGGTCTACGTCGTCGCATTGGTGGGCACACTGCTCACCGTCGGCTCACTCTCCGATCACGTGGGTCGACGCCCGGTCCTGTTCGCCGCCGTCGTCCTGCTGATCGTCAGCATGGTGATCTTCCTCGAGGCCGACGGCGTGGCGCTGCTCATCGTGGCGCGCGTCGTGCAGGGGCTGGCCACCGGCGCGCTGGTGGGAACGATCAGCGCCGCCATGGTCGACCTCGCCCCGAGCCCGCGTCTCGGCGCCCTGTTGAGCAGCGCCAGCCCGCCCGCAGGATTGGCCGCGGGAGCCGTGCTGGCCGGCGTCCTCGTCCAGTACGTTCCCCTGCCCCGCGTGATCGTCTACGTGGTCCTCATCGCCCTGCTCGGCATCTTGCTGGTGACGCTCGCCTTCCTCCCCGAGACGTCGCCGCGACACGGTTTCACGTCGAGACGCCACGTCCTCCAGATCATCTCGCCGAACATCTCGGTACCCGGCTACGCCCGGCTCACGTTCCTGACGGCATTGCCCGCACTGATGGCGAGTTGGGCCCTCGGCGGTCTCTATCTCTCGCTGGGGTCCTCGATCACGGCATCGATCCTCGGCGTCAGCAACCACGCCATCAGCGGCGCGATCCTGTTCGCCTTCTTCGGATGCGCGGCGGTCGCGGCGGCGCTGGCGCAGACCTCATCGACCACGGTCCGATTCACCCTGGGCTTCACCGGCCTCGGAGCAGGGGTGTTGATCTCGATGTTCGCCACCCTGGCGTCGTCCGCACCCGCCTACATCGCCGGGTCGGTCATCGCCGGAATCGGTTGGGGCATCACGCTGATCGGGATGATGTCGTCGATCACCGAGGTCACCGCACCGGCCGATCGGGGTCGCGTCTTCGCCGCGGTCTTCGCGGTCTGCTACACGGCGTTCAGCGTCCCGGCCGTCGTCGCGGGTCTGGCCGTCACCATGTTCGGATTGCGCTCCACCGCAGTGGGATACGCCATATTCATCATGGTGCTCGTCGCCGCCGCCGCGGCCGCGGCGATCGTCAACCTGCGTCGCGCGCCTGCTGCCGAGGTCGCCGCCGACGTGACGGCGACCCCGGCGCAGGAGCCGGTCTCGATCCGCTGATCCCGTTCTCAGTTCCGAGCCCGCGCGACCGCCTTGTCGTCGACCGCCCCCTTGCGGGCGGCCTTCTCGACGCGCTTACGGGAGAACCGACCGAGCCCGGTGAGCACGCGGGAGACGACGGTCCGTCGTCCCTTGCGGCGCTCGATCCGCATGCCGGCGGTCAGACTCAGCCGGGCGACGATCGGTAGAACGAACGCGAGCAACAGGTAGCGATAGATGTAGCGGCGTGCGAGCAGCGGGATCATGTGCGGTCTCCTCGATCAGACGTGAGCGTGCGGGTCACTTGAGCGCACGACGAGCGCGCACCGTTCCGCTGATGATCCACGCGATGACCGCTCCCACGGCTGCACCGATGAGCATCGCCACGCCGAGGCCGAGGTCGAGCTGCCAGGCGAGGAACTCCACGCTGACCTGATCGGTGTTCTGCAGGACAAAGGTCACCACGGCCGCGATCAGCACCACAGCGATCACCAGGGCCACGGTGGTGACGGGTCCGACGGTCCGAGACCTCGTCTTCGTGGGGGCATCGGTGTGGGTGGCGCTCATGGCGGGCCTACTTCCTCGTTGATTTGTGTGCATGTGGGAACAATCGAAGGATTTCAGCACGAGGTATCGACGCAAGCGGCCGTGATGTCACGAGCAGGTCACGAAAAATCACGGAACGATAACGGCGGAGGCCGCCTCGTCCGGTTTCGGAGAAACCCGCTCAGCGCATTTCCGAGTTACCCCTACCGAAGGGTAATAAGGAGGTATGCACCTCGCCCTCACCCCCGATGAAGCGGCGTTCCGCGATGAGATGCGGACCTTCTTCACCACCAAGATCCCCAAAGAGATCCGCGAACGGTCGGCCGCCGGGAACCTGAACTTCCCCGACGACATCGTCACGACCATGCGCATCCTCAATGAAGAGGGCATCGCGACGCCGAACTGGCCCGTCGCCGCCGGCGGCAAGGACTGGACCCCGGTGCAGCGCCACATCTGGCAAGACCAGATGAACCTCGCTGCCGTTCCCGAGCCGCTCGCGTTCAACGCCGCGATGGTCGGCCCGGTGATCGCCCAGTTCGGTTCCCAGGAGATCAAGGACCGCTTCCTGCCCGCGACGGCGAACCTCGACATCTGGTGGTGCCAGGGATTCTCCGAGCCCGAGGCCGGATCCGACCTGGCGTCGTTGAAGACCAAGGCCGTGCGCGACGGCGACCACTACATCGTCAACGGTCAGAAGACCTGGACCACGCTGGCGCAGTACGCCGACTGGATCTTCTGCCTGGTGCGCACCAACCCCGATGCACCGAAGAAGCAGGCGGGCATCAGCTTCCTGCTCATCGACATGAATTCCGAGGGCATCGAGCGCCGGCCCATCCAGCTCATCGACGGTGGCCACGAGGTCAACGAGGTGTGGTTCACCGACGTCCGCGTCCCGGTGGAGAACCTCGTCGGTGAGGAGAACGCCGGCTGGAGCTATGCGAAGTTCCTGCTGTCGAACGAGCGCGGCGGTATCGCGCGGGTGTCGTACAACAAGATCCGACTGGCCCGGGCCAAGGAGATCGCCGCGTCGATCTCCACCCCGAACGGCTCCCTGCTCGACGACCCCTTCACCCGTGCGCGGTTCGTCGAACTCGAGAACGCCCTGCTCGCACTGGAACTCACGCAGTTGCGTGTCGTCGCGTCCGACGGCGACGGCAAGCCCAACCCGGTGTCGTCGGTGCTCAAGCTGCGCGGCAGCGAGATCACCCAGGAGGTCACCGAGCTGATGACCGACCTCGCAGGCACCGACTCGCTGACGGTCTTCGAGCCCGCGGTCGACGACTCGGAATGGGCCCACCTCGCGATGCCGACCTACCTGAACACCCGCAAGGTCTCGATCTACGGCGGGTCGTCGGAGGTCCAGCGCACCATCATCGCCTCGGGGATCCTCGGCCTGTAGAGAGCCGGACACCCCCTCCCGACACCAGTCACGACAAGAGAGTCACCCATGGATTTCGAATTGACCGAGGAGCAGTCGCTCCTGCGCGACACCGCCCGCGAGGTGCTCGGACGCGCCTACGACGTCGAGAAGCTGCGTGCCGTGGCCGAGACCGATCGCGGTTGGAGTGAGGACGTCTGGTCCTCCATCGCCGAGATCGGGATCCTCGGCCTGCCGTTCACCGAGGAGGACGGCGGCGCCGGAGCCGGATTCGCCGAGACAGCGGTCGTCGCCGGGGAGTTCGGCCGCTCGCTGGCACCCGAGCCGTTCATCACCGGGATGGCGACGCCGGGCGTGGCGATCGCCGCGATCACCGACGACACCCTGCGCGGCGAGATCGTCGGCGCCGTCTCCGAGGGCGAGCTCGTCCTGGCCTGGGCGCACGACGAGCCCGGTGACCGGTGGCCCGCATCGGCCCTGGCGACCACCGCCACCGCGTCCGGCGGCGGCTACACCCTGACCGGCACCAAGGGCCCGGTGCTCGCAGGCGATGTCGCCGGGAAGATCGTCGTCACCGCCACGCTCGATGGCGCACCGGCACTGTTCCTCGTCGACGCCGACGCCTCGGGAGTGACCCGCACCGCCCTGCGAACGCACGATCGTCGTCGCGCCGCTCGGATCACCCTCGACGGCGCCACCGCGACCGCACTGCCGGTCGACGACGTGGCCGCGGTGATCACCAAGGCCGAGGTCGTCACCCAGACTCTGCTGTGCGCCGAGGCCGTCGGCGCGATGGAGGAGGCGCTGAACCAGACGACCGAATATCTGAAGTCGCGCAAGCAGTTCGGGGTGCCGCTCAAGACCTTCCAGGCGCTCACCCACCGTGCGTCGAACATGTACGTCGAACTTGAGCTGGCACGCAGCATCAGCACCTACGCGTCGATGCGTCTCGCCGACGACGACGTCGACCCGGCCACGGCCTCGCGTGCGAAGCTGCAGATCTGCCACTCGGCACGACTGATCGGTCAGGAGACCATCCAGCTCCACGGCGGTATCGGCCTCACCGCCGAGTACCCGGTGGGCCACGTCGTGAGCCGCCTGACCGCGATCGCTCACACTCTCGGCGGCGCAGACGACCACCTGCGAGCCCTGTCGGAGTCGGTCGCCGACCACGACATGCTCACGCTGATCTGAGCGGCAGCGCCACCATCCGGTAGTCCGACTCGCGCGGCGTCCGGACCATCGACGCGTACCGGGTCATGAACCCCGGCCAGTTGTGGGTGTCCCGCCCGTCTGCGTCCAGGTACCAGTTGGAGCACCCGGACTGCCACACCGAGTTCACTTGGCGCGCATGCAGTTCGCTGCGCCAACGCTCGAGGGCAGCCGTGGTGACCTCCATCGCGGCACCCGGGGTCCGGGACAGGCGTGACACCGCGGCGACGATGTGGTCGGACTGCGCCTCGAGCATGAACGTGATCGAGCCGGTGCCCAGGTTCGTGTTCGGGCCGTAGACCAGGAAGAAGTTCGGGAACCCCGGCACCGCGACACCGAGATGCGCGAGGGCTCCACCGTCCCAGGTCTGCGCCAGGTCGATGCCGTCGACCCCGGTCACCTCGAGTGTTCCCAGGTGCGCCGTCCGAAAGCCGGTGGCGTAGATGATGACGTCGACGCCGTGGTGGCCGGTCGCGGTGGACAGGCCCGTCGCGGAGCACTCCGTGATCGGCTCGGTCACCAGCGTGACGTCGTCGCGGGCGAACGCGTCGTGGTACTCGCTGGAGATCAGGATGCGTTTGCAGCCGAGGTTGTGATCCGGCGTGAGACCTGCGCGCGTGGCATCGTCCAGACCACGTCGCGCGAGCGCTCGGGCGTGCACCCTCTCGAGCGGCCGCATCAACCGCGGCCACTTCCAGAAGAAGACACCGAAGACCTCGAATGTCCACCAGAT
The DNA here is from genome assembly GCF_016462415.1 of Williamsia sp. Classification (GTDB taxonomy): domain Bacteria; phylum Actinomycetota; class Actinomycetes; order Mycobacteriales; family Mycobacteriaceae; genus Williamsia_A. Next base: position 29,875 of record NZ_JAEMTF010000033.1, on the reverse strand, counting down.
AGCGGCCCGTGCAAGCGATCTCAACGCCGGCACAGCGCGGTACACCCGGTGCAGCCGATCTCCGTACGGCGCGTCGGGCTTGTCGAACACGTAGGGCGCCGACCGTTGGAACACGACCAACTCGCCGACGGTGTCGGCGATCGCGGGGATGACCTGGACCGCGCTCGCCCCGGTCCCGACCACCGCCACCCGACGGCCCTCCAGATCGACGTCGCGGCGCCAGCGCGCTGTGTGCATGCTCGGACCCTCGAAGTCGTCGAGGCCCGGTATCGGCGGGTAGCCGGGGACGTTGAGCTGACCGGTCGCGCCGACGACCACGTCGGCGGTGAGCTGCTCGCCCTCGGCCAGGGTCAGAGTCCACTCCGCACCCGTCCACCGAACCGCCTCGACGGTGACGCCGAGTCGGAGGTGTCCGGCGATCCCGGCCTCGTCGACACATCGCCGCAGGTATCTCTGGATCTCCGGCCCCGGGGCGAAGCGCCGCGACCAGTCGGTGGTCTGCGCGAACGAGTAGCTGTACACGTGTGACGGGGCGTCGCAGGCGGCGCCCGGGTAGGTGTTCGCCCACCACGTACCGCCCACGTCGGGGTGTGAGTCGAACACGGTGAACGAGTGGTGACCCGCCGCAGCCAGCTTCAGCGCGACGCAGACGCCGCCGAACCCGGCTCCGATGATGGCGATGTGGATGTCGGTCACACCTGAGGCTGACACCGGCCCCAGACGGAGTCAAGGATTTCTCGGACATTCGTCTGGACACCCGTCTATTGTGGCCGCATGATCGGAAACGTGCTGGTGGTGATCGGTGTCGGCGGCATGGGAGAAGCCATCGCACGACGTCTCGGATCCGGCCGACCGGTTGTTCTAGCCGACCACGACGACGCTCGACTGCAGGCACTGAGTTCGACCATGCGCCGCCAGGGCTACGACGTACGTGATCACGCGGTCGACGTCAGCGACCGGGCATCGGTCCGCGAGCTCGCCGCCTTCGCCGCCGGATCGGGCCCGGTCACCGCGGTCGCGCACACCGCGGGTCTGTCGCCGGCGCAGGCATCGGCCGAGCGGATCGCCGCGGTCGACCTGGTGGGCGTAGCGCTGTCGCTCGACGAGTTCGGCGAGATCATCGCCCCCGGGGGCGCCGGGGTCTACATCTCGAGCATCGCCGGCCACATCTTCCGCGACGCAGTCGACGCGGCGACAGCTGCGACGTTCGCGACCGCCCCGGCCGAGGAACTGGCGGCCGTCGGGCTGCTGTCCATGCCCGACGTACCCGCCGACCTCGCGCGGGCGATGACCTACGGATACGCCAAGCGCGCCAACCAGATCCGCGTCCAGGCCCAGGCGCCACGCTGGGGCGACCGCGGAGCACGGGTCAACTCGATCAGTCCCGGTGTGGTGGCCACCCCGATGGGCTGGGACGAGTTCGAGGCCGACTTCGCCCACGACGCATACAAGTCCATGGTCACCGACAACGCTGCCGGGCGATTCGGCACCGCCGAGGACGTGGCCGCGGCCGCCGACTTCCTGCTCGACTCGACGAAGTCGAGCTTCATCTCCGGCGTCGACCTGCTCGTCGACGGCGGAACGCTCGCCGGGATCAGCACCGGACGGGTGTCGATGTCCGCGGCCGAGAACCGGACATGACGGGCGGAGTCGCTAGACTCCACGCACGCACCGTCGCGCCCGGACACCAGGAGATCCCCCCATGGCAGCACCGCTGATCGAAGCCTCGACCGACATCAAGGCCAGCCCCGAGAAGGTCTGGTCGATCGTCTCCGACCTGGCGCGCATGGGCGAGTGGAGCCCGCAGTGCCGCAAGATCATCGTGCGCGGCGGCAGCGTCGGCCCCGGCACGAGGACCATCAACATCAACAAGCGCGGGCTGCTCGTGTGGCCGACCACCGCGAAGGTGGTGACCTTCGAGCCGAACCGCGAGATCGCCTACCGGATCACCGAGAACCGCACGGTGTGGGGCTTCGAGATCACCCCGTCCGCCGACGGCGTGACGCTGACCGAGCGACGGGTCGCCGCCGGCGGCAAGACCACCGCGATCTCGGCGTTCCTGATCGACAAGACCATGGGCGGCACCGACAACTTCGACGTCGAACTCGAAGAAGGCGTCAAGGAGACGCTGGCCAAGATCAAGGCGGCCGCCGAGCGCGGTTGATCTCTGGACCTGCGCGCGCCGTCGCACTACTCTGGTCGGCGGCGCCTGCAGGACGCCTCCGGGTCCGCGGACAGGGCTGAGCCCACCTGCAGATCGAACCTTATCGAGGCCAACCACTCCTTTCGGCCTGTTCTGCGGACCACAGGCGACGAGAGGAGCCTGTCATGGCTGTTGCGCATCTCCCAGAACGCCCGGATCTCGGTCAGCTGCGTAGGCAGGCCCGTGAGTTCCAACGCGCGGTCCGTGGCGGCGAGCCCGACGCCCTCGCGGAAGCCGCGTTGGAGCGTCCCGATCCTGAATTCCCGCTCGCCCGAGCGCAATCGGTGACCGCGCGTCGCTACGGTTTTGTCAGTTGGCCGCGCCTCGTCCGACATGTCGAGGCCATCCGGGCCCGCTTCTGGGAGTACCGCGAGCCCGCCGCTGATGCGTCTCCGACGGATCGGTTCCTGCGCCTGGCCTGTCTGAACTACGCCGCCGACGATCCCACTCGCCCGGCGCAGGCCATGGCGGTGCTGTCGGAGAATCCGACGTTGCCGAGCACCGATCCGGCCGTGGCCGCAGTTGTCGGCGACGTCGCTGCCATTCGAGTGGCGTTGTCGCGCAGCGCATCCGTCGCGACTGATCCGACGGGACCGTTCGGATGGTCCCCACTGATGTACCTGGCCTACGGACGGGTGCCGACCGACGCCGCGGACACGATCGGTGCGGCCACCCTGCTGCTCGACGCGGGGGCCGACGTGAACGACGGTCGGTTCTTCGACGGGCTGCCCATCCCGTTCACCGTGTTGACCGGCGTCTTCGGCGGCGGCGAGCAGGCCCAACCGCCCCATCGCCATTCGACCGCCCTCGCTCGCGTGTTGCTCGAACGGGGCGCGGAACCCAATGACGCTCAAACGCTGTACAACCGGATGTTCACCGCCGACGACGACTTTCTCGAGGTGTTGTTCGGGTTCGGCCTCGGCGCCGGTGACGGCGGACGGTGGCGGCACGCGGTACCGGACCTGCTGCCGTCACCCACCGACGCCGTTCGGGGTCTCCTCGAGTGGGCGGTGAATCACGACCAGATCGACCGGGTCGAGCTGCTCGCCCGGCACGGTGTCGATGTCATGAGTCCGCTGAGCAACGGCCGTACCCCGATGGAGAACGCCGTCGCCAACGGTCACACACGGCTCGCTGACCGCCTCGAGGCGCTCGGCGCCGCGGTTCCGGTCCTCGACCCGGCCGAAGCGTTCGTGGCGGCGGTGATGTCGGGCGACGCGGGTGTCGTCCGGGGTGTCGACGACGCGGTGATCGCCACCGTCCGTCGAGATCGACCAGAACTGATCGTGTGGGCGGCCGGGCACGGACGCGTCACGTCCATGGAGCTGCTCGTCGAGTCCGGTTTCGACATCGACGCCCTCGGACGATCGGACCTGCCGGTGTCGCAACCGTGGCAGACCGCGTTGCACACCGCGGTCGAACGCGACGACGCCGCGATGATCGCGCGACTGCTCGAACTCGGTGCCGACCGCACGGTGCGCGACGCCCGGTTCGACGCGACGCCCGCACAGTGGGCCGATCATCTCGGCCACGACGATCTCGTCGAACTGTTCGGGTCGTGACGACGGCCCGCGCCGGGGCGGCCGCATCGGTTCGGCGGCCACCCCGGGCAACGGTCGTCGCGGTGTCATCTGTGGACCGATGAGTCAGCGAATGTCGACGATCACGAGGACTCGGTGTCTCGGCC
>NZ_JAEMTF010000033.1:6074-25885 GCF_016462415.1 Williamsia sp. | reverse complement strand
TGTGGACCGATGAGTCAGCGAATGTCGACGATCACGAGGACTCGGTGTCTCGGCCGAACACCGACCGATGCCAGAGCAGGACCGCTGGTACACCGATCAGCTCGAGCGCGGTCGCGGCCTGGAAGACCGGGTGCGGCCGGCCGACGGCCCGCCACGACAGCAGCCGGGGCACACCGCCGGCGGCGGCGAGACCGAGCAGGATCCTCGAGGTCGTCGCACGCTCACGTGGTGCGGCCGCCGACCACCACAGACCCGGCCCCGCGGCGAACCAGAAGACGTTCACGAACCGGTATTCGCTGTCCACACTCGGCGTGGTCGTGCCTCCGCCGGGCGCACTCGGGGGGCCTTCGAGAATGCCCCGCGCGCCGGATACCGCCGGGAGGATTCCCAGCAGCGCGACCGCACCCGCCACCGCCGTCTCGTTCGACGGTCTCCGGATCCGTCGCGTCATCGGCGTCCGCGCTCTGACGCCATCTCGTCCCACAGCGCGGGTAGATCGGCGACGGAGTCGATGACGTGATCGGGCACCGGGCCGAACTCGTCGCTCTGCACCGTCGCCAAGGCGTCCGAGCGGAACTTGCCGGTCCGAACCAGCACCCCGATCAGAGCCGCGGCCTGCGCCCCGAGGACGTCGTTGTGCAGGTCGTCACCGACCATCACCACCGACGTGGGTTCGATGCCCATCGCCTCCACCGCCGCCCGGAACCCCACCGGCGACGGCTTGCCGATCGCCCGGATCTTCGCTCCGGCAGCCTTTTCCAGGCCTTCGAGGTACACGCCGGTGTCGATCATCATGCCGCGGTCGGTCGACCACGTCATCGATCGGTGCATCGCCACCACCGGGACCCCGGAGATCATCAACTCCAACACCCGCGAGATGGCGTCGTGGGTGAACTCGGGCCCGGCGCCGCCGAGCACGACCACCTCGGGGTCGTCGTCGGCCGCGCACAGCGACACCCCGTCCATGTCGTCGGCGACCGGGCCGTCGTTGAGCACCCACGTCCGCTTGCCGGGGTACTCCGCCTCCAGGTACTCCGCGGTCAGCTTGGCCGCGCTGAGGATCTCGTCGGCGGCGACGTCGAAACCGCAGTCGGTCAGCGCGGCGGCGATCTGCGCGCGCGACTTCGAGGTGGTGTTGGTGAGGAACAGTCGGGGGATCCGGCGTTCGGTCAGCGTCGCGAGCGCCTCGACAGCTCCGGGCAGCGGCTGCCACGAGGTGACCAGCACCCCGTCGATGTCCAGCAGCAATCCCTCGGCCATAGGGGAAATCTAGTCGCCACACGGTGACCATGCAGTACGCGACCACCGGGTCACACGGCCGCGAGGTGGCATGCTGAGATTCATGTCCACGCTCACCGATCTCACCGAGGGCGTCGACCGCCTGATGCCCCGCGCCCAGGCGGATCTGACCTCCCTGGTCGCCTTCCCGTCCGTGCACATCGCACCCGACCAGCGCGCAGCGTGCGCCGACGCCGCCTCCTGGGTTGCCGACGCGTTCGCCGAGGTCGGGGTGCCGTGCGAGTCCATCACCACCTCCGACGGCAGCACCGCCGTCGTCGGACATCGGCCCGGCCCCGACGGCTCGCCGACGGTGCTGCTCTACAGCCATCACGACGTCCAGCCCGCCGGCGACACCGCTCTCTGGCACTCCCCCGCCTTCACCCTCACCGAGCGCGACGGCCGTTGGTACGGACGCGGCACCGCCGACTGCAAGGGCAACGTGATCGCCCACCTGACCGCGTTGCGCGCGGTCGGCGACGATCTCGCCTGCGGGATCCGGGTCGTCATCGAGGGATCCGAGGAGGCCGGCGGCGAAGGGCTCGACCATCTCGCCCGTGAGCGTCCGGAACTCTTCGACGCCGACATGATCCTGATCGGGGACACCGGCAACGTCGCGGTGGGCACCCCGACCCTGACCACCAGCCTGCGCGGTGTGGTCAACGTGAAGGTGACCGTCTCGACCCTGGGCTCCGACGTGCACTCCGGCCAGTTCGGTGGCGCGGCACCGGACGCACTGGCCGCCCTCGTCGCGGGACTGGCCAGCCTGCGTGACGCCGACGGCAACACCACCATCGACGGCCTCGACTCCGACCAGACCTGGGCGGGTGCACCCTACGACCCCGACGTGTTCCGGACGGACGCAACGATTCTCGACGGTGTCGACATCATCGGCTCGGGCGCGCCCGCCGACATGGTGTGGGCCCGACCGGCGGTCACCGTCATCGGGCTCGACGCCCCGCGAACCGCCGAGGCCGCCGCCGCGATCGTCCCGACCGCCGCGGCCATGCTCAATCTCCGTGTGCCGCCGGGGATGGATCCCGCGATCGCGCTCGACGCGCTGACCCGGCATCTGCAGGCGCACATCCCCTGGCACGCACAGGTTGTCGTCGACCCGGAGGCCACCGGCGCGCCGTTCGCCGCCGACACCACCGGCCCCGGCTATCGCGCGCTGAGTGAGGCGATGGAACAGGCCTACGGTGCGCCGGTCGCCCATTCCGGGCAGGGCGGGTCGATCCCGCTGTGCACGGTGCTCTCCGAGATCTGCCCGCGCGCGGAGATCGCCCTGCTCGGGGTGGAGGAGCCGCGGTGTCGGATCCACGCCCCGAACGAGAGCGTCGATCCGACCGAGATCGCGCGGACCGCACTGTCGGAGGCGTTGTTCCTGCGGTCGTTCGGCACCCGGTGACCGCCCCGCTGCGGTCGGTGTCCGACCACCAGGCCCACGTCGCCTCGTTGTTCGGACCGGCACGGACGGTGCGGGTCCCGATCGCCGATGCACTCGGCCGCGCCCTGGCCGTCGACGTCGCAGCGGCGGTCAGTCTGCCCGGCTTCGACAACTCCGCGATGGACGGATACGCCGTGCGTGCCGCCGACATCGCCGGCGCCTCGGCGGATGAGCCCGTGCGCCTCCCGGTGGCCGAGGACATCCCGGCCGGGCGCACCGATCCGCTCACCCTCACCGAGGGCACCGTCCACCGGATCATGACCGGCGCCCCGATGCCCGCGGGCGCCGACGCGGTGGTCCAGGTCGAACTCACCGACGGCGGCGACCAGAGGGTCTCGATTCACGGGTCGGTTGCCGTCGGCACCGCCGTGCGGCGCGCCGGCTCCGACATCGAGGCGGGTGAACCGGCCCTGCTCACCGGGACGGTGATCGGGTCCTCCCAGATCGGTCTGCTCGCCGCACTCGGTGTCGCCGAGGTGGAGGTCACCGCCCCGCTGCACGTCGTGGTGCTCTCGACCGGGTCGGAACTCATCGCGCCCGGCAACCCGCTCGAGCACGGGCAGATCTACGAGAGCAACGGTGCGATGCTGTGTGCCGCCGTCCGATCCGCGGGCGGCGAGGCGACCCTGGTGCACTTCGTCCCCGACGACGTCGGGCAGTTCCGGGCGCGCCTCGACGAGATGATCGACGGGCCCACCGAGGTCGACCTGATCCTCACCTCGGGTGGTGTCAGCGCGGGCGCCTACGAGGTGGTCAAGGACGCCCTGACCGGTCAGGGCGTCGACTTCCTCAAGGTCGCGATGCAACCGGGCATGCCCCAGGGCAGCGGTCGATACACCAGCGCGACCGGCACCACGGTCCCCATCGTGACCCTTCCGGGCAACCCCGTGAGCGCGCAGGTGTCGTTCGAGATCTTCGTCCGACCACCCCTGCGCGACGCCATGGGTCTGCTCGCACACCGTCGTCGGATCCGGGCCACCCTGGCCGACGATCTGCGCTCACCCCGGGGCAAGCGCCAGTTCCGACGCGGGGTGTTCACCCACGCGGGCGGGGCGGACGGTGTCGGCTCGGTCATCCCCATCGGGCCGCCGAGTTCGCACCACCTGAGGTTCCTCGCCTCGGCCAACGCGCTCATCGACATCGACGCCGACGCCGACGACGTCTCGGCCGGGGCCACCGTGGAGGTCATCCTGCTCGATTGAGCGGTTGACCTGCGATCACGTCGATCGTAGAAGGAGCAGGCAGGTCCCTCGACCCCTACCCTCTACCCTGAATGCGACAACGCAGACCGGCGTTGGACGACAGCGGGAGGCAGAACGACGTGGCGAGACGCCCGAAGACGGGGATCGATCGCCCGGGAATTGCGGGGGCGCCCGAGGGCGGCGCGGTCACCGAACACACCACCGGTATCGCGCACGTCGCGGAGCTGATCCGACACACCGTCCCGACGATGCATCCCGCAGGGATCCCGTTCGTCGCCGGTCCCGCCGCGGTCGCGGTGCTCGCACGCCGACACCGGTGGATTCGTACCCCTGCGACCGCGCTCGCCCTCGCGAGTGCCACGTTCTTCCGACACCCCACCCGCGTCCCGCCGGTCGTCGCCGGTGCCGTGGTGGCGCCCGCCGACGGCGAGATCACGATCGTCGACGAGACGGTCCCGCCGGTCGACCTGGGGCTCGGCGACCAGCCGCTGCCGCGGGTGTCGACATTCCTCAGCGTGTTCGACGTCCACGTCCAGCGTGCACCGGTGGCCGGTGAGGTCGTCTCCGTCGTGCACACCCCCGGCCAGTTCCTCTCCGCCGACCTGCCCGCGGCGAGCATCGACAACGAGCGCGTCAGCATGCGCATCCGGACGTCCACCGGGAGCGGTGACGCGGCGATCGACGTCGGTGTCGTGCAGATCGCCGGATTGATAGCACGTCGGATCGTCTGCGAGCGCGCGGTCGGCGACCGGGTCGAACTCGGTGAGACCTACGGGCTGATCCGGTTCGGCTCACGTGTCGACGTGTACCTACCGGCCGGGACCGTCCCCACGGTCCTCGTCGGACAGCGCGCGGTGGGCGCGGAAACCGTTCTCGCCACCCTGGATGCGCCGGTGTCGACATGATCGACTCGCCGCGTCCCCGCGTTCGCACCCCCTACCGCTCTCCTCGTGAATCGCGCCGCCGCCGACTTCGAGCGAGCGTGTCGGAGAACCGATCCCGCGTTCCCGACCTGGGCGGGGGCCGACTGCTGTTGCCGTCGGCGATCACCGTGCTGGCCATCTGCGCAGGCCTGTCGGCGGCGAAGTTCGCACTCGACGAACGCATCGACCTCGCGGTCGGGATGATCGCCGCCGCAGCACTTCTCGACGGTGTCGACGGGCGGATCGCCCGGCTGCTCGGGGCGACGACCCGCATCGGCGCCGAGCTCGACTCGCTCGCCGACGCGATCAACTTCGGCGTCGCACCCGCACTCACCATCTATCTCGTGTTGTTGCGCGGTGAGGACAGCGGCTGGGTGCTGGCGCTGATCTACACCTGCGCGATCGTGTTGCGTCTGGCCCGTTTCAACACCCTGCTCGACGACACCAGCGCACCGAAGTTCACGAAGGACTTCTTCGTCGGGGTGCCTGCCCCCGCGGCAGCGCTGATCGCGTTGCTGCCCATCGCCGCCGAACAGCAGTTCGGCTACGGCTGGTGGACCTCTGCGGCGGCGGTCGGCTCGTGGATGATGCTGACCGCGGCCCTCGCGGTGAGCCGTATCCCGACCGCGTCCCTCAAGTCGTTCGCGATCCCGCCCCGCGCGCTGGTGGGCCTGCTGATCCTGGTCGCCGTGGGCGCCGCACTGCTGGTGACGTTCCCGTACATCCTGATGTTCGTGGCCATCCTCGGATACCTGCTGCACATCCCGTTCGCCTGGCGATCCCGGCGCTGGGTGGAGAAGCGACCCGAGGAGTGGGACACCCCGCCGCGCGAACGTCGTCTCGAGCGGCGGGCCCGTCGCCAGGTCTCGCGCACGAGGCCGCGCAAGTCCGAGGCACGACTCGGACTGCGCCGCCCCGAGCGACGATGACGATCTAGCCGGTCGTGGTGCCGGTCCCCGTGCCCGACCCGGCTGCCCCGTCGGTCCCGTCCTGGGTCTGACCGCCGAAGGCCCCACCCGGGACACCGTTCTGGGTCCCACCGAACTGTCCGCCGGCCTGGCCCGAACCCATCTGGCCCGAACCCATCTGACCCGAGCCGGCCTGGCCCGGGCCCATCTGCGAGACGCCGGACTGCGGCGTGGACGACGAGCCGGCGTCACCGGCCCAGTACCCCAGACCGAAACCGGCGGCGAGGAACGCGACCGCGATCCCGACCCCGCCGGCGATCAGGGCGTTCTTGAACTCGGTGCTGCGCGCGCCCATCGACTGCGCGAACGACGGCCGCGGCCCCGCCACGATCCGATCGGTCGCGTCGGGGTGGGCGAATCCGGTCGGGACGAACTCGTACCGACCGGGGTGCTGCTGGGGTTCGCGCTGCTGGGAACCCTCGGCAGCCGGTGAAACGGGTGTGGTGGTCACAGATCTCTCGCTTGTCGTCAGGCGGGCCGTGCACGCCGGTCACCGCGGTCGCGACACCGTCGGACGACCGGTGTCGACGTCCTTGATAACGACCGGATCTGTGCGCGAGCTGTCCGGTTTCTGTGATTCAGCTCGTGATCGTGCGCGCGTCGGTCAGGACGCCGACACCTGGTAGAACACCGAGTTGGGTCCGCCCGCGGCGCCCGCGACACTGCCGACCTCGACGGTGTAGGTCTTGCCGACCTTCGACGCGGTCAGGACCACCACCTGATTGCCTCCGTCGGTGGTCTTCTGCACCTCTTTGAAGCCCCCACCGGTGAGGGTCTTCACGGCACTGTCGAGCGCGGCGGTCGTATCGGCCGGACCCTGCACGGTGAGATTCCAGCCCTCGTCGGCCGATCCACCCGCCGAGAGCACCGCGCCGCTGATGAGCGGCACCTGATCGGTGGGGAAGTCGTCGGGCAGAGCCACTCCGGACGGGCCGCTCGGCTGGGCGGGCGAGGAGTCGTCGGAGCCGCAGCCTGCGAGCACGAACAACGCCAGCACCGCCAGCGCCGCCGCCCACCACGACGCCCGAGCACCGTGCACACCTTCTCGACCCGTCATCGCTGCCTCATCCGCACCACGCATCGCGCCACCCCTCGACCGAGAACATCCATACCGACGACCACTCGGGTCGCACCGTATCGTGCCATCCGGTCGGATTGCGCGCCGAGCACCGCCCGACGACCCGATCGTCGCGCGAGCAGGCCCGACGGTAGGGTGAAGAGACGGTTATCGCAGTGAGCTCGACTTTCCTGCGCCGCCCGACACCCCGCCCATCGATACGACGGAGTGCTGCGTTGATCGCGATTCTGGTTGCCCTGGCCCTCACGGCCCTGGCTGCACCTGCGATCATCTCCTGGCTCGGCCGTCGAGGGTTCTATCTCCTCGCCGTCGCCCCGGCGGCGTCGATGGTCGCCGTCATCGCCGACTGGCCCTCCGAGGGCGCTCCGCCCCGCACCGAGACCATCACCTGGGTCCCCGCGCTGCAGATGGACATCGTCCTGCGCATGGACACCCTCGCCGCGGTCATGTCGATCCTCGTGCTCGGCGTCGGCGCGCTCGTCCTCTGCTACTGCGCCGAGTACTTCGACGAGATCAAGCGCCGGGTCGCGGGTTTCGCCGCGCAGATGGTCGCGTTCACCTTCGCCATGTTCGGCCTGGTCACCAGCGACAACATGATCGTGCTCTACATCTTCTGGGAAGCGACGACGGTCCTGTCGTTCCTGCTCGTCGGCTTCTACGCGCAGCGCGCGACATCCCGCCGGGCCGCGACACAGGCCCTGTTGGTGACCACCGCGGGCGGTCTCGCGATGCTGGCCGGCATCGTCATGCTCGGCGAGCGTGCGGGCAGCTACCTGCTCTCCGACATCCTGGCCGACCCACCGTCGGGGATGTTGATCAGCATCGCGGTCGTACTCATCCTCATCGGCGCGATCAGCAAGTCGGCGATCGTCCCGTTCCACTTCTGGCTGCCCGGTGCCATGGCGGCCCCGACGCCGGTCAGCGCCTATCTGCACGCGGCCGCGATGGTCAAGGCCGGCATCTTCCTGGTCGCGCGTCTGGCCCCGGGCTTCTCCGACGACGTCGCCTGGCAGGTGACCGTTGTCGGACTCGGCCTGCTGACGATGGTGCTGGGCGGATGGCGCTCGCTGCGCGAGTTCGACCTCAAGCTCATCCTGGCGTTCGGGACCGTGTCCCAACTCGGCTTCCTGATGGTGCTCGTCGGCATCGGTGACACCAACGTCGCGCTCGCCGGGATCGCGATGTTGGTGGCCCATGCCCTGTTCAAGGCGTCGCTGTTCATGGTCGTCGGTATCATCGACCACTCGACCGGTACCCGCGACGTCCGCAAACTCGCCCGCCTCGGCGCCGCGTCCCCGGCGCTGGCGATCATTGCGAGTGTGTCCGCGGCGAGCATGGCCGGCCTGCCCATCACCATCGGCTTCGTCGGCAAGGAGGCCGCGCTCGGTGCGGTCGCCGAGACCGGGGCGCTGACCACGTGGCAATCGGTGGCCGCGACGGCGATCCTGGTCTTCGGGTCGATCCTGACGATGGCCTACACGGTCCGGTTCCTCGCCGGTGCGTTCGGCCGCAAGGTGCGCCGCGAGCCGAGCCTGGCCGTGGCCAAGATGCACCACCCGTCCGCGGCGTTCATGGCGCCCGCCGGGTTGCTGGCCCTGCTCGGTGTGGCCGCGGGATTCGCCTCCGGTCCGCTCGGCTCGCTGTTCGAGCCGTACGCGAAGACGCTGCCCGCGCACGGTCACGAGATCGAGCACCTCGCCCTGTGGCACGGGTTCAAGCTTCCGCTGCTGCTCACCGCGATCGTCATCGTCGGTGGTGTCACCGTGTTCCTGCTGCTGCGTCGCCGGCGTCGGCGTCTGGGATTCACCTCGCCGCCGCTGGGCAACGCCGACCGCATCTACGACTACGTGCTGCGCGGCGCCGACACCGCCTCACTGGCGCTGACCCGGGTCACCCAGCGCGGTTCGCTGCCGCTGACCCAGGGCGTCATCATGGTCACCCTGATCATCGTGCCGACCGTCGCGTTGTTCCTCGGCGCACGGAACCGGTTGGACGTCAACGGTTTCGACTCGGCGATCCAGGTCGTGATCGGCGGGATCATGGTCGCCGCCGCCATCTCGGCGACCCTGCTGCGCAACCGTCTGGCCGCCGCCCTGGTCGTCGGTGTCACCGGTTACGGCTGCGGGATGCTGTTCGCGTTCTACGGCGCCCCCGACCTCGCGCTGACGCAGTTCCTCGTCGAGACGCTGACGCTGGTCATCTTCGTGCTGGTGCTGCGCAAGCTCCCCGCCGAGGCCGAGGCGCGTCACACCACCGGGTTCAAGCCGCTGCGTGCCCTGATCGGCCTGGCCTTCGGCGCCCTGCTCGTCGTGGTCGGCCTGTTCGCCGCGGGTGCGCGCAGCACCATCCCGATGCACGTCGACATCCCCGAGGCGGCCTACAAACTGGGCAACGGCGCGAACGCCGTCAACGTCCTGCTCGTCGACATCCGCGCGTGGGACACCCTCGGTGAGGTGTCGGTGCTGCTCGTGGCGGCCACCGGTGTCGCGTCGATGGTCTTCCGCCACCGCCGCTTCGGCTCGGCCCCGCGAGTCGCCGACGCCGCCCGCCTGCAGGGCGCGAACCCCGACATCGACGACGGCATCCCGTCGGCACGCACCACCTGGTTGCGCGGCAGCGACTTCCGCGACCCGCGGCATCGCTCGATGGTCCTCGAGGCCACCACCCGACTCATCTTCCCGACCATGGTCGTGGCATCGATCTACTTCTTCTACGCGGGCCACAACGCACCCGGTGGCGGATTCGCCGGCGGCCTCACCATGGGTATGGCGCTGGTGCTGCGCTACCTCGCGGGTGGTCGATACGAACTCGGCGAGGCCATCCCGATCGACGCCGGCCGCATCCTGGGCCTCGGTCTCGGGTTGTCGGTGTCGACGGCTATCGCGTCCGTGCTCGCCGGGGCCCCGGCCCTGTCGTCGGCCACACTCGAGGTCACCCTGCCGGTGCTCGGCCACATCAAGCTCGTCACCGCGTTGTTCTTCGACCTCGGCGTCTATCTCATCGTCGTCGGCCTCGTCCTCGACGTACTGCGCAGCCTCGGCGCGCGCCTGGACATCGAGGAGACCGCGACCACCGCGGCCGGGTCCCGCGCGGCCAACGACGCGGCGTTCGCCGAACGCGAGATCGACGGGACGGTGACCCGATGAGCGTCAACCTCGGACTGCTGGTCGTCGTCGGCCTCGTCGCCGCGTGCGGCGTCTACCTTCTCCTCGAACGCAGCCTCATCCGGATGTTGCTCGGACTGTTGTTGGTGGGCAACGCGATCAACCTGCTGATCATCACGATCACCGGGAGCATGGGCAACCCGCCGATCTACGGCCGCGACTCCGACAGCCGCACCGGCGACTCCGATCCGCTCGCGCAGGGGATGGTCCTGACGGCGATCGTGATCACGATGGGTATCGCTGCGTTCGTGCTGGCCCTCGCCTACCGCTCGTTCGTCATCAACACCGACGACGACGTCGACGACGACCCCGAGGACATCAAGGTCAAGAGCCAGTCGCTGGCCAGTGCGCCCGACCGCGACCGCAGCGACGACCCCGTCACCGGTACCGACACCAAGATCGGTGACATGTTCGACGACGAGGGGAACCCGCTGTCGGAGGAGGAGATCCGCTCCCGCAAAAGGAACCGGATCGAGGCCGACCTCATGCCCGAGGGGGTTTCGGAGAACACCACCGACGACCTCATCGAGGACGACACCGACGACGATCCCGAGCCGAGCGACGACACCGCGAGCACCGGGAAGGGAGGTGGCGGGACATGATCGACCAGCACTGGTTCGCAACCCTGATCGTCATCCCGTTCCTCGTCCCGCTCGGCGGCGCGGCCCTGACCCTGGTGATGGGTCGCAGCCCGCGTGTTCAGCGGGCGGTCACCGTCGTCGCGATCTCCGCGGCGTTCGTGGCGTCGTGCATGTTGCTCTATCTGACCAACCGCTACGGCACCTACGCCCTGCACGTCGGCGGCTGGGACGGGAAGGGCTACAGCAACGGCCCCCTCGGCATCACCCTTGTGGTCGACCAACTCTCGTCACTCATGCTGGTCGTCTCGACGGCCGTGCTGCTGTGCGTTGTCCTCTACGCCGTCGGGCAGGGTATCCGCGACGGCACGAGCGAACAGCCGGTGTCGATCTTCCTGCCGACCTACCTCGCATTGACCGCGGGTGTCTGCAACGCCTTCCTCGCGGGCGACCTGTTCAACCTCTACGTCTCGTTCGAGGTACTTCTCGCCGCGAGCTTCGTGCTGCTCACCCTCGGTGCCAGTGCCGACCGGGTGCGCGCGGGGGTCTCCTACGTCATGGTGTCGATGGTGTCGTCGCTGATCTTCCTGGCGGGCATCGCGTTCGCCTACGCGGCGACGGGGACGCTCAACCTCGCCGAGATGGCCATCCGTCTACAGGACATCCCCGAGGGCACACGCGGTGCGCTCTATGCGGTGTTGCTGGTGGCGTTCGGCATCAAGGCGGCAGTGTTCCCGCTGTCGACATGGCTGCCCGACTCCTACCCCACCGCCCCGGCGCCGGTCACCGCCGTGTTCGCCGGATTGCTCACCAAGGTCGGTGTGTACGCGATCATCCGGGCGCACACCCTGCTGTTCCCCGGCGGTTCGATGGACACGGTGCTGCTGGTCGCGGGTCTGTTGACGATGTTGGTCGGCATCTTCGGTGCCATCGCCCAGTCCGACATCAAGCGTCTGTTGTCGTTCACCCTGGTGAGCCACATCGGTTACATGATCTTCGGTATCGCCCTGTCATCGCGGTTCGGGTTGTCCGGCGCCATCTTCTACGTGGCGCACCACATCCTCGTGCAGACCACGCTGTTCCTGGTCGTCGGACTCATCGAACGTCAGGCGGGGTCGGCGTCGCTGCGGCGGCTCGGTGGTCTCGCGGCGAGCCCGTTGCTGGCCGGGTTGTTCCTCGTCCCCGCCCTCAATCTCGGCGGCATCCCGCCGTTCTCCGGGTTCATCGGCAAGGTGGCGCTGATCGAGGCGGGCGTCCAGGACGGCAGCGTCCTCGCCTGGCTGCTAGTGGCCGGGTCCGTGGTCACCAGCCTGCTGACCCTCTACGTCATGGCCCGCGTCTGGACGAAGGCGTTCTGGCGTCCGCGCGCCGACGCCCCCGAGGGTGACATGGCCGACGTCGGACCATCCGCTCTGGTCGAGGAAACCGGCGACATCGCGTTCGGTGACCGTGCCGACGTCGGCCGGAT
Organism: Williamsia sp.; assembly: GCF_016462415.1. GTDB lineage: Bacteria > Actinomycetota > Actinomycetes > Mycobacteriales > Mycobacteriaceae > Williamsia_A. The sequence goes on along the minus strand of NZ_JAEMTF010000033.1, from coordinate 13,779 downwards.
GCCGGTGGGCATGGTCGTGCCGACGATGATCATGGTCGTCGCCGGCGTGGCTCTGACCCTGTGGGCCGGACCGATCTTCGACTTCACCAACGCCGCGGCCGCCGACCTCACCGACTCGAACATCTATCTCGACGCCGTGTTGGGAGGGACGCGATGACCCGCCCGATGGGACACGCACCGGCCAAGGGGCCGATCCGCGGTCGGATCCACCACGCCTGGCGGATGAGTTTCATGTTCTGCTGGTGGAACCTGGCCCGCCTGGCGGTGGGTCTGCGCAACCGCGTCCACCTGCTCGGATGGCTCGGCGCCGACGGCCGCGAGATCGCCGTCCGGCTGTGGACCATCGCCTGGCTGACCTTCGTCTGGGTCCTGCTGTGGGGAACCCTCTCGTGGGCCAACGTCCTCGCCGGGATCGTGGTGGCGCTGGTCATCATCTACCTGCTCCCGCTCCCCCGGGTACCGGTCGAGGGCCGGATCCACCCGGCCACCGTCGTGGTGCTCGTGGGTCGACTGTTCTGGGACTTCGTCGTCTCCAGCGCCGAGGTGGGCTACGCCGCGATCCGACCCCGCCGACCACCGCTGTCGGCGGTGCTCCGGACGCGCCTGGCGATCAAGTCCGACATGGTGCTCACCCTGGCCGTCGACTACCTCAACCTGGTCCCCGGCACGATGGTCGTCGAGATCGATCACCGGCGTCGGCTGCTCTACGTCCACGTCTTCGACGTGAGCAGCGAGAAGAAGGTCCGCGACTTCTACAAGCAGGTGGCCACCGTGGAGCGGCTGTTCATCCGCGCGTTCGAGCGCGACAGTGAGTGGCACCCGAGTCCGTACCACGGCATCGACGAAGAGTTCCACCACGTGCCCTCCAGCTTGCGCGAGCACCTGCAGACCGCGACCGACAAACAGCTCGACGGCGGCCGGGGGAAACGCGACGCCCCGGTCTCGGACACCGCACGCGGGACAGAATCGGGAGGCACACCATGATGGTCGTCTGGATCATCGCCGCGGTTCTGTTGATGGCCGCGGCGATCATCACCACCGCCCGGATCCTGCTGGGGCCGAACACGCTCGACCGCCTGGTCGCGCTGGACACCCTGATCGCGTTGTCGATGTGCAGCCTCGGGGTCTGGGCCGCCTACAGTCTGGACTCCACCGTGGTCCCGGCCATCGTGGCGTTGTCGCTGCTCAGCTTCGTCGGGTCGGTCGCCATCGCCCGCTTCCGTGTCCGTGACGACGTGGTCCGCGCCGGGACGCCCGCATCCGACGACGTCGACGCGGGGTCACCGTCGCCGGGAAGTGAGCGCACATGATCTCCGACATCATCGTCGCCGTACTGGTGCTCAGCGGTTCGGTGCTCGCGTTGACCGCCTCGATCGGGGTGCTGCGCTTTCCGGACACCATGACGCGGATGCACGCGGCCACCAAACCGCAGACCTTCGGACTGCTGCTGATCCTGGTCGGCGCGATGATCCGTCTCTCCGGCAGCGTCGACTTCGGGATGCTCGTGCTCTCCGGGCTGTTCGCGTTGATCACCGCACCGGTCGTCGCACATCGCATCGGGCGGCTCGCCTACCAGGAACAACGCGCTCGCGACGACCTGATGCGCGACGGGGACATGGATTCCGGCGCCGCACACTGAGATGTCGTTAGGCACGGAAACTGTGCATTCGCACACTTTCGGAGCGAAATCTTATACGTTAATGTCCACAACACGGATTAATCACGCGCAGGCACGGGGGTGCGTGGGATACGAGCGGGGAGCAACACCATGACGACTCAAAGCAGGGGTCTGGACATCAACACCATCGAGGGCACCGACCTCGCGGCCAACGCAACACTCCGGGTGGCCGGACGGCCTGCGTCGCGGACCCTGTCCGACATCAACAAACTCGCTACCGAGATGGTCGGCCACTTCGCCGACAACGTCGTTCCCTGCGGCACCCTGCCCGGCGAGCAACTGCACGGTGACGTCACCCAGGTGACGCAGACCTGCCTGCGTCTGGCCATCGAGATGCTCGACGACCAGACGATTCCCGGGGACGCGCAGCTCGCCCAGATCCGCGAGTCCGCCGCTCAGTGGGCGCGCGAGGGCGTCCCGCTCGACACGATCATCCACACGTATCACGAGGGCATCAAGATCGGTTTCGACCTGATCGCCGCGCAGGCCGGCGCCGATGACCTCGGTGACCTGGTCTCCGGGTTCAAGCTGGTCATGAAGCTGCTCGACACCTTCACCGCCAACGTGGCCACCGCGTACGTCGAGGAGCAGCGACTCGTCGCGAGCCAGCACCAGTCGGCGACGCAGACGCTCATGTCGGCGTTGCTGTCGGGCCACACCGCGTCGGCCGTCGCACGTCAGACCGGCATCCCCATCGCGAATCGCTACCAGGTGGTGTCGCTGTCGATGGCGCCGCACCCCGACGAACTCGACCCGCGGGTCAACACCAAGATCGCCGCGCGGCGCAAGCTGCGTCGGGTGCAGTCGGCGCTGGCCACGATGTTCAACTCGCGGGCGCTGACACTGCTCAGCAACAGCGGCGGCACCGTGCTCGTCCCCGCCGATCCCGATCTGCCGTTGCTGACGAACGAACTGCTCGCCGAGTTGTCGGTGCACGCCGAGGCCCCGATCATCGCCACGCAGTCGATCGGCCCCACCGAGAAGATCCCGGATCTGTCCGACGAGACGCACGATCTGATGGACCTGGTCCGCGCGATCCGGCGTCCGCCGGGCCTCTACGAGATGCAGGACCTGCTCATCGAGTACCAGATCACCCGACCGGGTCCGGCCCGCGATCACCTCGCGTCCACGCTGAACCCGTTGGACAGTCACCCCGAGCTTCTCGAGACCCTGCGCGTGCACCTCGAGACCGGGTTGAACCGGAAGAGCACCGGACGGCGGATGCACATCCATCCGAACACCGTCGACTACCGGCTGCGGCGCATCACCCAGACCACCGGCATCGATCTCGCTCTGCCCGAGGGCATCTCACGCGCCCACATCGCGTTGCTCGCGCTCGACCTGCAGACGCAGGCGTCGCGCCCGATGGTCTGACCTCTCGACACCGCGACGGAGTCGTCGCGCTCAGCGTCCGAGTTCGTGGACGACGAGCGCCACGACGTCGCGCATGTCGCCGGTCCGCTCGAACACCGTGCGCTGCCGCTGGTACGAGCCGCGTCCGCCGGTGATCTCGGCGACCGAGGCAAGCTCGTCGACGCAGTCGAGTCGCCGGGCCACCGGCTCGAGTCGGGTGAGGATGTCGGCCAGGTCGTCGGTGACGAGTCGCTCGTTGCAGTCCGCGTCCTGGATGATCACCGCGTCTAGCCCGTACCGGGCCGCGCGCCACTTGTTCTCCTGAACCAACCACGGCGCCATCTCCCGCGGCAGCGTGCCTGCGGTGAGCTGGGCGTCGATGTCGACGACGAGGCAGTGGATCAACGCGACGATGGCCTCGAGTTCGCGGACATTCGTGGCGCCGTCGCAGACCCGGACCTCGACCGTGCCCAGCCGTGGGGACGGGCGGATGTCCCAGCGGATCTCGTTGACGTGGTCGATGATCCCGGTGGTCTTCTGGTCGGCGACGAACGCCTCGAACTCGCCCCACTGCGAGAACTGGAACGGCAGACCGGCAGTCGGCAGCTGCTGGAACATCATCGCCCGGTTGCTCGCGTACCCGGTGTCCTGCCCCGACCACATCGGTGACGACGCCGAGAGCGCCAACAGGTGCGGGTAGTACGCCAACAATGCGTTGACGATCGGCAGCACCTTGTCGCGACGGTCGATCCCGACGTGGACGTGCACGCCCCAGATCAACATCTGGCGTCCCCACCACTGGGTCCGCTCGATCAGTTCGGCGTAGCGCGGCGCCTCGGTGAGCTGCTGGGTCGACCACTCGGCGAACGGGTGGGTGCCCCCGCCGTAGAGGTTGACACCCAGGTCGTCACCGATTCCGCGCACGACTCCCAGCGTTCGACGCAGATCGGCCATCGCCTCGGCGGTCGTGGTGCAGATACCCGTCACCAACTCGACGGTGTTGCGCAGCAGCTCTTTGTGGATACGACCCTGCGACGCCGAGTCGTCGAGCTCGACGACCCGGTCGAACAGCGCGGCAGCCGAATTCGAGAGATCACCGGTCACCTTGTCGACGAGTGCGAACTCCCACTCGACACCGATGGTGGGGGCCGGTGAGCCCCGGAACTCGATGGCCTCGATCACTCCTGCTCGATGACTCCGCAGGCGATCCGGCCGCCGGCGTCACCCGTCGACAGGGTCTCCTGATCCGGTGCAGGCGCATAGCGGGTGGGGATGTTGGCGAAGTTGTCGGCATTGGCGTGGATCATGATCGACTTGCCGACGATGTCGCCGATGGTGAATGCGTCACTCGTGGTGACGGTCTCGCCGGTGCCCGCCGCGGAGACGAACATCGAGACCAGATCGCCGCTCGCCGGATGGCCGGTGCGGCCGTCGACCTGCAGGTGCGAACCGGCCGAGAGGAAGGCGCCGGGTGCGCCGCCGGTGGGGGCGACGGAGTTACTCTCACACTTGCCGACCGAGTGCAGGTGCATGCCGTGGAAACCGGCCGGGATCCCGGAGGTCACCTTGACGTCGACCTTCACCTCGGCGCCCTCGGTGGTGAACGTCGCGGTGCCGACCTGGGTGCCCTGCGGGCTGATCAACGATGCGGTCGCGCCGCTGCTCGAGCCCTCCGAGCCGGACTCGCCCGCGGGGGTCTCACCGACGCCGAGGCCGCCCGGCGCCTGGTCACCGGTGATGACCGGCGGCGTGGTGCCCTGCTGGCTCGAGGGCTCCTCGCCGGGGCTGCACGCCGCCAGCACGCTTCCCGCGGCGAGCACCGAGGACGCGAGCAGGAGTGCGCGCCGCACCGAGGTGCGGCCGCGTGCACCAGAGGTGGGGGTCGGCTGGTGGGTCATCGCTGAGGGGCTCCCTTGTTGTCGGCGCCGCCCGCTGCGCTCCCGGCGCCCGAGCTGGCTGTCGTGTCTGGCCGAATCATATCGGTCGGCTCTATCGGGTGATGACGACGACCGCCAACCCGCCTCGGCACTGCGTGAACGAGGACGGCTTGAGGTCGGCGGTGGCGTCGTTGCCCAGGTCGGACACGAGGCGGTCGGCCTCGGACTCGAGCGCCGACGGGTAGAAGACGGTGTTCTCGGTGATGCTGGCCGACTGCAGGTTGCCCGGCTCGGCGACGCGCCAGCCCTTCGACTTCAACGACGCGGTGACCTCGACGGCGAGACCGCTGATCGAGCCGGCGTTGTAGACACAGGCGAGCGGTCCGGCGGTCGACGAGCTGCTCGGGTCGGTCGAGCTGGAGCCGGCACCGGAGGCCGATGCGCTCGTCGATGCCGAGGTGCTGGGTGCGGCCGCGGACGCCGAGCTCGACGCAGCCGCCGCACGGAGATCTGCCTCGGGGCTGCTCGTCGTCGTCACCGCCGAGTGCCAACCGAGGCCGATGCACACGACAGCCACCGCGAGCAGCAACATCGCGCCTGCGCGGAATGGCAGCCGATTGGGTTCCCGATCCGGGGTCATCACGGCCGCTACTCTACGGACGCGATCAGGTGATCTCGAATCCGAGGCGACGCGCGGCGCGGGCCTTCTGCCTGCTCGCACGCAGACGACGGAGACGCTTCACCAGCATCGGATCGACCGCGAGCGACTCCGGCCGGTCCACCAGGGCGTTGAGCACCTGGTAGTAGCGGGTCGCCGAGAGGCCGAACAGCTCCTTGATGGCTTCTTCCTTCGCGCCGGCGTACTTCCACCACTGGCGCTCGAAGGCCAGGATGTCGTGTTCGCGGCGGGTCAATCCGTCGGCCCCGACGACATTGCTGTCACCACCGTTGACGTCGGGTCCGGTGCTCGAGGTGGGTGAATCGGCCTGGTCCCCGGTGGCCTGGTTCGCCGAATCGGCGGGTTGCCCCGACCGCTTCTGGCTTCGCGCAGTTGCGCCGTCCATCTCGCTCCCTTGAGGTTCTCCTCTACCGACACATCGTCGCTGCCCACGACCCCTGGTCGCGGTAGCCGACGAAGGGGAGAGAAGGAAACTTACATCGATGTGGTTCGTTGAACATCTAACCACGGCCCGGGCCCGATTTCGGGTTGGGCGTGCCGGTGTCGAGCACTAGTAATCTGTGCCGCATGGCAATTCTCCCCATCTGCATCGTCGGCGAGCCGGTGCTGCACCGAGCGACCGAGCCGGTGGCCCTCGACGCGCAGGGCCGGCCGCCCGCGGATGTCGTTGCGCTGCTGGACGACATGTACGAGACGATGGACGCGGCGCACGGCGTCGGACTGGCCGCGAACCAGGTCGGCGTCGGTCGGCGTTTCTTCGTCTACGACTGCCCCGGCGGCGAGACCCGCGGCACCGAACGCCTGCGTGGCGAGGTGATCAACCCGGTGCTCGAGACCTCCGAGATCCCGGAGGGGATGCCCGACCCCGATGACGACGACGAGGGCTGCTTGTCGGTGCCGGGCGAGCAGTTCCCCACCGGGCGAGCCGAATGGGCCAAGGTGACCGGCGTCGATCGCACCGGCGCGCCGGTGGAGATCGAGGGCACCGGGTTCTTCGCCCGCATGCTCCAGCACGAGACCGGACACCTCGACGGTTTCCTCTACGTCGACGTCCTGGTGGGCCGAAACGCACGCGCGGCCAAGAAGCTGATCAAGAAGAGCGGCTGGGGTGTGCCGGGTCTTACCTGGACCCCGGGCGAGGGCCCCGATCCCTTCGGTCACGACGACCCGGACGATGACGAGGACTGACCCCGCGTCCCCCTCGCCCGGCGATCGTGTCGTGGTCCGATTCCGTAAGGGCGCAGGCGCTCCCGGCGACTGGCGACGTGACCCGTCGGCCACGGCCAGCGACGTGACCGGCGTGTTGGTGTCGACGGGTGCCGACGTGGTCGTCGCCCGCGACGGCGACGAGATCACGGTCCCGGCCGCGCTGGTGCTGTCGGTGCGGGCGCTCTCGGACCGTCCGGTGCGGAACTCCGACATCCGGTCGCTCGAGATCGCGGCCGCACGGGGTTGGCCGGGAACGGATTTCGCGGTGATCGACGGCTGGCTCGCCCGCGCCGGCGGCGGGTTCACCCGTCGCGCGAATTCCGCGACGCCCGTGGAACGCGGGGCGACCCTCGACGACACATCGGTCGCCGCGCTGGCGCAGTTCTTCCACGCACACGACCTGGCCACGAGATGTGCAGTGGTGGAACGTCTCATCCCCGCATCGCACGTCGATCCGGACCGATTCGAGATCCAGGCCGTCGCAATGGTGCGATCCACCGATCCGCTGTCGGTGACCGCCGGCGTCGACGTGGACACGTCGACCGTGCCGGCCCCCGGATGGGTGCAGGCCTACCTCGACGAATCCGGCCGGTCGTCGGCGGGTGATGTCGCGACCGCGGTGCTCACCGCGTCGGTCGACGGGATGCTCGCGTTCTTCTCGGTCTCCGACGACCAGGGGCTCGTCGCGATCGGACGCGGGGCGGTGACCTCCGACGAACCGTTCGGCGCCGATCCCGGTTCGGGACAACGGTGGGTCGGAATCGCGTGTCTGTGGACGGCTCCGCGGGCACGGGGCACCGGTATCGGCAGCCGGATGGTCGCCGAGGTGCTCCGGTGGGGCCGGGACCAGGGCGCCGACAACGCGTACCTGCAGGTCGAGGCCGACAACGTCGACGCCATCCGCCTCTA
>NZ_JAEMTF010000033.1:0-5974 GCF_016462415.1 Williamsia sp. | reverse complement strand
CCGACAACGCGTACCTGCAGGTCGAGGCCGACAACGTCGACGCCATCCGCCTCTATCGCCGCCTCGGCTTCACCCGCCACCACACGTACGGCTACGTCACCATCCAGCCGCCCACCGTGCCTTAATCACCCGCCGAGTGGGCCCAAATCACCCGCCCACCGTGCCGAGACCGACACGGGGTGGGAGCGCTGTCACACAAGCGATACCCGGGTGGCGGTTCCGCACGCTCGACAGGTCCGCTCCACACGCCCGACAGGTCCGTTCGGCACGCTCGACAGGTCCGTTCGGCACGTTCGGCGGAGCGTTCTGGCACGTTCGGCGGGACGTTTCGGCACGGTCGGCGGTGACTCGAAGTCCGTAGCGGCCTATCGGGTCGCTCACAGGGACATCCCAGGGTGGCCGCCCACGATGGAATCCATCACCCCCCACCGGATCGAGGTATCAATGATGATCGCCACCGCTGCCATAACCGGTCTCGGCACCGGAATATCGGTGTCCGTGACCGAACCCGCCGCTCTGCCCAATGCTCTGCGCGAGGTCACCCGCTACGCCGACCACGTCGACCTCACGGTCAACCGTGAGCGGCCGTCGGCGGAGATCCACGCCGTCGACCTCGCCGGCGGGTCACCCGCCATGGTCGGGGTCCTGCTCGAGCAGATCCTCACCGAGGCCCTGTATTTCGCAGACCTCACCGACGGGGCGAACCGATCGGTCCGTCGGAGCGCAATCCCCGACTACCGCTTCCTCCCCCACCTGCAGTTCACCGTCGACGGACCCCGTCCGATGACCGTGCGGACGATGACGCCGGTTCCGGAGTGGCACCGACCCCGCCTGGGCGAGGGCCGAGTCGTCGTCCCCACCGACGTTCGCCTCGAACTCCTCGGGACCGCCCGCGCATTCCTCGCCGACCGCGCTGCGCAGCGGGTTGCGAGCCGCTTCGAGTGCGGCGCACTGGTGACCGTCGGGGACGCGCACGCTGGGAACGTGACCGCGACGGCGGGGCATCCCCCACTGGGCGGGTGGCACGTCCCGGTCGGCAACGAACTCGTCGAGCTCGAGCCCGGGCACGCCCTGTCGACTCTCACCCGCACCGACATCGACGCCCTGCCGCGCAGCCCGTTCGATCCGCGCCCGGCGCCGGCGTTCGCCACGGTCAGCACCATCGCCGACGATGCGGGTTCGGCGTACGCCGCCGCGATGATGACCTACGCGCACCCCGATCGCGCACCGCACCGGCTCATCGACCTCGGAGTGGCGGCACGCACCGTCGACACCAGGGGCCGGGTGCACGAGATCGGCCACTGGCCGTCGCAGCGGCACGCCCACGCGGCCTGACTATTCGGTCAACGTCCGGCTGGTGTCCTTGAGGTCGACGCCGCTGCGGCCCAGTGCGCGTGCGCCTTCCACCAGCGCCGCGACGACCCGCGCGGCGCCGACGTAGCTCTGACCGCCGGGCGGATGGATGTTCGAGATGCAGTTGCGCTCGGAATCCGCCCGCCCGGGGCGCGGCAGGTGCGTCAGGTAGATGCCGACGCTGTCGGCCACCGACAACCCGGGCCGCTCACCGATGACGACGATGAGCGTGCCCACCTTCTGTGCCGCGCCGATGTGATCACCGAGTGCGACGCGTGCCTGCGTCGCGATCACCGGCGTGGCGATCGAGTACTGCGGCGCGAGCACGTCTTTGATGGCCCCGACGACACCGGCCGCGTGCTCGGTGAGCGCGATCGGCGACAACCCGTCGGCGAGCACGATGCCGATGTCGGCGTCCTCCGCGTCCATCGAGAAGCCCTCTGCCGGTTGCCGTCCCAGATCCGGACGCCGCAGGTACTCACTGCGGTCGGCGGCCTGGCTGGCCACCACCGACGGCGTGCCCAACCCGAGCGGCTCGATCGCGGCGACGAGCGCATCGACATCGAGCGGGTGGTGCACCGCATCGCGGGCCGCGGCATGTGCCGCCGCGAACTCCAACACCCGACTCGTCGGCAACGAGTCCCCGACCCGCCCCAATCCGATACGCGCAGAGGTGTTCTGCCGGAGCACTGACCACAGATCGGTCACGTCGACCCCCTCACAGGTGGGCCCCGGATCGGTCGGTCAGTGCTCGTAGCGGTGACGCCTCCGGCGCGAGGTCGAGGATGCGTCCGGTGTCGTCGAGCATGCCCACGACGCCGAGCCACGCCTCGAACTCGGGAGCAGGCTTGAGCCCCAACACACGTCGCGCATAGAGCGCATCGTGGAACGACAGGCTCTGGTAGCCGAGCATCACATCATCGGCGCCGGGCACGGTGATGACGAACGGGACCCCGGCCGCGCCGAGCAGCGTGAGCAGGGTGTCCATGTCGTCCTGATCGGCCTCGGCATGGTTGGTGTAACAGACGTCGACACCCATCGGCAGCCCGAGCAGCTTGCCGCAGAAATGGTCCTCGAGCCCCGCGCGGATGATCTGTTTGCCGTCGAAGAGGTACTCGGGTCCGATGAATCCGACGACGGTGTTGACCAGCAGCGGATCGAACTCACGCGCGATCGCGTACGCCCGGGTCTCCAGGGTCTGCTGGTCGACGGGCCGACCGCCGGTACCGATGTGCGCGCCCGCCGACAACGCAGAGCCCTGCCCGGTCTCGAAGTACATGACGTTGTCGCCGACGGTCCCGCGCTGCAGCGACCGCCCCGCCTCGTTGCCCTCGCGCAGCACGGCGATGTCGACGCCGAACCCGCGGTTGGCGCCCTCGGTGCCCGCGATCGACTGGAAGACCAGATCGACCGGGGCGCCCGCCTCGATCAACCCGATCGTCGTGGTCACGTGCGACAGCACACACGACTGCACGGGGATGTCGTACCGCGTGCGGATCTCGTCGAGCAGGTACAGCAGATCCGAGGTGGCCTGCGGCGAATCGGTCGCCGGGTTGATGCCGATCACCGCGTCCCCGCACCCGAGCAGGAGTCCGTCGAGGGTGGCCGCGGCGATCCCCATCGGGTCATCGGTGGGGTGGTTGGGCTGCAACCGGGTGGTCAGGGTCCCGGGTGCGCCGATCGTCGTGCGGAACGCCGACGTAACGCTCGTCGCCTTCGCGACCGCGATCAGGTCCTGGTTGCGCATCAGCTTGCTCACGGCGGCGACCATCTCGGGGGTCAGTCCCGCGCCGACCGTGCGCAGCCGCTCGGCGGCGTTCGGCCCGCTCGCGGTGGCTAGTAGCCAGTCGCGCAGACCACCCACGGTGAGGTCGGCGACCGGCGCGAACGCCGACCGGTCGTGGGTGTCGATGATGAGTCGGGTCACCTCGTCGGTCTCGTACGGGACCACCAGATCCTCGAGGAAGGTGGTCAACGAGACGTCGGCGAGCGCCCACTGCGCGGCCGCGCGTTCGAGGTCGGTCTCGGCCGCACATCCGGCGAGTTCGTCACCGCTGCGGCGCGGCGTCGCCTTGGCGAGCAGGTCGATCAGGGAACCGAAGGTGAAGGTGGTGCCGCCGAGCATCTGCCGATAGGTCGACACCCCTCACACGACCTCGTCGTCGGCGAGAAGCGCGAACTCCTCGTCCGGTGACCCGGCCACGAGGTGACGCCGGCTGTACAGGCCGAAGTAGGCCATGAACGCGGCGAACGCTCCGAGCGTCCACAGCGCGGCGGTGGTGTCGACGAGGAACGTCGCGATGACCGCGGCGACGGCGATCACCAGGGCGAAGCCGGTGGTCACGATGCCGCCGGGCGTGCGGTACGGCCGCGGCATGTCGGGCTCGCGCACCCGGAGCACGATGTGGCTGATCATCATCAACACATAGCTGAGTGCGGCTCCGAACACGGCCATGTTGAGCAACATCGCGCCCTCGCCGATGAAGGTGAGCGCGAATCCGATCACCCCGGGGATGATCAGCGCCCACACCGGCGCCTTGCGGTTGTTGGTCAACGACAGCGACGTGGGAAGGTAGCCGGCGCGCGAGAGGGCGAACGTCTGCCGCGAGTAGGCGTAGATGATCGAGAAGAAGCTCGCGATGAGGCCCGCGAGACCGATGTAGTTGACGACGCTCGAGGCGGTCCCGTCGCCGAGCGCCAGCACGAGGGGGTTGCCCGAGTCGGTGAGTTCGTCGGCTCCGACGGCGCCGGTGGCGAGTACGAGCACGACTGCGCCGGTGACGACCAGCATGAGCATCGCGACGATGATGCCGCGGGGGACGTTGCGCTCGGGGTTCTCGGCCTCCTCGGCGGCGAGCGGGACACCCTCCACGGCGAGGAAGAACCAGATCGCGAACGGGATGGCCGACCAGATGCCGAGGTAGCCGTTCGGCAGGAAGCTCGACGACCCGGCCGCATCGGGGTCGGCGGCGATGTTGGTCAGGTTCGAGACGTCGAACATGCCCGCCGCGGCGACGGCGAAGACGACCAGTCCGACGAGAGCGATACCGGTGATGACGAACATGGCCTTGAGCGCCTCGCCCGCGCCCACCAGGTGGATGCCGATGAAGATCGCGTACGCGGCGAGATAGACCCACCACCCGTCGGTGATGCCGAACAGGTTCAACGATTCGACGTAGGCGCCGATGAACGTGGCGATCGCGGCGGGCGCGATCGCGTACTCGATGAGAATGGCGGTGCCGGTGGCGAATCCACCCCACGGTCCCATCGCACGCCGGGCGAAGGTGTAGCCACCGCCCGCGGCGGGCAGGGCCGAGGACATCTCGGCCATGCCGAGCACCATGGCGAGGTACATCGCGGCGATGATGACCGCGGCGATCAGCAATCCGCCGAACCCACCCTCGCCGAGTCCGCCGTTCCAGCCGGCGTAGTCGCCGGAGATGACGTAGCTGACGCCGAGACCGGCCAGCAGGACCCAGCCCGCGGTGCCCTTCTTCAGCTGTCGTTTCTCGAGGTAATCACCCTCGGCGGCTGATGCTTTCGTCGTGCTGGGCGCCGGGAGAGCGGACTTGTCGATCGTCATGATCGGACGTTAGACCCGTTGTGAGAACTACGGGTGATATCGGCTTTTCGAGCATGTTTCGTTCAGCGGCCTGAACTTTTCACCCGGTCGATCAGACGCGAGCTCGAGCAGGCACCTCGCGAGCCAACACGATTGCGACGCCCCCGAGCAGGCTGCCGGTCACGCGTCGCTGCCAGAGCGCCCAGGTCGGGCTACGGGTGAACAGTTGGGCCACGGATCCGGCGGCGACGATGATCGATGCGTTCACAATCATGCTGACCGTGATCTGCAACGTCCCCAACGTCATTCCCTGGGCGAACCGGTGCCCTCGATCGGCGTCGATGAACTGCGGGATGAGGGTCAGATACATGATCGCCGCTTTGGGATTGAGCAGGTTGGTGATCAAACCCATTGAAAACAGCCGCGCGGGGCTGTCCTTCGGCAGATCAGAGACTTCGAAAACACCTCTGCCGCCCGGCCGAAGCGCCTGCCACGCCAGATGAGCGAGGTAGGCGACGCCAGCCGACTTCAGCCCGATGAACAACCACGGGACTGCCACGAAAACAACGGCGAGGCCCAGGTTGGCCATCAACAAGTACACGACGAATCCGACTCCGGTCCCGGCCAGCGAGACCAGTCCGGCACGCCGGCCCTGACCGATGCTGCGCGATACCAGATACATCATGTTGGGTCCGGGTGTCAGCACCATGACCAGTGCAGTGAGGACCATCGCGGCCGCCGCGGTGAGCGTGACCGGGAGCAACGAGACTGTCGGGGACATGGACTGAGAATGGACTCACGACGTCGTACGCCTCAACCCCTTTTCCGCCCTGACAGTGCGACAACTCTGAGCGGTCGCACACCGGGCAGGGGCGCTGACGCCTTCGGTGAAGCGCCACGAGACGCGATGCGGTCGACGTAATCTGGCGACGATGACTTTGCCCATGACCACACCTCCGGAGCGCCGCCGGACGCGGCGGACCCGGTTGCTGATCGCCGCCACAGCGCTGCTCGCGCTCCTGGTGATCGGACTCGCGATCGGCGTCTCGTGCCGCGGTG
>NZ_JAEMTF010000200.1 GCF_016462415.1 Williamsia sp. | reverse complement strand
GACTGCCCGTCGAAACCCAGGATCGCGATCGAGGCGGGCAGCATCGTGAAGTGGCGACCCCGCGCGATGGGTGACCCGATCCAGCGCGCCAGCAGCGACCGGGAGAAGTGCCCGTGCGTGACGAACACGACGTCGCCGTCGGACAGTCTCGGGGTGACCTTCTCGATGACGTGGTCGACCCGGTCGCTCATCTCCTCGGGCGTCTCACCGTTCGGACCGCCGTCGGAGAAGACCGTCCAGTCCGGGTCGGTCTCGTGGATCTGGGGACTGGTGCGTCCCTCGTAGTCGCCGTAATCCCACTCGGTGAGCAGCGGTTCGGTCTCGTCGACGCTCAGCCCCGCGAGCTGCGCGGTCCGCTGGGCCCGCAGCCGCGGCGACGCGATGACCGTCGGCGAGGTCAGCAGCAGTTCGGCGATCGGCTCGGCCAGACTGCGCGCCTGTTCGACGCCCTGCTCGGTCAGGTCGATGTCGGAGCTACCGGTGTGGCGCCCGGTACGGGACCATTCGGTCTCGCCGTGCCGGATGACGATCAGTCGATGTGTCGGGGTGCCCACGTCCGTCATTGTGCATCACGCCCGCATACGCTGGTGCTCTGTGCACGGGAGTATCGATGAGGGGTCGCCGGAAATGAACACTCACTTCTCACGCGACGGCCTGCGATGACCAAGGTCCTCGCGGTCGCGAATCAGAAGGGTGGGGTCGCCAAGACCACCACGGTCGCGTCCATCGGCGCCGCGCTGGCCGCGATGGACCTGTCGGTCCTCGTCGTCGACCTCGATCCGCAGGGATCGTTGACGTTCTCGCTCGGCCACGACCCCGACCTCATCACCACCTCGGTACACGAGGTGCTCCTCGGAGAGTCCGACATCGTCGACGCGCTGGTCTCCACCGAGGACGGGGTGACGCTGCTGCCCGCGACCATCGACCTCGCGGGCGCCGAGGCGCTGCTCCTGATGCGGCCGGGTCGTGAGTACGCGCTCAAGCGGGCCCTCAAGGAGGTCGCGCAGGACTACGACGTGATCCTGCTCGACTGCCCGCCGTCGCTCGGTGTGCTGACCCTCAACGGGCTGACCGCGGCCGACGAGGTGGCGGTCCCACTGCAGTGCGAGACGCTGGCCCACCGCGGCGTCGGACAGCTGCTGCGCACGGTGACCGAGGTCCAGCAGATCACCAACCCGGACCTCCGTCTGCTGGGCGTGATCCCGACGTTGTACGACGCACGGACCACGCACAGTCGCGACGTGCTCGCCGACGTCTCCGACCGCTACGACCTGCCGGTGCTGGCCCCGCCCATCCCGCGGACGGTGCGGTTCGCCGAGGCGTCGGCGTCAGGTGCCAGCGTGATGGCCGGTCGCAAGAACAAGGGGTCGCAGGCCTACCGCGAACTGTCGGACAACCTCTGGCAGCACTGGGATGCCGGCAAGCCGCTCGCGACCCTCGAGGCGACCGTCTGACGTCAGTTCCCGTACGGGCGGGTTCTCACGTGCCGAGCAGCATGTGGATTCGCCCGCCGTACAACTGGGCGACGTCGTTGCCGATCGGCGCGAGCGTGATGGTCCCGGAACGGTAACCGGGCCGGGCCACGGCGATGGTCCGGATCTGTCGGCCGTCGGCGGGATCGAGGATGGTGATCCCGGTCGGGCCGGGGACGAGCAGATCGCGACCCATGAGCGCCGCCGGCCCCAGCGTGCCGGGTACCTGGTAGGTCGGTGTGAGCGCGGACGCGTCGAGGATGACCGTGCTCTTACCGGTGTAGAAGCTCAGCAGGCCGTCGCGCGTCTGCGGTTGGGAGTCGGCGGGCGGAGTCGGGTCGCCGAGCACCTCGTGTGAGCTCGTCACGGTCGCGTTCATCGCGTACACCTGCAGTTGCGGGCCGCGAGCGGTCTCCAGCGGGCCCGAGGCGCCGACGTACACCGCGACCGCCGACGACGACACGGCGACCACGCGCGGCGGCGGCCCGGCGGTGCCGCTGGTGATGATGCGTGAGCCGCTCTCGTCGACCTTCTCGTCCTTGTCCTGCGCGGCGGCCATGATCGTCAGGCGGTAGCCGGGCTCGTCACCGCAGCGTTCGATCACGGCGATCTGATCGGAGCCGGTGGCGCTCGAGAGCAGAACGCACCCCGATCGGGGTTGGGTGCCGGGTTTGACCGGTGCCGACACCCGGCCGTACTCGACGCCGCGAACCATCGTCGAACCCCACGACTCGAGGCGTGAATCCCCCTGCGAGACCACGTAATCGGATCCGGCTG
The DNA here is from genome assembly GCF_016462415.1 of Williamsia sp. Classification (GTDB taxonomy): domain Bacteria; phylum Actinomycetota; class Actinomycetes; order Mycobacteriales; family Mycobacteriaceae; genus Williamsia_A. The sequence continues at coordinate 759 of NZ_JAEMTF010000200.1, read as the reverse complement.
ACAGGGTGACGGAGCTGTCGGCGGCACTGGCGCGGGTGGCCGCGCGGCGGCCGTCGGACGCGTCGAGTGCGGTGACCTCGCTGCAGCCGCGGCTGTTGCGGTAGACGGCGACGACGCGGGGCGACGACGAGTACGCACCGATGACACCGCAGAGCGGGTCGGCGCGGTGGTAGCTCCAGCGGACGTCGCCGGAGCCGGGATCGTGACCGGCCACCGTGCCGTCGTCGGCGGTGACCACGGCGCTGTCGGTGACGACGGTCGATGCGGTGTCCGCGGAGTCCGCCTGCCATCCGGCGGTGAACCCCGCCGGGGCAGAGGTGGCCGTGTCGATCGACGGCAGGGGCGCGGCCGCGAAGTCATCGGAGGCGCGACGTGACGAGCTCACCCACCAGACGGCCGCGGCGACGAGCGCCACGACCACCACGACCGCGACGACGATCGCGAGATCACCCCGGGTGCGTCGCTCGGGCCGGATCCGGACGGACGGGGTGGCCGCCCGCTCGGAGTCGGCTCCGGCGTCGCCGTCGGAGCCCGGGGTGCGAAGCCTCACTCGCCCGCGGAACCCACAGATGCCGATGCGTTGCCTGCGGCCGAGTCGCCTCCGCCGTTGCCACCTGCGCCGCGGCGACGACGCCGACGACGCGGCTTGGACGATCCGCCGTCCTCGGCCGTCTTCGTGCTGCCCTGGCCGACGTTGTCGGTCGAGGTGGCGTCGGTGTCCGCGGCGGCGCTCGCCGCGGCGGCACCACCCGAACGGGT
>NZ_JAEMTF010000199.1 GCF_016462415.1 Williamsia sp. | reverse complement strand
CGCCACCACCGCCGGAGAAACCACCCCCGCCGCCGGATGACGACGAGGTCGTCTGTGTGGCCTGGTACGCCGAGATCGCCGATGACACCGAGGAGTTGAAGTCCGCGGAGAAGTTGCTCATCGACGCCAGGCCGTAGCCGGCAGCGTAGCCGTGGCCGGCCCCGAAGTACGACGGGGTCGGCGGCTCCTCACCCACCTCGATCCGGTACTTCGCGGCCCACACCTCGGCCACCCCGAACGCGACCGCCCACGGGATGTACTGGGTGTACAGCTCTTTACGGCCACTGAAGTCGAATCGTGCCTCACTCGAGGCGGTCCCGAGGACCCGTCGGAACCCGCCGATGTGCGACCACGCCTCGCGCCCCTTCTTGGTGCGGAACGTCTTGGCCTCGGGCGCGGCCAACGGCAGCGCGAACACGGCGAAGATCGCGAGCGGCAGCCCGATCAGCGACATGTGGAACGGGCTGAAGAAGAACAGGTAGCCGGCGCCGAGCGCGGCACCGATGACCAGCAGCGCGCCGATCGACCCGATTCCCTTGACCTGCATCAGTCCTGTCGCCTGCGACCACGAGGTGACCGACGAGTCGAAGCGGGCGCGGGCGGCCTTGAGGGCCTTGCCGCCATCGACGTCGCCCGGCTGGGCGGAGAAACTCTGTCCGGGCGCGACACCGAGAGTGCTCGCGGTCTGCGCGGTGACGGAGTCGAGACGAGAGATGTCGCCCTCCTTGCCGGTGATGGTCCATGCGCCGTCGACGTTGTCGATGTCGGCGACGCCCTTCTCGCCGAGTTCCAGCATCGTCGCGGCGTACATGTCGTCGGTGATCTTCTCGGTGAGCACGTAGGCCCCCTGCGCCGGGCCCATGCCCTCCGGCGGCGCGTACATCAGCGGGTAGGCGGGCGGTGGCTCCCGGACACTGCGTGCCAGAAGCCAACTCACGACGCCCGCGACCACGGCGAGGAGGGCGAAGACGATCGCCAGGGGAACCGACCGGCCGAACACGGGATCGAACGGGATCGACCACGGCAGCGACTTCTGGCCGGGCGCCGCGGTACTCAGTGCCGTCTGCACCGTGACCGGGGTGTTGGGTTCGAGGGATCCGGTGGTGACGGTCAGGGTGTTGCCCGCCGCACTCGCCTGACAGCCCGCGTCCGAGCCGGCGCCGACCGCGCACCGGGTGTCCTGCGGTGGCGTCGGAGTGGTCGCACGCAGGGTCGCCTTGGTGATCGGCATCCGCCAGCCACCCGGGATGAGGTTCCAGTAGAACTGCGAGCCGCGCGCACCGTTGATGGGGTCCGACAGCACGCCGTCGACGTCGTAGGTGATGACGTAGCGATGGTTTCCGCTGATCGAGACGTCCGACTTGCCGATCTTCGCGACCACGTACCGGCCACCGCGCTCGGTGCTCAGGGAGACGCCGTCCGACGATCCGTCGCGGGTCACCCGGATGTTCTTCGGCACGTAGCGGATGTGGGAGTCGGCGGGGTCGGCGATGTCGAAGAACCGGAAGATGCCGTGCTTGGAGAGGGGGAAGTCGACGTCCAGCGTCTCGGTGGCCGTCATGTGGCCGTCGGCGTCGACCTCGAAGTCGGCGGTGTAGTCGGTGATGACGGCCGTCTCGGCGGCGGCATCGGACTCGCTGTCGTCGAAGCTGCCGAACAACGCAGGCAGAAGCATCGCCCCGATGACGATCAGGACCGCGAACACGCTGACGACCGCACGCCTCATGGCGCGGAGCCTACTGTGCGGATGCCCGATTCGCCTATGTCCGAGCGGCTCGGGCCCTCAGCCCAGTCGCGCGAGATCGGTTGAGATCGCGTCGGCCGCGCCGAGCAGCGCGGGCAGCAGGTCCCGACGCATCTGTTCCGGGGTGTGACGGGTCGCGTGTGTCGACAGGTTCACCGCCGCGGTGACCGTGCCGGTGCGGTCGTGGATGGGGGCGGCGATGGATCGAAGACCGTCCTCGAGCTCCTGGTCGACGAGGCTGTGTCCCTGGTTCCGGACCCGGTTCAGCTCGGCGCGTAGGGCATCGGGGTCGTCGAGGGTGCGGGGGGTCAGCGCCTGGGGGCGCTGCGTCAGCTGCTCGTCGAGCGCGTCGGCGCCGAGCCCGGCGAGCAGCACCCGGCCCATCGACGTCGCGTTGGCGGGGAACCGGGTACCGATGGTGATCGACACCGTCATGATCCGACTGACCGGTACACGCGCGACGTAGACGATGTCGTGCCCGTCCAGGACCGACACCGAGCTCGACTCACCGACCGCGGCAGAGAGGTGCTCCAGGTGCGGGCCGGCGACCTCGGGCAACGACAGACTCGACAGGTAGCTGTAGCCCAGGTCGAGCACGCGCGGGGTGAGCCAGAAGCGCGAGCCGTCGCCGGCGACGTAGCCGAGATGCTCGAGGGTCAGCAGGAATCGGCGAGCGGTCGCGCGGGTGAGGTCCGTCGCCGTGGCGACCTCGGACAGCGTGCGGCGGGGGTGGGTTGCGTCGAACGCACGGATCACCGAGAGGCCACGCGCGAGCGACTGTACGTGGTCACCCGACGCTCGCGGGGTGCTCACGACGCGCCCGGCGTGTGTTCGCGGATCAGCGCGGTCGTCATGGGTCTCCTCGCGTTGCCAGCTGGCGTGTTCGCATTGCGAACACTGGTTCACAATACGAACCCTTTCGGTTACTGTCCAGGACATGGACAAGGTGGTGCGCACGGCAGCGGAGGCAGTCGCCGACATCCCCGACGGCGCCAGCATCGCCGTCGGGGGATTCGGCCTGGTGGGGGTGCCCGAGATCCTGATCGACGCGCTGCGGGATCAGGGCGCCGGCGAGCTGGAGACCATCAGCAACAACTGCGGCACCGACGGGTTCGGTCTCGGGGTCCTGCTCGCCGAGCATCGGATCCGTCGCACGATCAGTTCCTACGTCGGATCCAACAAGGAATTCGCGCGTCAGTACCTGCAGGGCGAGCTCGAGGTGGAGCTGACCCCGCAGGGCACCCTCGCCGAACGGATGCGGGCGGGCGGGGCAGGGA
>NZ_JAEMTF010000134.1 GCF_016462415.1 Williamsia sp. | reverse complement strand
GACTGACGGGAGAGACATGGACCTGCAGCTGGACGGCAAGCGTGCAATCGTCACCGGCGGGAGCCGCGGTATCGGTCTCGCGATCGCCCACGCACTGGCGGGCGAGGGCGCGAGCGTCGTCATCGCGTCGCGGGGTGAGGAGGCCCTCGTCGCCGCGGCTGCAGAGTTGACGACCGACACCGGGGGCCATGTGATCGCCGTCCCCGTGGACACGGGCGACCAGGACTCGGTCGATCGCCTGGTCGAGCGGACCGTCGCCGAACTCGGCGGCGTCGACATTCTCGTCAACTCAGCAGCGACCCCGTGGAGCTCGGGCAAGCCCACCGACTTCGACTCGATCACCGATGACGTGGTGCGTGAGGAGATCGAGATCAAGGTGCTCGGCTATCTGCGGACGGCGCGTGCGGTGTCGCCGCATCTCATCGCCCAGGGTTGGGGCCGCATCATCAACATCAGCGGTCTCGGCGCACGCCAGGCGAACTCGATCGCGCAGACAGTGCGCAACGTGAGCGTGTCCGCGCTGACGAAGAACCTCGCCGACGAGTTGGGGCCGAAGGGGATCAACGTCACCGTCGTACACCCCGGCCTCACCCGGACCGAACGGCTCGAGACCCGGCTCGCCGAACGCGCAGCGCGGGAATCGGTTCCGGTGGCCGACCTCGAACGGGAGCTGGCGACCAATTCGATCCGGCGGGTCGTCGACGCCTCGGAGGTGGCCGACGTCGTCGCGTTCCTGGCGTCGCCGCGCAGCATCGCGATCACCGGCGACGCGATCGCCGTGGGCGGCGGAGTACCCGGTCCCATCTACTACTGACGACGGCTATCACCGGTGCGCTCGAATCGGGGTGGTTTGAAGTATCGCGGTAGGTGCGGTTCGCACGTACGTTTCTCCCAATCGTGAATGGAGAAATACGACGTGACCGCTGTAATACCCGGTGACACATCGCGTTCGCGCGAGACCGCACCCGCCGACGACGACCTGCCGGTCGCCGCCGAGGAGCTGACCGTTGCGCGAACCTGGCACCCATGGCGATGGGTGATCAGCGCCGTGACGCTGGTCCTGGCCGCGCAGTTCGTTCACGGCCTGGCCACCAACGCCGGCTGGGACTGGGGCACATTCGCCGAGTACTTCACGGCGAAATCGGTGATGGCCGCACTGTGGCTGACGATCCAACTGACGTTCTGGGGCACGTTGATCGGGTTCGCCTTCGGTATCGCCCTGGCCGCCGCGCGGTTGTCACAGAACCCGGTGCTGCAGGTCATCTCGTGGTTCTACATCTGGGCGTTCCGGTCGATCCCGCTCATCGTCCAGCTGCTCTTCTGGTTCAACATCGCCTATCTCTACCAAACCCTCTCCCTGGGAATCCCTTTCGGGCCCGCGTTCTTCACGTTCAACGTCAACAGCGTCATCAGCGGCTCGACGGCGGCGATCATCGGACTGGCGCTGCACCAGGCGGCCTACTCGGCGGAGATCGTCCGCGCCGGCATCATCTCGGTCGACCAGGGGCAGCTCGAGGCGGCGGCGGCCCTGGGGATCCCGAAGCGCCGGGAGTTCTTCAAGATCGTTCTCCCGCAGGCCATGCGCGGCATCCTCCCGAACGCGGCCAACGAGGTCATCTCCCTGTTCAAGGGCACCTCGATCGTGTCGGTGATGGCGATCGCCGAGCTGTTCTACCAGGTGCAGGTGATCTACGGCCGCAGCGGCCGTGTAGTCCCGATGCTGATGGTGGCCACCGTCTGGTACATCATCCTGACCTCGCTGCTCTCGGTCGTGCAGTTCTACGTCGAGCGTCACTACGCAAAGGGCGCACTGCGCACGGTCCCGTTGACGCCGATCCAGCAGATCCGGACCAAGGTCGCCGCCCTGCCGCTGTCACCGAGGGGAGCGACCCGATGACCACGAGCCCGACCCCCGTGACCACACCGGTCACGGCGGCGATCGAACACTCCCGCTTCGCGATCGAGGCGAAGGGAGTCCACAAGTCCTTCGGCGCACTCGAGGTGCTCAAGGGCGTGGACCTCACGGTGCGCCCCGGGGAGGTCACCGCCATCCTCGGCCCGTCCGGGTCAGGCAAGTCGACCCTGCTGCGGACGTTGAACCACCTGGAGAAGGTCGACAGCGGCGTCGTCCGGGTCGACGGCGAACTGGTCGGCTACCGACTCAAGGGACGAAAGCTACACGAGCTCAACACCCGGGAGATCCTGCGGCAGCGCTCACAGATCGGTTTCGTGTTCCAGAACTTCAACCTCTTCCCGCACCTGACCGTGCTGGAGAACGTCGTCGAAGCACCGGTGTCCGCGCAGAAACGCAATCGCACCGAGGTGGAACGCGAGGCGCTCGAACTGCTCGAGCGGGTCGGCGTCGCCGACAAGGCGCACGACTATCCCCGGCGGCTCTCCGGCGGACAACAGCAGCGGGTCGCGATCGCCCGCGCACTCGCCCTGCGGCCCAAGGTGATCCTTTTCGACGAACCCACCTCGGCGCTCGATCCCGAACTCGTCGGCGAGGTCCTCGAGGTCATCCGCCAACTGGCCCGCGACGGCGCCACGCTCGTCATCGTCACCCATGAGGTCGGGTTCGCCCGCGAGGTGGCGAACACGGTCGTTTTCATGGACGGCGGCGTCATCGTCGAACAGGGTTCGCCCGCGGCGGTGTTCGACAGCCCCGTCCACGAACGGACCAAGACGTTCCTCTCGCACGTCCTCTGACGCCCCCGCTCCACCGGTGGACGAACTCCGCCGGCACACCAGAAAGCAGAAACATGCCCAGGCCCACCCGCCGCCTCACGTCCGTTTTCTCCGCGCTCGCCGTGGTCGCACTGCTCGCCACCGCCTGCAGCGAGCCGACCACCGACAACACCCTGACCGCGCAGGACGGACAGTCGTTCGACCTGTCCTCGCAGCAGTCCGGTCGCATCACCACCGCCAAGGTGGACTCCATCGCCGCCGAGCTGCCGGCCGCGGTCCGCGACAGCGGCACCCTGCGGGTCACCGGAACGGTCGGCACCACCCCGCCGCTGGCCTTCTACGCCACCGACAACGCGACCGTCATCGGCAGCGAGGTCGACTTCGCACACCTGATCGGCGACGTCCTCGGACTGAAAGTGGTTCGCACCAACGGTGACTGGGCGCAGAACTTCGTGAAGATCGACTCGAACCAGGTCGATCTGTTCATCAACAACGTGACGGTGACCGAGGAGCGCAAGGAGAAGTACGACTTCGCCACCTACCGGCTCGACAACCTCGCCCTCGAGGTCCCGAAGGACTCCACCTGGACCTACAAGGACCGAAAGGACATCGCAGGTAAGAAGATCGGCGTCAGCTCCGGCACGAACCAGGAGCAGCTGCTGGTCGACTGGAACGCCCAGAACGTCGCCGAGGGTCTCGCGCCGGCGCAGATCTTCTACTACCAGAACGCCGCGGACTACTACCTCGCGCTGAGCAGCAAGCGGATCGACGGCTACCTCGGACCCAACCCGTCGGCGGTGTTCCACGTGGCCAGCAAGAAGGAGTCCAAGATCATCGCGACCTACTCCGGCGCCGGCGACGCGCTGCAGGGAGAGATCGCTGTACTGACGAAGAAGGACAACGGTCTGATCAAGCCGGTCAGCGACGCGTTGAACCACGTGATCGCCAACGGCGACTACAAGAAGGTCCTCGACCGCTGGGGTCTCGACAACGAGGGCGTGACGACCTCGATCATCAACCCACCCGGCCTGCCCAAGAAGTCCTGATGGTCTGTCGCCATGTGTGAGCACTGTTGATGCGCGTCGTCGTGATCGGCGGTGGGGTCGTGGGCGCCGCGTCCGCCTGGAGCCTCGCACTCCGGGGGATCGATGTGACCCTGGTCGAGCAATTCGGTCTCGGTCATCGCAACGGCGCATCCCATGGCAGCTCACGCATTTTCCGGATCGCGTACGACGATCACACCTACACCGAGCTGGCGGTCCACGCGGGCCGACTGTGGTGCGAACTCGACTCGGTCTCCGGCGAGGAGCCGGTCCTGCGCTGCACCGGTGCGGTCGATCACGGCCCCGCCGCGGTGACCGCCTCCCGGGCCCGGTCGGTAGAACGAACCGGTCGCCCGTTCGAGCTGATCGACCGGCGAGAGGCCGAGAAGCGCTGGAGTGGAATGCGATTCGACCAGACAGTGCTCTACCATCGCGACGCCGGCCGACTCCACGCCGATCGCGCGGTGGCGTCGATCATCAGTCGCGCCCGCGAACGCGGTGCCGACGTGCAGCATCACCGCCCGGTCCGCGCGATCCACGACGCCGGCGCGGCACTCGAGATCGTCACCGACGTCGGCGTCGTCCGGGCCGACCGACTCGTCATCGCCGCCGGAGCCTGGACCGAGCAGGTCGTCGACATGGTTCCCGAGTCCGACCGCGCGACGATCGACCTCCCCGAACTACGCACCTCCCAGGAGCAACCGGCGCATTTCGCCCCGACCGCGACCGACCACGACTGGCCGAGCTTCGTCCACCATCCGGGCGCCGACCTCGACGAATCGCACCACGCCGGCGGCATCTACGGACTGGCATCGGAGGACGGGATCAAGATCGGCGAACACGCCACCGGCCCGGAGGTCACCCCCGCCGGCCGCAGCTTCACCCCTGATCCTGCGGGGGAGCAACGATTGCGCGAGTACGCCCGGCAGTGGCTACCCGGCGTCGAGCCGGACTCGGCGCAGTCACTGACCTGCCTTTACACCTGCACCCCCGACCACGACTTCGTCATCGACCGCGGCGGCCGGGTCACCGTCGCCGCCGGGTTCTCCGGGCACGGCTTCAAGTTCGCGCCGGCGGTGGGCGAGTACGTCGCCGACCTGACCCTGGGAGAGTCGACCCTGCCGGTCTCTGGTCTGGCGCGGTTGTTCGGATTCGGGTCCCGTGTCCGCTGACCGTGCGGCGCTCCGCCCGCCCCGACGCGGAATTCCGCGTGCCCGGCAAGGGTTCGACAACGACGTGACCTCGCCGGAACTCACCGTCGTGCGGGTGGATCAGACCGACCCCCGCGCCCAGCCGCTGCTGGCCGAGTTGGCTGTCGAGTACAGCTCCCGGTACGGCGGGACCGCCGAGCAGATGTACTCCGAGCTGGTCGAATACCCTGCCGACGAGTTTGCCGCTCCCGACGGCGCGCTCGTGGTGATCGTGCGTGACGACGAGGTGGTGGCCGGAGGGGCATTCCGTCGCTACGACGCCGACACCGCCGAACTCAAGCGGATCTGGACCTCGGCGGCGCACCGGCGCCGCGGGCTCGCCCGCCGGGTGCTGGTCGAACTGGAGCGCGAGATCGCCGAACTGGGCTATCGACGCATCTACCTGACGACCGGCTGGCGGCAACCTGAGGCGGTGGCGCTGTACCTCGCGGCGGGATACACGGCCCTGTACGACCCGTCCGTCCCCGCCGAGGAGATCGGTCCCCACCCGTTCGAGAAGTTGATCGGAGCCACCCGATGACCGACACCCCGGCGTCACCGAGATTCCACTGGTTTCTGCCGACCGGTGGCGACGACGAACGTCTCGGCGCCCGCTCCCACGGCGCCATCCTCGGCGCGACCGACCCCGCCGCTGATCACGCGCCCGACCCCGGTCACCGGGACGCCACGTTGGAGTACCTGACCGAATTGGCGGTCACCGTCGACGAGCTCGGTTTCGACGCGGTGCTCACCCCGACCGGCGGCCATTGCGAGGACGCGTGGGTCGTCACGTCGGCACTGATTCCGGCCACCACCCGACTGAAGTTCCTCGTCGCATTCCGACCGGGTGCGGTTGCGCCGGTGCTCTCGGCGCAGATGGTCTCCACGTTCCACCGACTGTCGGGTGGGCGGATCCTGCTCAACGTCGTCGTCGGTGGCGACGACGCCGAGCAACGGGCCTACGGCGACACCCTGGGCAAGGACGAGCGCTACGCCCGCGCGGCGGAGTTCCTCCAGATCGCGCGCGACGTCGGGAACGGCACGCCCGTCGCCGTCCACAGCGATTTCCACACCGTCGACCGACCGAGCGGCGCCGGATTCGGCGGCCATCCTCCGGTGCCGCTCCCCGACGTCTACCTCGGTGGCTCGTCGGACGCGGCCGTCGAGGTCGCGGCCGCGCAGGCCGACGTCTATCTCACGTGGGGAGAACCGCCGGACGCGGTGGCCGAGAAGATCGCCCGAGTGAAAGCGGCTGCGGCAGGACGCGGCCGGACCATCCGCGGCGGCATCCGCCTGCACGTCATCACCCGGGACACGGCCGAGGAGGCCTGGGCGCGGGCGGAGCAGCTCATCGCCGATGTCGACCCCGACACCGTCGCCACCCGACAGGCCCAGTTGGCCGCCATCGGATCCGAGGGCCAACGCCGCATGCTCGCCCTGCACGGTGGCGACCGCGACCGCCTCCTGGTGGCACCGAACCTGTGGGCCGGGATCGGGCTCGTCCGCGGCGGCGCGGGGACCGCGCTCGTCGGCAGTCACGACGAGGTGGCCGAGCGGATCGAGGAGTACCGCGCGGCGGGCGTCGAGGAGTTCATCTTCTCCGGCTACCCACACATCGCCGAGGCGCAGCACTTCGGTGCCGGCGTGCTCAGCAGGTATCGGCCATCGGTCAGCGCAGCGACGGGTCGTCGTTCGGGGCGAGACGGCTGACCAGGCACCGCGCCACGTCACGCACCGCGGAGCGTGAATGGGTGAAGTACCAGGCGTAGCGCCGCTGCGCCAGCGGCCCGCTGTCGCCGAGGTCACGGGCCACGATGGCCGCCGCGGTCGTCTGGGTCAGGATGGCGACCGCGAACTGATCGTCGAAGCCCGGGTCGTCCGGTCCGGCCACACGCACACCGGGGACGTTCAGATCCGGCGCACCCAGCACCCCGACGAGCGTGTGCTTGGCCGCCAGGTCCTCGTACCGGAACGCGTACCGGTCGACGAACGACGACCGGTTCTGCACCGCGACGACGACGCACCCAGGGGTGATCAGGTCCTCGCCGAACGAGTTGATCGTGTCCAGGACGTTCGCGATGGTGCCGTAGGTGCTGATCTGCTGTGGCATCCGCGCGAGGACGTCGGCGGGGTTCGTCAGCGGCTCGGTCAGTACCTCGATGAGGGGGATGGCGAGATGGTCGGGTGGCGCGGCGGAGTCCGTGGGCACCGGCCCCGGCCGGCCCAGCAGATAGCCCTGACCGAGAGTGGCGCCGACGGCGCGCGCCACCCCGAGGTCGTCGGCGTGCTCTATCCCCTCGGCGAGGATCGTCGCACCGGTGGCCGAGGCGTAATCGACCACGGCCGAGACGGTGTCGTCGAACCCGGGTGACCACGGCTCGGAGAGGATCCGTCGGTCGAACTTGACGACGTCGGGCAGGACCAACGGCAGCAGCGCGAGTGACTCGGGATTGAGTCCCACGTCGTCGAGGGCGATCCCGCACCCCCGGTCGCGCGCCCAGTCGACCGCGGCCAGCACCGCTGCGGGGTCGACGAGCAGGTTGCGCTCGGTGATCTCGACGACGATCCGCAGATCGTGTTCGGTGATCTCCCGGAACCTCTCCCCGGGGAACGGCCAGCGGGGCGACAGGCTCAGGGTCGTCGGCTCCACGTTGATGAACACGCTCATCGGCTGCGTCAGCCGGCCGTCGAGCGCGGCGACGACGGCGGCACGCCGGCAGGCCCAGTCGAGGTCGCCGAGGCGGCCGTGTCGCCGCGCGTGGTCGAACACGTCGGACGGCGTCGCGTCGGGCGCCGACGGCCAGCGCGCGAGCGCCTCGTACCCGACGACCGTCATCGAATCCAGGTCGACGATGGGTTGGAACCGCGGCTCGATCGGACTGTCCAGCACCTCGTCGAGGCGACGGCTGTCACGAACCACGCTGCAGCCTTCCGTCGACGACTCGAACCCCTCTCGTCCCACCACCTCAGATTGTGTCCGACCGGACCTGTTTTGCCAGCCGCATCGCCGAACGCCCGGCAAAACCGCAGGTGGGTGCTCCCCGCGCCGAGCCCGCAGAATTGTTTGGAACACTGGACGGCGTGACCGACCCCCGTACCGACATCCCGACCCGACGATCGGCCGAACTCTTCGACCGCGCCTGCGAGGCCATCCCCGGCGGCGTGAACTCGCCCGTCCGGGCGTTCTCGTCGGTCGGGGGCACCCCGAGGTTCATCACCAGCGCGCAGGGATGTCGTCTGACCGACGCCGACGACAACGTCTACATCGACCTGATCAGCTCATGGGGCCCGATGATCCTCGGCCACGCGCACCCCGAGGTCGTCGCCGCGGTACAGCAGGCGGCATCGACCGGATTGTCGTTCGGTGCCCCGACCGAAGCCGAGATCGACCTGGCCGAGGCCATCATCGGCCGCGTCGCGCCGGTCGAGCAGGTGCGGCTGGTCAACTCCGGCACCGAGGCGACGATGTCGGCGGTCCGGTTGGCCCGCGGCTTCACCGGCCGCACCAAGATCGTGAAGTTCGCCGGCTGCTACCACGGCCACGTCGACGCGCTGCTGGCCGACGCGGGCTCGGGCGTCGCGACCCTCGGCCTCCCGACCTCACCCGGGGTCACCGGCGCTCAGGCCGCCGACACCCTCGTCCTGCCCTACAACGACCTGCCCGCACTCGAGGCCGCGTTCGCCGAGCACCCCGACGAGATCGCCTGCGTGATCACCGAGGCCGCCGCGGGAAACATGGGCGCGATCGCGCCGCTGCCCGGCTTCAACCAGGGGCTGCGCGACCTCACCACGAAGTACGGCGCGCTGCTGATCGTCGACGAGGTGATGACCGGGTTCCGGGTCACCCGCTCGGGCTGGTTCGGGATCGACGGTGTCGCCGGTGACCTCTACACCTTCGGAAAGGTGATGAGCGGCGGCCTGCCCGCCGCGGCGTTCGGCGGTCGCGCCGACGTGATGGCGCGCCTGGCGCCGGCCGGGCCGGTCTATCAGGCCGGGACGTTGTCGGGGAACCCCGTCGCCGTCGCCGCGGGACTGGCCACCCTCAACGCCGCCGACGACGCCGTCTACCGCGCCCTCGACGCCAACTCGCACCGCATCGGTGACCTCATCGGCGACGCGCTGACCACCGCAGGCGTCGGTCACCGCGTCCAGTACGCGGGCAGCCTCGTCAGTGTGTTCTTCACCTCTGATCCCGATACCGCCATCACCGACTACGCCGGTGTGAAGAGCAGCGAGACCTGGCGTTTCCCGGCGTTCTTCCACGCGCTGCTCTCCCGCGGCGTCTATCCGCCGCCCAGTGCCTTCGAGGCGTGGTTTGTGTCTGCTGCGCTGGACGAGGATGCTTTCGGTGTCATCGCCGATGCCATGCCGGCAGCCGCGCAGGCGGCCGCTGCGGCACCCGAGCCGGACCAGGCTCACTGACGTGTCCCGAGGAGCTCCACTGATGCAGCGCACGATCGTGCACATGATGCGGCACGGCGAGGTCCACAACCCGGAGGGCATCCTCTACGGACGTCTGCCGAACTTCCACCTCTCCGAGACCGGCGCCCGCCAGGCCGCCACGGTCGCCGAGTCGCTCGCCGACCACGACATCACCGCGGTCTTCGCGTCGCCGCTGCAGCGCGCACAGGAGACGGCCACCCCGATCGCGCGGGCGCACGGCCTCGACATCATCACCGCCGACGGCCTCATCGAGGCCGACAACGTCTTCGAGGGGCTCAAGGTCTCGGTGGGCGACGGAGCGCTGCGTCGGCCGCGCAACTGGCCCAAGATGCGCGACCCGTTCACCCCGTCGTGGGGCGAGCCCTACATCCAGCTCGCGCACCGCATGCTGGCCGTGGCCACCAAGGCCCGCGACACCGCCGCCGGCCACGAGGCGGTCTGCGTCAGCCACCAGCTGCCGGTCTACACGCTTCGACGTTTCCTGGAGGGCCAGCGCCTCTGGCACGACCCGCGCCGCCGGCAGTGCTCACTCGCGTCGGTCACCAGCCTGATGTACGACGGCGACGCCCTGGTCGACATCGTCTACTCCGAGCCCGCGGGCGCCTCGGACCCCCGCGCCACGGGGGCCTGACACCCGACCTCATGAGCACCCGCAGTCACCCGACCCCCACGCGACCCGCATCACCCGGTCGCCGCACCCGAGCCCGAGCGGCTCTGGTCGCTGTCGTGTCGGCGGTGCTGGTCGTCGTGGTCGGATGCGGAACCGGCGACGACGCGGTGGTGCAGGGCGACACCTTCCAGTTCGTCTCTCCCGGCGGCAACACCCAGATCACCTACGACCCGCCCGCCTCGCGCAAGAAGGTCGCCGACCTCAGCGGCGAGGAGGTCGTGTCGGGCAAGAAGATCGGGCTGACCGATTTCACCGGCAAGGTCGTCGTGGTCAACGTGTGGGGACAGTGGTGCGCGCCGTGTCGTGCCGAGGCGCCCGACCTCGAGCAGGTCTACGAGGAGAACAAGGACGCCGGCGTCGCGTTCCTGGGGATCAACTTCCGCGACAACCGCCAGGACGCCAAGGACTACATCGCCAACCAGGACCTCGCGTACCCGTCGATCTTCGACTACCCGGGTCGCACCCTGGTCCGTCTGACGACCCCGACCTCGGTGGTCCCGACCACCGTGGTCCTCGACCGCTACCACCGCGCGGCGGCGGTCTTCCTGCGGACGGTCTCGGCCGAGGAACTCGACCCGTTGGTCAAACGTCTCGCGGCCGAGCCGTACACGGCCGGATCGGGGCCGGCGTCGTCGCAGGTGAAGGTGCCGTCATGACCGCCGCGGCAGACCCACGATGAGCACGGTGGACCTCGCGTCGGTGGGTACGACGTTCGAGTCGACCGTTCTGTCGGGTCCGATCCTGCTGGCGCTCGGCGCCTGCGCTCTCGCCGGGCTCGTGTCGTTCGCCTCGCCGTGCGTGGTCCCGCTCGTGCCCGGCTACCTGTCCTATCTGGCCGGTCTCGTCGGCGCGGAGTCGCCGCCGCTGCGTGCGGGTGAACCCGCCAAGTCCGGCCGCGCCCGCGTGGCCGGCGCGGCGCTGCTGTTCGTCCTCGGCTTCACCGTGGTCTTCGTCCTCGCCACCGCGTCGGTCTTCGGCATCACGTCGGCCTTCGTGCTCAATCGCGAACTGCTGCAACGCGTCGGCGGCGTGGTCACCATCGCGATGGGCCTGGTGTTCATCGGCCTGATCCCGTTCATGCAGCGCGACGCCCGGTTCCATCCCCGGTTGGTGTCGAACCTCGTCGGCGCGCCCCTGCTCGGTGCGGTCTTCGCCCTCGGGTGGACGCCGTGCCTCGGGCCGACGCTCTCGGCGGTCATCGTCACCGCCAGCGGCACCGAGGGATCGACCGCGTTCCGCGGCGTCATCCTGATCATCGCCTACTGCCTCGGCCTCGGCCTGCCGTTCGTGCTGCTGGCCTTCGGGTCGGCGTCGGCGCTGCGCGCGGTCGGATGGATGCGACGCAACGCCCGCACCATCCAGATCGTCGGCGGCATCCTGCTCATCGCCGTGGGCGTCGCGCTGGTCACCGGTCTGTGGGACCAGTTCATCACCTGGGTGCGCGATGCCTTCGTCTCCGACACCGAATTGCCGATATGACCGACACGATGACCCGCCCCGCCGCTCCCACGC
>NZ_JAEMTF010000133.1 GCF_016462415.1 Williamsia sp. | reverse complement strand
GCGACGACGATTGCGGCGATGAAATATCGCTCGCAACCGTCGTCGCTTCGTCAATCTCGCGCGAGGGTGGGACTAGACCGAGACGGTCTCACGATCGCGTTCGTCGCGCTTGTCCTTCTCGGCGAGGTACTCCCCCAGCTTCTCGCCCTCCACGTCGACGTTCGGCAGGACGCGGTCCAGCCACTTCGGCAACCACCACGCCTTGTCGCCGAGCACGGCCAGCGCCGCGGGGATGACGATCATGCGGATCACGAAGGCGTCGAAGAAGACCGCCGCGGCGAGCGCGAAGCCCATCGACTTGATCAGCGAGTTGTCCTGCAGCATGAACGCGGCGAACACCGAGATCATGATGGCCGCGGCCGCGGCCACCACGCGGGCGCTGTGTGAGAAGCCCTTGACGATGGCGTCTCTGGCCGATGCCCCGTGCACGTATTCCTCCCGCATCCGGGTCACCAGGAACACCTGATAGTCCATCGCCAGTCCGAACACGATGCCGATCAGGAAGATCGGCAGGAAGCTGACGATCGGCTGCGGGTTGCCCATGATGCCCAGGTCGCCGTTCTGGAAGATCGCGACCGTCGCGCCGAAGGTGGCCACGATGCTCAGCAGGAACCCGAGCGCCGCAGTGAGCGGGACCAGGATCGAACGGAACACCAGCATCAGCAGGATGAACGCCAGTCCCACCACGATCGCCAGATAGGGGATCAGGGACTGCGAGAGTCGGTCGGACACATCACTTTCGATGGCGGTCTGACCGGTGACGCCGTAGGTGACCTTGTACTGATCGGTGATGCCGCCCTCGGCCGAGCGCAGGTCCTTCACCAGCTGCTGCGTCTCCGACGAACTCGGCCCACTGTCGGGCAGCACCGACACCACGGCGGTGTCGCCGGCCTTGTTGATGTCCGCCGCGCTGATGAGGGCGTTCTTCACGTCCGGCAGCTTCTTGATGTCCTCGACGACCTTGTTGAACGTCGAGTTGCGATCGCCCGCAGCGACGTTCGTGCCGTCCAGGACCACAACGAGCGGACCGTTCTGGCCGGCTCCGAAGCCCTCGGACACCAGGTCATAGGCCTTGCGCTGCGTCGTCGAGGGATCGCCGGTGCCGTCGTTGGGCAGGGCCAGCTTGAGGCCCACCATCGGTGCCGCGATCACACCGAGCACCACGATCGCGAGAACCAGCGCGATGGCGGGACGGGCGACGATCTGCTTGACGAACCGCGTGCCGTTCGAGACGCGAGGGGTCGTGGCGTTCGCCGACTTCGGCGAGTCGGGCGCGTTCAGGAACGAGATGGACGCGCCGAATGCCTTGCCGCCGAACAATCCCAGGACGGCGGGGAGCAGGGTGAGCGCGACGAGCACCGCCACCAGAACGGTGACCGCTGCGGCCAATCCCATCGCGGTGAGGAACGGGATGTTGACGATGGACAGCGCCGACAGGGCGATGATGACCGTCAGGCCCGCGAACACCACCGCCGATCCCGCGGTGCCCACAGCACGTCCGGCGGCATCAGCCCTGGACTTCGCCGTCAACAGCTCGTGCCGGTAGCGCGAGACGATGAACAACGCGTAGTCGATACCGACCGCGAGACCGATCATCGTCGCGAGGATCGGGGTCTCGGCACTGAGCGTGAAGAAGCCGGACGCCGCGGTCACGGCCATCAGACCGATGCCGAGACCGATCAGCGCGGTGAGGATCGGCATGCCCCAGGCGATGAACGATCCGAACGTGATGATCAGGACCACGATGGCGACACCGACACCGATGAGCTCGGAGGTCGCGCCGATCGCGGGCTGCGGCAGGGCCGTCCCGCTCATCTCGACGGTCAACCCCGCCTGACGCGCCGCATCGGCGACCGCGGTCTGCTGATCGTGGGCCTTCTGCGTGACCTTGTCGGCCTCGGTGACGTTGTACGACGCCCCCAGCTGCGCGACGGTGGCGTCGGGGTTGATCGGCGACGACGACGCGGCGTCGGCGCGGGCGGTCGCCTCGGGCTTGCCGAAGGTGTTGCGCTGGAAGTCGATGGCGGCCTGCGTCACCTCACCGGGTGCGTTCGGCGTGCCGAACGCCTCGGGGACGAACGGGTTGATGATCGAGTCCGGGGCCTTGACGCCGTCGAAGGACTTCATCGAGGTGACCATCGTGTCGATGGCCGGCTGGTAGTCGAGCAACGTCTTGCCCGCCGGCGCCTTGATGACGTATTTGATGCTGATGTCCTCGGAGAACTTCGGCTTCTCCGGGAACTTCTGGACGAGTGCGTCCTGGGCCTTCTCCGACGGGATTCCCGGGATCGAGAAGCTCGAGCTGGTGGGCCCGGACAACGTCGACGCCGAGACGCCCATGCCGACCAGGATCAGCAGCCAGATGCCGATCACCTTGAATCGGTTGGTGAACGCCCACCTACCGATTCGGTACAGATATGTGGCCATGAGATTTCTTCCTGTTCGACGGCGTGAGCCGCGGGGACGACGAGCGTGGGAGGACGATCAGACGGTGGGTAGCGGTGTCCCGAGACCCGACCGGATCTGGTCGAAGGTGTGTTGGAGGGTGACGCGCAACTCTGCGCGGGACGGCGTGACGTCGACGTGGCTCTCGAGTGCGACGCGCACTCCCACTGCGGCACAGCCGAGTACGAGGCGGGTGTAACCGACGCCGGCCGAGTCGATGGAGCGCCGCCGGCACAGCTCCTCGAATCGGGCGACGACGGCGTCTCCGTCGACGTCGTCGCCGTTCTTCTTCATGGCGATGCTCGGCTCGGTGTCCATGAGGGTCATTAGGTGGACGAGTTCTCGTGGGTCCTCGGCGCGGTCGCACACGACCTCGATGAACGCCGCGGCGGTGGAGTCCCAGAAACTCTCGTCCAGCGGACGTGCCTCCAGAGCCGAGAAGATCGCGCCGATGACCTCGGCCAGATAGAAGCGCAGCGCCTCTTCCTTGCCCGCGAAGTAGTTGTGGAAGGTGCGTGCGGAGACGCCGACCTCGGCGGCAACCGCCTCCACCGACACGGTGTCGAAGCCGTCGCGCGCCGAGAGCCGCAGCATCGCGACGGCGAGAGCCTGGCGGGTGGCCGCCTTCTTCGTCTCGCGCAGTCCGGCTGAGGTCATGAGGCAACCGTAGGAGAAGTTGCGGCCGTCTGCAATTTTTCAGTCGACTGCAGCTATATGAGACTCATCACTCGCGGCGGAAGGTGTGGGCCCGCTCATGGACGCATCCTCGGATCGCCGTTCGATACGGTGGCTGTCATGCATCTGAGGCGAACCGGAACCCTGCTCTGTGCCGCGGCCGCACTGACCGTCGTGCTCGGCGCGTGTGGCGACAGCGACTCCTCCACCGCCTCGGGCGGCAGCTCATCGGCCGTCGACACCACCGACGTGGCGGCGTCAGCGGCTCCGGGTTCCTCGTCGACGCCAGGCCCCGCGCTCGACCCCGACGCCCCGAGCACCACCGACCCCAACGCGGAGGCCGTCCCGGGCCCGCAGCTGCCGCCGGCGACCGCGGTGCCGCCGTCGAAGCAGGGACCGAACATCGTGGGAACCCGCTGCGACACCGCCAACGGGCCCGAGGGCGCCCTGCGCGTGGTGGTCTTCCCGGGTGGATCCGCCGGGTGCGATGTCGTCATGCCCGTCGCGAAGAAATACGGACCGATGATCTCGACCGGACGCAACCAGACCGTCGACGGCTGGAGCTGCGGTCCGTCGCAAAGTGCGGGCGTGCTGGCCAAGTGCACCCGCGGCTCGGACTCCTTCGGGCTCATCCCGCAGTAGCGCCCGACCGCTCAGGCGGTCACCACGGCTCGACCCCGAAAACGACACATCCCCCACCTGCTGAAGAGCAGATGGGGGATGGTGGCGGTGGCGGGGGGATTCGAACCCCCGGTACGGGGTAACCGCACACAACATTTCGAGTGTTGCACCTTCGGCCGCTCGGACACGCCACCGCCGAAGACATTACCGCAGGGCGGGTTGACCCCTAAATCGTCTGGTCACGCACCCTGCGGAGGGGGCATCAGTGTCCGGTGAGCTTGTCCTTGACGTCGTCGATCTTGCCCTTGACGGCATCGGCGGCGTCGGTCAGCTTCTGCTTGGTCTCGGCCGACGCCTGGTCGCCCTTGCCCTCGGCCTTGAGGTCGTCGTTGTCGGTGGCGCTGCCGGCTGCTTCCTTGCCGCGTCCCTTGAGCTCTTCTGCCTTGTTCTTCGCGTCGTCTGCGATACCCATTGGCGCAACTCCTTGGATCCGAATGGCCCGACGATCCCGCCGGGCCGTTCTCCTCGAGCGCTCTTCGGCGGTCTTTTCCACCACGGCGCACGGGGTGACGACTGCCACCCGCCATCAACCGTGCCACACCGTGTGCGGACTCGGCCACCATGTGACCACCGTGATCACTGCGGTCGGACCGCTCAGGCTCCGTCGGTGCGGCGATCGACGAAGAAGGCCCGTACCAACTCGGCGCACTGCTCCTCCCGCACCCCACCGATCACCTCGGGGCGATGGGTCAGACGCCGATCCCGCACGACGTCCCACAGGGATCCGACCGCACCGGTCTTGGGTTCCCAGGCGCCGAAGACCAGACGCCCGATCCGGGACATGGTGATCGCGCCCGCGCACATGACACAGGGCTCGAGCGTCACCACGAGGGTGCAGCCCTCCAGACGCCAGCCGTCCCCGTGGCGCCCGGCCGCGGCACGCAACGCGAGGATCTCGGCGTGCGCGGTGGGGTCACCGTCGCGTTCACGGGTGTTGCCGCTGCGCGCGAGTTCGGTCCCGTCGGGCCCGAGGACCACGGCTCCGACCGGGACGTCCTGCGCGCCGGACAGTTTCGCGGCGTCGAGAGCCAGGAGCATCAGGTCGGGATCGGTGCGCGCCATTCGGTGGCCGGTTCGGTTGGTCAGTGCCCGAGGGAGTCCAGCACGCGCGACAGTTCGTCGGCGAAGCCCAGACGGGCGGCGATCATGCCGATCTGCTCGTCGGCGTAGAGGTCGGTGTCGCCGACGATCACGCTCATCACCGGTTCGGGCAGGCCGAGATCGGCCAACAGACCGAGGTCGCCCTCCTCCCACGGCTCGACGTCGTCGAGGTCGTCGGAGTCGATGTCGGGGACGTCGATGTGCATGGCGTCGAGGACGTCGGCGGCGATGTCGTAGTCGATGCTTGCGGTCGCGTCCGACAGCAGCAGACGCGATCCCGACGGGGCCGGACGTATGACCACGAAGAACTCGTCGTCGATGTCGAGGAGACCGAACACCGCACCGGCGCTGCGCATCTCCCTCAGCAGATTCTCGGCGTCTTCGAGGCTGGACAGGGACGAGTTGTCCATCGCCGTGACAGTCCACTTGCCCTCTTCACGGACCACAGCAACGGCAAAACCATCCAGCTCGTCCGAACTCGCAGCAGCCATGTCCGTACCGTAGTCGCACCGCCGGAGTTATCCCAAGTCATCAGCGCCGCATCCCGCGCCGAAAAGTGCCTGTGAGCTGGGGCTGCGTGAGACGTCGCGTTCGGCCGTCGGTGTCGATGTGCCACTGTAGGAGCCATGTCTGCCAACGACAGCATCTGCGTACTCGGACTCGGTCTCATCGGGGGGTCGTTGCTGCGTGCGGCGACGGCGGCCGGACGCGTCGGCTTCGGCTACAACCGGTCGCCCGCGACCGTCGACGAGGCGCGTGCCGCCGGGTACGACGCCGACGACGATCTGCACGCGGTCCTCACCCGCGCGGCGGCGCAGGACGCACTGATCGTCATCGCGACACCGGTCACCGCGCTCGACCCGATCCTGGACGCCATCGCCCGGCACGCGCCGAACTGTGCGATCACCGACGTGATCAGCGTCAAAGCAGTTGTCGCACAGTCCGTCGCCGCACACGGTCTGTCTGCCCGCTACGTCGGCGGCCATCCGATGGCCGGCACCGCCGAGTCGGGATGGGCGGCCACCGACCCGGCTCTGTTCACCGGCGCGACGTGGGTGGTCGGCACCGACGACGGCGTCGACCCGCAAGTGTGGCAATCGGTCTCGGCTCTCGCCGGCGCCGTCGGCGGAGTCGTCGTCCCGGTCGCG
The DNA here is from genome assembly GCF_016462415.1 of Williamsia sp. GTDB lineage: Bacteria > Actinomycetota > Actinomycetes > Mycobacteriales > Mycobacteriaceae > Williamsia_A. The sequence goes on along the minus strand of NZ_JAEMTF010000133.1, from coordinate 5,506 downwards.
ACCGACGACCACGATCGTGCGGTCGCCGCGATCTCCCATCTGCCGCACCTCACCGCCGCGGTGACGGCGGCCGTCGGCGGGGGCGAGGGTGCGCTCGCGCTGCGCCTGGCCGCGGGCAGCTTCCGGGACGGCACCCGGGTGGCGGGCACCGCGGTACCGCTGCAGCGGGCGATGCTCGAGGCCAACGCGCCTGCGCTCCTGGTCACGCTCAGCGAGACCATCGATCGGCTGACCCGCGCCCGCGACGAGCTCCGCGACCACGGTTCGGTCCAGGTCGTCGCCGACAACGGTCACCGTGCGCGACTGCGGTACGAGGAGATGGTGGCCGACGAGCCCGATCCGATCGTCGACGTCGAGATCGGCACTCCGGGATGGACCGGCGATCTGCGCCATCAGGCGCATCTCGGCCGGGTGTGGCGCGGCGCTCAGACCCGGTCGGCGAGCCCCGAGTAGTCCTGGACGAAACCGGTCGAGTCGACGGTGATGGTGGCGCCGTTCGACACCGGGGACACGACGGTGATCGCGTCGGTGGTGGCGGTGTAGTGCACCGTTGCCGCGGTCACGGTCGCCTCGGGGAGATAGAGGTAGACCACCGGGACCTCGACCTCGCCCGGTTCACGGTGCAGGTTGTGCCTGCGGATCGGCAGCGCGTTGAACAGAGGGCTCAGCGCCAGGTCGACGTCCTCGGCTCCGCCGAAGTCGCCGCGCTCCATGCCCTGCGGGGTCTGCACCAACCAGGTGTTCTCGCCGTCGCGGGTGATCGAGATCTGCGTCTCTCCGCTCGCACGGATCAGATGGACCGCGAGCCTGCGGGTGATGCCTGCGTCGTTGGTGAGCAGGTCGTAGGTGGCACTGAACGCCTCGTGCTCGTCGGTCGCGGCGCCGATGATCTGGCCGTACGCCTTGATCCGGTTGCCGGAGACCTGCACGCGCGCCTGCTCGAGGCGCGTCTGGTTCGCCCCCCGCCAGGTGAGGACGGACTTGAAGTCGTCGGTGGCGTCGTTCGCGGTCTGGGCTGAGCGAGCGGTGCCACCAGCGGGGACGGAACCACGGGGCTGGGGATCCTGAGGAGAACTCACGCCCCTACGGTAGGCGACTGCCGGACATATCGACCAACCGTCCGCAGAACCCGTCGGATCACCCGCGGACGAGCTTGGGTGCGGGCCGCAATCGGCCCGTTCCCGGCACCGACAACCACACGAGTCCGGCGAGCAGCGAATCCAGCACGAGGGCGAGAATCGTCACCAGCAGCGACCCCGCGATCATCGGCGGGTAGTCGTAGGTGGCGAGACCGTCGAAGATCGGTCGGCCGAGCCCGCCGAGTCCGGCGTACGCGGCGATCGCGGCGGTGGCGACGATCTGCAGGGTCGCGTTGCGGAGTCCACCGAGGATCAGCGGCAATGCGTTGGGCAGCTCGACCCGCAGCAGCACCTGAATTTCGCCGAGACCCATCGCACGCGACGCATCGACCACGACGCGGTCGACGTTGGCGACGCCCGAGTAGGCGCCCGCCAGCATCGGCGGGATACCCAGCAGGATCAACGCGATCATCGTGGGCGTCAGGCCCAGGCCCATCCACAGGATGAACAGCAACAGGAGTCCGAGCGTGGGCAGCGACCGCATCACGTTCACGAGACCGACCACCACCACCTCGCCCTTGCCGGTGTGGCCCACCAGCAGACCCAGCGGGACTGCGATGACGGCGGCGACGGCCACCGCGATGACGGTGTACTCGAGGTGCTGGCCGATCAACAGGCCCAGGCCGTCGACGTCGGCGGTGCCCGACCAGTTCGAGCCGGTCGTCAGGTAGGAGACGGTGTCGGAGAAGATCCCGCTCATGCCGTGGCCCCCTCGGCCGCCATGCCGGTGGTCTGCGGTGTCGTTGCCGGGACCGCCCGCCGCCGAAACCGTCGAGACGGCCGCGACGCCCGCGTCCACGGGGTCAGCACACGTCCGATCGCCACCAGGATCACGTCGATCACCAGAGCGAGGACGACGGTGGCGATGATGCCCGCGATGATCTCCCCGGTGTAGTTGCGGCTGTAGCCCTCGGTGAAGAGCTTGCCGAGCCCGCCGAACCCGATCACCGAGCCGACCGACACCATCGAGATGTTCGTGACCGACACGACTCGGATCGACGCGATCAACACCGGGATCGCAAGCGGCAGTTGCACCTTGACGACGCGTTCCCACGGTTTGTAACCGACCGCCTCGGCCGCGTCGAGTGAGGCCACCGGCACCGCGTCGAGTGCCTCGGGGATCGATCGGACCAGCAGCGCCGTCGCGTACAACGCGAGAGCCACGATGACGTTGATGTCGGAGAGGATGCGGGTGTTGATCAGTGACGGCAGCACGATGAACAGCGCGATCGACGGGATGGTGAACATCACCGACCCGACGATGATCGCGATCCGTCGGGCCACCGACGACCGGTGCACCGCCAGCCCGAGCGGGATCGCGATGACCAATGCGACGACGATCGGGATGAGCGAGAGCTTGAGGTGCTCGAGCAGCAGGCTCCAGACCTTGTCGAAGTGGGTGAACAGGTACGTCATCGCGCCGACTTCCGTTCGCGCTCGATGACCCCGAGGACGTCGGCCGCGCGGACGCCGCCGGTGACCGTTCCGTCGGCGTCGACGACCACACCGAGTCCCGACGGCGACGACAGCGCGGCGTCGAGCGCCTGACGCAGGGTGCCGCCCTCGACGAACAACGATCCACCCGCCGAACAACTGTCGTAGATCCCGGCACCACCGGAATGCGCACGCACCCCGTCGGCGTCGACCCACCCGAACGGTCGTCCGTCGACAAGGACCAGGCGCCACTCGTCGGGTCCGAGATCGAGGGCGTCGATACCGGATTCGGTGATCGGCGCCAGCGGTTCGAGGGCGACATCGCTGCCGGAACTGAACTGCAGCAACCGGTATCCGCGATCACGGCCGACGAAGCCGGACACGAAATCGTCGGCGGGAGCGGCCAACAGGCGCTCGGGGGTGTCGTACTGGTGCAGTCGGCCGCCGGAGCCGAAGATCGCGATCCGGTCGGCGAGCTTGACCGCCTCGTCGATGTCGTGGGTGACGAACACGATCGTCTTGCGCAATTCGCCCTGTAGACGCAGCATCTCGTTCTGCAGGTCCTCGCGGACCACCGGATCGACCGCGCTGAACGGCTCGTCCATCAGCAGGATCGCCGGGTCGGCGGCCAGCGCGCGGGCCACCCCCACCCGCTGTTGCTGCCCGCCGGACAGCTGCGCCGGGAATCGGTTGGCCAGGCCGGGATCGAGCCCCACCCGCTCGAGCAGTCCGATGGCGTCGTTGCGGGCCTGCTTGCGTGAAACACCCTGCAGCACCGGGACGGTCGCCACGTTGTCGACGATCCGCTGGTGCGGCATCAGCCCGGCGCTCTGGATCACGTATCCGATGCCGCGACGCAGCGTCACCGGGTTGACCGTCGACACGTCGTTCCCGTCGACACTGACCGTGCCACTGGTCGGCTCGATCATCCGGTTGATCATGCGCATCGACGTGGTCTTGCCACATCCCGACGGTCCGACGAAGGCGGTGAACGACCCCTCCTCGATGGTCAGATCGAGGGTGTCGACGGCAGTGGTGCCGTCCGGGTAGGTCTTCGTCACCGAATCAAACGTGATCATGGGCATCCTTGTCTTCTCCGACGGCGCAGGGCCGACGTCAGGCGAACGACCTGTTGAGGTTCTCTTTGGCAACCCACTCCGAGGCAGCCTGCTCCACCTCGAGCTTGCGGGGGCCGGACACCGCGTAGTTGAGATCACGCAGCTCCTCCACGGTCAGCTTCGACGACACGGCGTCGATCACCTTCGACACCTTCGGTGTCGCTTTGGATTTCGCGATGAGCGGCACGATGTTGTTGGCCGGGAAGTTGTTCTTCGGGTCCTCGAGGACCACGAGGTTCTCTGTGGTGATGGCCGGGGTGGTCGTGTAGATGTCGGCCGCGGTGACCCGTCCGCTGGTCAGTTCGTTGATCGTGGCCTGTCCGCCGCTGTCGTTGTTGGGCTTGAAATCCACCCGCAGGCCGTAATTCTTCTCCAGTCCGGGGACGCCGACCGAGCGCGTCGCGAACTCGCTGTTGGCCATGAAGCTGACGGTCTGTCGCTTCGACAGTTCGGCGAGGTCGGCGATCGACCTCAGCCCGTACCGCTTCGCCGTCTCGGAGGTCACGGTCACGCTGTCGGCGTCCGAGCCGGGCGCGGGGGTCAGGACGGCGAGGTCGTCGCCGAGCACCTCGGGGAACGCCGCGGTGATGTCGGGCAGGATGGTGACGGAGGAGAGTTGTTCGGCGCGTTGTGTATTGATCGTCGGATTGTTGGCGGCCAGGTACTGCAGCAGGTTGCCCGCGAAGTCGGGCACGAGGTCGATGTCGCCGGCCCGCAGCGCCGGGATGTAGCGCTCTCGCGTCCCGGAATTGAGCTGGTCGGTCACCACGAAGCCGTTGGCCTCGAGTGCGTCGATGTAGATCTGGCCGATGATCTGCGCCTCGAGAACCCCACCGGACCCGACGCTGATGTGGTTCGGGTCGGCGTCACGCGATCCCGCGCGGTTGAGCGGATCGAAGCACGCGGTGGCCATCGCCGCGACGAGGACCAGCACCACCACCATGACCGCGTGACGAAGGTGCGGTCGGTTCAGAGAAGTCCCCACCCCACCCATGAAACACGACCGCACCGACCCGCGCGGCCGATCACCGTCATTGACGACGGGCGGTCACGATCACGTAGGGCGAATCGAAGGCGACGCGGCCGTCGTTCCCGACATGCCGCGTCAACGCCACCTCGAAGGCCGACATCACCCGGTCGTGCTGCATCTCGCTGATCCCGTGCAGCACGTTGACGTGCATCGGGGACTCGTTCGAGATGAACCGAAGCGCCGACTCGAGCGACTCGAATTCCCATGTGTGGGTGCGGGTCACGACGTCGACGTCCTGGAAGTCGTCGGCGAGGCGGGCGTGGATGGTGTCGTGCTCGCCCCATTGATCCGGCGCCGGCCCGGTCTGCGCCGGACGACCGAGGACCGACACGATCGGGTCGTAGAACGGGTTGTGGGTGGCACGCACCCAGGCCGAGAAGCCGAGGACACCACCCGGTCGCAACAGCCGCGCGATCTCGGCGAGCTGCCGATCGGGGTCGACGAAGATGATGCCCATGTTCGACACGACACCGTCGAACGAGTCGGCGGCCAGCCCGGTGTCGGAGGCGTCCGCGGTGATCCATTCGATGTCGACGCCGGCGTCACGGGCCTTGCCCTCGGCGATCGCGACGAGGTCGCCGGTCAGGTCGACACCGGTGACGTGCGCGCCGCGTTCGTGCGCGGCCAACGCGGCGCTACCGGTGCCGCAGGCGAGGTCGACGACGTCGGCGCCGTCGAGAGGACTCACGTCGTCGGTGCGGGACACCACCTCGCCCGCGATCGCGGCGATGCGTTCCGCAACCGCCTCGTACCGACCACGCGACCACTCCATCGGAGACGACATG
>NZ_JAEMTF010000032.1:13664-41715 GCF_016462415.1 Williamsia sp. | reverse complement strand
AGGCGAGCACCCAGGTTCATCGACACCATGATGTTGTCGATGGCGGTCTGCATGTCTCGCGGCTCGATGCGCATGAGGGCGTCGGCGTCGAGGTCGGTGATATCGATCTCGCCGGAGGACAGGCGGTATTCGCGTTCCTCCTCGGCGGCCTCGATCACGTTACGCACGAAGCGACCGTTACCGGCGAGGTCGATGAGACGCACCTGACCGCCGTTCTGGTCGGTGACCACCGTGTCGTAGAGCGGCCGACAGGCGTCCTGCAGTATCTCCACCGACTGCGCGGGGAGCGCCGAGTCGCGCGCCTGGGACATGACCTCACCGATCTCCGACAACTCCTCGGGCCGGTAGGACTCGAACCGGATGCGTCGCGCGAACCGTGACGCCAGACCGTCGTTCGATGACAGCAGCCGGTCGATCTCGCCGTCGTAGCCGGCGATGATGACCACGAGTCGGTCGCGGTTGTCCTCCATGCGCGCCAGCAAGGTGTCGACGGCCTCGCGACCGAACGCGTCGCCACCGGACAGTCCGGTCTGGATGAGCGTGTACGCCTCGTCGATGAACAGCACCCCGTCCAACGCGCGGTCGATGAGGGCAGACGTCTTGGGCGCCGTGCTACCGAGGTGCTCGCCCACCATGTCGCGACGACTGGCCTCGACGATGGTGTCGGTCTTGAGCAGTCCGAGCCCGCAGTAGGTCTTCGCGATGATCCGAGCGATCGTCGTCTTACCGGTACCGGGAGGCCCGGTGAACGCGAGATGCAGGCTGCGTGAGGTGCTGGCGAGTCCCTTGTCGGCGCGGACCTTGGCCAGCGCCACCGACGATGTCAGCTTGGCGACCTGGTCCTTGACGGACGCGAGTCCGACCTGACGTTCCAGCTCGGCCTTGGCCGCGGCCAAGGCGTCGTTCTGCTGCGCCGACGCCGGCTGCGACGCCAACGGCTTGTCCTCGGGGACCGATTTCGGGTCCCACTTGTCGGTCCGGCGGGTGATGCGTTCGGCATCGACCACGACGAGCCGGAACTTCGGGTTGCGCATCGCGTCGCTCACACCGCCGAACCCGGGGTCGCGGGCGTAGACCTGCTCGAACAACGCGACGGCCTTCTCCTCGTGGCCTTCCTCGCGCTGCACCAACCCGTGGGTGTACATTGCCGCAGTGGCGGCTCCGGGGATGGGGCCCGACTCGGCCTCCTCGAGGCGGCGGTTGGCCTCGGTGAACATGCCCAGCTGCGCGCACGCCGAGCCGGCCATCACGTTCGCCGCGGCCAGCATGTACTTGTCTTCCCAGCGAGCCGACGACGCCAGCGTCGTCAACACGTCCGGCCAGCGTTGCGTGACGTAATGCAGCATGGCGCGCACGTACGTCGCGATCGGCGTGACCGACGCGGCCGGGATCTCGTCGAGTACCTGCTCTGCGCCCGTGTAGTCCTGCCCCTCGATGAGAGACGCCGCGTACGCGGAGATGACCTCGACGACATCGCTGACGGGGTAGTCGATGTAGAGGCCCGTCGCGAACCGCCCGACCAGGGTGCGCGGGGGCAGCCCGAGGCGCCGCAGCTCACCGTTGAGGGAGCGACGCGTCTGATAGAGGTTGTGCAGGATGTACGGCGAGCTGTCGCCGCAGGCGATCCGGCCCAGCCACGCGTCGCACATCTCCGGGGCCTGCTCGGTGGCGCGTTGAAAGGCGAGGGCCGCCTGCGCGGGGTCGCGGACGGCCTCCTGGCCGTCGACAGGGATGCCGAGAGACAACACCGCCAAGTCGAACAGTTGGCGTGCCTGACGAATATCGCCCACTCTCACGACCCCCAGCGTGTCTCGCGACGTACGGCACATCGGCCGCACAGCTCTACGGTTACGGCGCCAGGGTATCGCGCCGTCGGCCCGCTGCAGCACGGTCGGCACCCGAACGCGGGCGCGGAGGTGCGCGGATACAATCCTCCCGAGCCGATCGATCGGCACGCCGCCCATCTCAAGGACCGGAGACGCTTTGTCCGTCGACACCGTCAGCCACGCAGCCGAGACGCCCGATGATCCACAACCCTTCCGCGAGCTGGGTCTGAAGGACGACGAGTACGCACGGATCCGCGAGATCCTCGGCCGTCGCCCCACCGACGCCGAGCTGGCCATGTACTCGGTGATGTGGTCGGAGCACTGCAGTTACAAGTCGTCGAAGGTCCACCTGAAGTACTTCGGTGAGACCACCACCGACGAGATGCGGTCGTCGATGCTCGCGGGTATCGGAGAGAACGCCGGCGTCGTCGACATCGGCGACGGCTGGGCGGTCACCTTCAAGGTCGAATCGCACAACCACCCGTCCTACGTCGAGCCGTACCAGGGCGCAGCCACCGGGGTCGGCGGCATCGTCCGCGACATCATGGCCATGGGCGCCCGCCCGATCGCTGTGATGGACCAGCTGCGCTTCGGTGCGGCCGACGCCCCCGACACCCGGCGAGTCGTCGACGGTGTCGTGCGCGGGGTGGGCGGTTACGGGAACTCCCTCGGACTGCCCAACGTGGGCGGCGAGACCGTCTTCGACGCCAGCTACGCGGGCAACCCGTTGGTCAACGCGCTGTGCGCGGGTGTGCTCCGTGTCGAGGACCTGCAGCTCGCCTTCGCCTCCGGCGCGGGCAACAAGATCATCCTGTTCGGCGCGCGGACCGGTCTCGACGGCATCGGTGGTGTGTCGGTGCTCGCGTCGGAGACCTTCGACGAGACCGGTGAATCCGGCCCGAACCGCAAGAAGCTGCCCGCCGTGCAGGTCGGTGACCCGTTCACCGAGAAGGTCCTCATCGAGTGCTGTCTCGAGCTCTATCACGCAGGACTCGTGGTCGGCATCCAGGATCTGGGCGGAGCCGGGTTGTCGTGCGCCACTTCCGAGCTGGCGTCCGCGGGCGACGGCGGCATGAGCATCCAGCTCGAGACCGTCCCCATGCGCGCCGAGGGCATGACCCCGGCCGAGGTCCTGTCCAGCGAGTCCCAGGAACGCATGTGTGCGGTGGTGACGCCGGAGAACGTCGACGCGTTCCTCGCGGTGTGCCGCAAGTGGGACGTGCTCGCGACCGTCATCGGTGAGGTCACCGACGGTGAGCACCTCGAGATCACCTGGCACGGAGAGACCGTCGTCGACGTCCCGCCGCGCACCGTCGCCCACGAGGGCCCGGTGTACCAGCGTCCGGTGGAGCGGCCCGAGTGGCAGGACGAGGTCATCTCGTCGAGCTCCACGACCCTCGACCGTCCGTCGACCGACGACGAACTGCGCTCGACGCTGCTGACCATGCTGGCCTCGCCGGCGCTGTGCAGCCGCAAGTTCATCACCGAGCAGTACGACCGCTACGTCCGCGGCAACACCGTGCTGGCCGAGAACGCCGACTCCGGTGTCATCCGGATCGACGAATCCACCGGCCGCGGAATCGCTCTCGCGACCGACGCGTCGGGTCGCTACACCTACCTCGACCCCTACCGCGGTGCGCAGCTCGCACTGGCCGAGGCGTACCGCAACGTGGTGGTCGCCGGGGCCACGCCGAAAGCCGTCACGAACTGCCTCAACTTCGGCTCCCCCGAGGACCCGGCGGTCATGTGGCAGTTCTCCGAGGCAGTGAAGGGATTGGCGGACGGCTGCGCGCAGCTCGGCATCCCGGTGTGCGGCGGCAACGTGAGCTTCTACAACCAGACCGGATCGACCCCCATCCTGCCGACGCCGGTCGTGGGTGTCCTCGGCGTCATCGACGACGTCCACCGTCGCATCCCGACCGGCTTCGGCACCGAGCCCGGCGAGACGTTGATCCTCATGGGCGACACGAAAGACGAGCTCGACGGGTCGATCTGGGCTCAGGTCACCCACGACCACCTCGGTGGTGTCCCGCCGGAGGTCGACCTCGAGCGTGAGCGCCTGCTCGGCGCGATCCTCACCGCGGCGTCGCGTGACGGCTTGATCTCCGCTGCACACGATCTCTCGGAGGGCGGGCTGATCCAGACCGTTGTCGAATCCGCGTTGGCAGGTGAGACCGGTTGCCGAATCATCCTTCCCGAGGATGCCGATCCGTTCGTGTGGTTGTTCTCCGAATCGGCCGGGCGGGTGCTCGTGGCAGTCCCGCGGACCGAGGAGACACGGTTCTGCGCGATGCTCACCGCTCGCGAGATGCCGTGGACGCGTATCGGTGTCGTCGATCAGGGCAGCGACTCGGTCGAGGTCCAGGACCACTTCTCGGTGCCGCTGACCGAACTCCGCGACGCACACGAGGCCACACTGCCTGCACTGTTCGGCTGAGCACACACCCGACCACGGAGGACCAGGTGACCACGAACAACCCCCCGCCGGGTGAGTACGACCCCTCACAGCAGGCCGCTCCGTATCCCTACGGTCCGCCGCAGGGATACGGCCCGCCACAGAACTACGGCCCGCCGCCGGGGTACGGCCCGCCGCAGACCTTCGGGCCGCCGCCCGGATACGGCCCGGGGCCCGGGTACGGCCCGCCGCAGAATTACGGACCACCGTCCGGGTACGCGCAGCAGTACTACGGGTCCCCGCAGGGATATGTCCCGCCTCCGTCGTCGGCGACGGCCATCATCGCCGCCATCCTCGCCTTCCTCGGGGGCATCGCGGCGACGGTTGCCCTGATCGGCGACATCCTCATCGTCGCCGCGGTCACCGACGTCGACGGGCCGTCGTGGTTCTCCGGTTATGCGGGGTTCGAAGGCGTCATCTCGCTCGTACGTCTGGGACTGCTCGTCACCGGCGGCGTGCTGCTGATCCGACGGCGCGGTGTCGGCCGCGTCCTCGTCCTCGCCGGATGTGCCCTGACAATCGTCATGGTCATCGTCGGGGTGATCATCCTCGCGAGCATCTCCGTTGCCAATGGCGTCCCGGGCGTCGTCGGATCGGGATACGGGGTGTTCCTGGGTCTGGTGTTTCCTGCGGTGACGATCGTGCTGCTGCTGGTGTCGCCGACGACCCGCTGGCTCAGATCCGCCTGACGATTCCGCCCCGACGTAACTAGAACGTGTTCTAACCTGATCGGAACGGGGAATCGGACACGGAGGTCTGCGGTGGCACTGAGGGTTGTCGAATGGTCAACGGGAACGGTGGGGCGACACGCGATCGCCGGGATCGACACGCGGCCCGAACTCGAACTGGTCGGCGTGTGGGTGTCGAACCCCGACAAGGTCGGCAAGGATGCCGGCGAGCTGGCCGACCTCGGACGTGACCTCGGGGTGGTGGCCACCAACGACCGCGACGCGCTCATCGCCCTGAAACCCGACTGCATCGTGCACACCGCCATGGTCGACGACCGCATCTTCGAGGCCCTTGAGGACCTCATCTTCTTCCTGGAGTCCGGGATCAACGTGGTCTCCTCGGGTCCGGTGCTGCTGCAGTTCCCGAAGGGAGTGGTCCCCGACGATCTCGTCGACCGGGTGCAGGCGGCGGGCGTGCAGGGCAACGCGAGCCTGCACGTCAACGGTATCGACCCCGGTTTCGCCAACGACGTTCTGCCACTGGCCATGACGAGCCTGTCGCAGCGCATCGACCAGGTGCGCTGCTACGAGATCGCCGACTACTCCACCTACTACCAACCCGTGGTGATGAGCGACATCTTCGGGTTCGGTAAGTCCCTGGACGAGACCCCGATGCTGTTCACGCCGGGCGTGCTGTCGATGGCATGGGGGAGTGTGGTCCGGCAGATCGCGGCCGGTCTCGGACTCACCCTCGACGAGCCGATCGAGGAGAAGGTCGAGCGGTACGCCGCCGAGCAGGACATCTCCACGGTGTCGTGCGAGATCGCGGAGGGGACCATGGCCGCGGTGCGGTTCCAGGTGATCGGCAAGGTCGACGGCGTCGAACGCGTTGTCCTCGATCACATCACGCGTACACACCCGGCGCAGCGACCCGATTGGCCGACGCCGAACTCGGGCGACGGGTGCTATCGAATCGAGATCACCGGCGAGCCGATGATGACCGTCGATTTCAGCCACCACGGCGAGCACGGGGACCACAACGTCTCGGGCATGATCGTCACCGCGATGCGACTGGTCAACGCCGTCGAGGCGGTGGTCGCGGCCGAGCCCGGTCTCGTCACAGCGCTCGAACTACCGCTCATCACCGGCCGCGGTCTCATCCCCGCACCCGCGGTCGCCCACGCCTGAGCTCTCGTCGGCGGACCGCTCGACGCGCGCGGGCGGTCATGCGGAACTAACCTCCCACCCATGGCGTCAGTGATGGAGGAACCGGGTGTCTTCGGGCCGGACGACATCCCCGGTCTGCTGTGGTTCTACGACATGCACGGATACGCGATCCTGCGTGGACTGCTCGATCCGGCGAGGCTCGCACTCATCGAATCCGAATGCGTCGACGCGCAGGAGCGGGTCGTCACCGGCGAACTCGGGTCCCGGCATGGATCGACGGTGTTCTTGGATGACTCGATCCTCGACGACGGGGCCACCGCCGACGCCTTCGCCAACTACGTCGAGTACGTCAACGAGGTGTCGCCCGCGGTCGAGTCGGTGGTCACCGACCCGGTGGTGACCACGGTCATGCGGGAACTGCTCGGACCGGACTGCTGGCTGCGCGCCCACGAGCAGTTCGGCGTCGTGTACCAGGACGCGCGTCCGGGCAAGGAGTCCGGATACGCGCGGATCGGATGGCACTCGGACTGGCAGGCCAGTCCGAGTCTCGACGTCTGGCCGAGCACCGCGTTCACGATCCACATCGACGGCACCTCGCCGTCCAACGGATTCTTGAGAGTGGTTCCGGGAAGTCATCTCTGGGCCACACCTGCGCCGCATCGCAACGTCAACGGAGCCCGGGTACCGGCCACCGCCCGTGCTGCCGGGGGCCGCACCGATCGAACCCCGCCGTTCGAGATGCCGTTGCGCTTCGAGAAGGTCCGCGGCGAGGTCGCGGTGTACGCCGAACCTGGCGACATCCTCTTGCACGACGCCTATCTGTGGCATTCCGCCGCGCGCGCGACCGACGACACCGAGCGTCGACGCCATGTGCGCGGCGGCTACTTCGGTGGCACTCGGCAACCCGCGGGGGTCGAGGAGTTCATCAAGAACGCGGCGCGATAGACCTCGCGTAAATCGTTCGCGCTCTGCGCTTTTCTCGTGGACACTTTCTCCGACCACGAAGGAGAATCCAGTGACCACCCGCATCGACAACCTCAAGCTGCTCAGCTTTGCCTCCGAGATCGACGACAAGACGATCGAACAGGCCAAGGAGACCGCAGCCCTGCCCTTCGTGCACCCGCACGTGGCGTTGATGCCCGACGCCCACTACGGCAAGGGCTCGGCGGTCGGCACCGTCATCCCGACCGTGGACGCGGTGATCCCGGCTGCGGTCGGTGTCGACATCGGATGCGGGATGATCGCGGTACGAACGACTTTCGACGCCGGCGTGATCGAGAACCTCGACCGGGCCGAGTTGCGGACGTCGATCGAGTCCGCGATCCCACTCTCGCCGGGCAACTACAACCGTGCGGTGGACCGCTACCCGTTCACCGCCGGGCGTATCGCGGTGTTGGAGGAACTGGCCGCGGCCGACGGGGTCGACCTGTCGCACTCGCCGAAGTGGCGTGAGCAGCTCGGGTCGCTCGGTGGTGGTAACCACTTCATCGAGCTCTGTCTCGACGAGGTCGACCGTGTGTGGATGTTCCTCCACTCGGGTTCGCGCGGCGTCGGCAACCGGATCGCGCAGCGGCACATCAAGATCGCGCAACGGTTGTGCAAGCAGTGGCACATCCCGCTGCCGAACGGCGACCTCGCGTACCTCCCGCACGGCACGTCGGAACTCGATGTGTACCTGTGTGATCTGGCGTGGGCGCAGCGGTTCGCGCTCGAGAACCGCGCCGAGATGATGGACCGGTTCCGGCAGGCGTTCGCGCACTGGGTCGGCCTCGACGGTGACCCGGCGACGCTGGAGACCGAACGCATCAACTGCCACCACAACTACACCGTGCGTGAACACCACGGCGGCAAGGATGTGTGGTTGACCCGCAAGGGTGCCATCGACGCCCATGAGGGTGTCCGCGGCATCATCCCGGGGTCGATGGGCACGCGGTCCTACATCGTCACCGGCAAGGGGCACGGTGGCGGACTCTGCTCGGCGCCGCACGGTGCGGGGCGTCGGTACTCCCGGACCGAGGCCAAGCGCCGCTACACCGAGGCCGATCTCGAGGCGGCGATGACCGGTATCGAGTACCGACACGGTGCGGAGTGGATCGATGAGATCCCGCAGGCCTACAAGGACATCGACGTCGTGATGGCCGACGCCGAGCGGCTCGTGTCGATCGACCACGTGCTGCGTCAGGTTCTCAACGTCAAGGGCACCTGATCCCCGTTCGCGCTCCGCTTCTCGAGCCGCGCTCCACCTGCAAGTGGAGCGTCGTGACAGAGGTGGAGCGCGAACTCGGTGGTGGGCCTAGAGGTCCCAGGTGTGCACGGCCTCGCCCTCGTGCATGCGGTCGACGTACTCACGCAGCATCCCCGACAGTGCCTGGGCGCGGGAGTCGCCGGCCGCCTCACGTGCCGCGACCGACTCGCGTTGCCAGACCGCGCCGGTCTGACGGCTCAGGCAGCGGCCCTCGATCACCGACAGATACCTGCGTCGGGCCCGGGGTGAGACCCCGTACGCGGCCAAGCCGGCGTCGGCCAGCGGCAGCAGTCGCCGCAGCACCAGCTCGTCCGGGCGGATCCACCCGACGGTCGGCCAGTACAGCTGCGCGTCGAGCCCGTCACGGGCGCCGGCGTGCAGGTTCTCGGTGGCCGCGTCGAACGACATCTGCGACCACAGCGGCCGGTCGGCGTCGACGAGCCCCCGCAGCACCCCGTAGTAGAACGCCGAGTCGGCCATGGTATCGAGCACGGTCGGGCCCGCGGGCAGGACTCGGTTCTCGATGCGTAGGTGCGCATGCCCGTCGACGACGTCGTAGATGGGACGGTTCCATCGGTAGACGGTCCCGTTGTGCAGCTTGAGCTCCGACAACTCCGGGATGCGACCCGCGTCCAGCGTCTTCAGGGGGTCCTCGTCGCTGCAGACCGGCAGCAGGGCGGGGAAGTATCGTGTGTTCTCCTCGAAGAGATCGAAGATGGTGGTGATCCATCGTTCGCCGAACCACACCCGCGGGCGCACGCCCTGGTTCTTCAGTTCGAGCGGCCGGGTGTCGGTGGCCTGCTCGAACACCGGGATCCGGCTCTCGTGCCACAGCGCCTTGCCCGCGAAGAAGGGTGAGTTGCCTGCCAGCGCGACCTGGACGCCGGCGATCGACTGCGCCGCGTTCCAGTGCGCGGCGAAATCCTCCGGTGCCACGCGCAGATGCAGCTGCACCGAGGTACAGGCCGCCTCGGGGAGGATCGAATCGGTGGTGGTGACCAACCGTTCGCCGACGCGTTCGGAGCCCAGCGGGACGCCGTCGATGTCGAGGGCGATGTCCTCGCCGCGGGCGGCGAAGATCTGCTGGTTGAGCAGGTCGTAGCGCGGGTTGGCCGAGATCCACTGATGCATCAGGTGATCGGTGCGCAGTGTCGGCAGCATGCCGATCATCACGATGTGGTTGTCGGTGGCGGCGGCCCGTGCCTCGGCACGGTTGAGTGACCCGCGCAGGGCCTGTTCGAGTGCGATGGTGCTGTCGTCGGTCAACGGACGCGGCGCCACGTTGATCTCAATGTTGAACTGGCCCAATTCGGTCTGGAAGTCGGGATCGGCGATCGACTGCAGCACAGTGGCATTCGACATCGCCGGGTTCATCGCCCGATCGATCAGATTGAGTTCCACCTCCATGCCGAGCAACGGCTCGGGCGGCCTGCCGTGATCGGTGAACAACCCCTCGGCCAGCATCCGCGCGATCGCCTCGGTGCCGCGCCCCACCTGCTCGCGGAAACGTCGGCGGTCCTCCCGTGTGAACTCCCGCTCGGAGACCTCGGCGCCCATCGCCCCATCGTGTCATCGATGTCCGATCCGGTGGTGGCGAATGGCGCCCCGAACCGCGCGGGCGCCACCGACTGGGATGATCGGCGGTGTGGCACCCGGAAAAACAGTCGACCCCGCCGAGATGCGGTCGGCCATGCTCGTCGTCGCCGAGTGGCTGCGCGACGGCACCCTCGACGCACCCGCGCGCCCCGAGCTCGCCGCGGCGGTGCGGATGAGCGCACGCACCCTCGCCCAGATCGCCCCCGGTGCGTCGGTCGAGGTACGCGTGCCGCCTTTCGTCGCGGTGCAGTGCATCCAGGGCCCGCGCCACACCCGCGGAACGCCCCCGAACGTCGTCGAGATGGACCCGCGGACGTGGCTGTTGCTCGCCGCCGGTCTCGACGACCTCGCGCACGCCGTGGGTGACGGTCGGGTGACCGCGTCGGGCAGTCGGGCCGCCGAGGTCGCGACCTGGTTGCCGATCGTGCGTATCTGAGCGCATCGGGCAACCGACGCAGTGACGCAGATCGCAGCCGCTGTGATGTGTGGTGCAGGAGGGACAGACTCGCACCCGCCGGATTCGCCCAGCTCAGGGGTTGGCCCGTAGACTTCCGTTCAGTCCTGCTGTAATGCCCACCACCCCGGGAGCGCACGTGACCGAGCTGTCGATCCACAGCCCGAACCTTCTCGCCGACCTCAAGCCCAGCGCTGAGCTGGACGTCGATGAGAACGAACCCCGAGAAGAATGCGGCGTGTTCGGCGTCTGGGCACCGGGGGAGGACGTCGCCAAGCTCAGTTACTACGGTCTCTACGCGCTTCAGCATCGCGGCCAGGAAGCCGCGGGCATCGCTGTCGGCGACGGCTCGCAGGTGCTGGTGTTCAAGGACCTCGGACTCGTCAGCCAGGTGTTCGACGAGCAGACGCTGGCCTCGATGCCGGGCCACGTCGCCATCGGCCACTGCCGCTACAGCACCACCGGTTCGACCACCTGGGAGAACTCCCAGCCCATCTTCCGCACCACCGCCGCCGGCACCGGCGTCGCCCTCGGGCACAACGGCAACCTCGTCAACACCTCCGATCTCGCGAGCACCGCGCGGGCCGCCGGCCTGATGGAGTCGCGACTCAACGGCGGCGCCACCTCTGATTCCGACGTTGTCGGCGCGCTTCTCGCGCACGGGGCCGCCGACCGCACCATCGAGCAGGCCGCAATGGAACTGCTGCCCACCCTCAAGGGCGCGTTCTGCCTGACGTTCATGGACGAACACACCCTCTACGCCGCCCGTGACCCGCACGGCGTCCGCCCGCTGTGTCTCGGCCGGCTCGATCGCGGCTGGGTCGTCGCCTCGGAGACCGCCGCCCTCGACATCGTCGGCGCCTCGTTCGTCCGCGACATCGAGCCCGGCGAGCTGCTGGCCATCGACGCCGACGGCGTGCGCAGTTCCCGCTTCGCCAAGCCGACCCCGAAGGCCTGCGTCTTCGAGTACGTCTACCTGGCTCGTCCCGACAGCGTCATCAACGGCCGCTCGGTGCACTCGTCGCGCGTCGAGATCGGTCGCCGCCTCGCCCGTGAGTTCCCCGCCGAGGGCGACCTGGTGATCCCGGTGCCAGAGTCCGGGACCCCGGCGGCCACCGGATTCGCCCAGGAATCGGGCATCCCCTACGGCCAGGGTCTGATGAAGAACGCCTACGTCGGCCGTACCTTCATCCAGCCGTCGCAGACCATCCGTCAGCTCGGCATCCGGCTCAAGCTGAACCCGCTCAAAGAGGTCATCCGCGGGAAGCGACTCGTGGTGGTGGACGACTCGATCGTGCGTGGCAACACCCAGCGCGCGCTGATCCGGATGCTGCGCGAGGCCGGTGCCGCCGAGATCCATGTGCGCATCGCGTCGAGCCCCGTCCGGTGGCCGTGCTTCTACGGCATCGACTTCGCGTCTCCGGCCGAGCTCATCGCCAACGGCATGGAGTCCGAGGAGGGCATGGTCGAAGGTGTCCGCCAGGCCATCGGCGCCGACACCCTCGCCTACATCAGCATCGACGAGATGATCGCTGCCACCGAGCAGCCGCGCGATGCGCTCTGCGCGGCGTGCTTCGACGGGAAGTACCCGATCGACCTGCCGACCGAGACCTCCATGGGCAAGGCCGTTCTGGAGACGATGCTGTCGAATGCGGTCGGCGCGGAGCCGCTCGCGTCCAACGACAACGTCAGCGCGCTGCGCCGCCCCTGACCGCCACCACGATCGATCAGATCGTGGCGTCCGGCTTCGCGGCCACCGTTTCCGACACTTTCTGGGTGCGCTTGTAGAGCCAGCCCACCACGAGGACGAAGGCCAGGATCCCGAGGATCTGGGCCC
Source organism: Williamsia sp. (assembly GCF_016462415.1). Classification (GTDB taxonomy): domain Bacteria; phylum Actinomycetota; class Actinomycetes; order Mycobacteriales; family Mycobacteriaceae; genus Williamsia_A. The sequence goes on along the minus strand of NZ_JAEMTF010000032.1, from coordinate 29,467 downwards.
AGTTGTCGAAACCTTCGCCCACGATCCGCAGCGGGTCGTCGTCGCCGGATGCCGCGACGATGCCGGCGAACACCACACCGAACAGGCTCTCGCCCACGATGAGTCCACACGCGAGCAGCACGCCGAGACGTTTGGTGCGCTCGACATTCGTCGCGTTCCGATCGGCCCACCGGTTGTAGAAGAACCCGAGCACCGCGCCGATCGGGATGACCAGCGTGAGCGAGATCGGCAGGTACATGCCGAGTCCCACGGCGAGCGGTGGCAGCCGGAACCGAGTTGTGCGACTCATCGTCTCGTCGATGGCGATCACGGCCAGGCCGATCAGGGCGCCGAGTCCGATCAGGTTCCAGTCCAGCGAATCGCCGAACACGCCGCTGACGAGTGAGGAGATCAGCGAGGCCTGTGGTGCGGCGAGCGCATCGTCGCCCGCTCCCGGCGCGCCGGCGAAACCGAACGCCGTCTGCATCAGCTGCAGGATCGGCGGGATGACAGCAGAGCCGAACAGCACACCGATCACCAACGCCACCTGCTGCTTCCACGGCGTCGAGCCGACGAGCTGGCCGGTCTTGAGGTCCTGCAGGTTGTCGTTGGAGATGGTCGCGACACCGAACACCACGGCAGTGGTGAACAGCGTGTACGCGATGAGTGCGGTGGTCTGCGAATCGCCGGAGTCGCCGAACGTCACCCTGATCAGCAGGGCGGCGCTGATCGCAACCAGGATGCCGACACCGGACAGTGGGCTGTTCGAGGAGCCGATGAGTCCGGCCATGTAACCGCAGACGGCGGCGATGACCAGGCCGAAGACGAGCAGGTAGACCAGGCTGACGGTGATGATCCCGGCCGCACCGCCGTTCAGCGCGGTGTCGCTCGTGAAGTCCCACAGCAGGAAGCCGATGGGGATGAGCATGAACACCGCGACGCCGGCGACGATCTGGATCGGGATGTCGCGCTCGACGACGTCGACCTCGGTGCCGCCGCGACGCAGCCGTGCCGAGCGAGCCGACTCGATGATGCCGGTGACGATCGGCCGGATTATGGTGACCAGCGTCCACACCGCGGCGACCGCGATCGCGCCCGCGCCGATGAACCGGACGTCGGAGGAGAAGGTCGACGAGACCGTGTCGGCGAGTGCCTCGGACCCGGAGACCTTGCCCGACGTGAGGATTGGCAACAGGATGCCGTACGAGATGACCAGGCCCACCACCATCGCGATCGCAACGGTGAGGCCCACCAGGTGCCCGACGCCGATGAGTGCCATCGACAGACTCCCGCCGATCATGGTGCCGCCGGAGCCGACCTTGAACGAGGTCGACACCGCGTTGCTGATCACCTTCAACGACGACACCAGCGAGAAGCCCGCTGCGACCACGGCGGCCACCGACAACATCCGCAGACCGGTCTTGTTGTCGGCAGCGGCCTGCGCCGAGTCCGACGTGCCGACCTTGAGCACCTCGGCCCCGGCCACCCCCTCGGGGAACGGCAGGTCGGTCCCGGTCACCAGCGCGCGGCGCAACGGGATGGAGAACGCGACACCCAGGATGCCGCCGGTGGCACACACCGCCGCGGTGACCCAATACGGGAAGCCGCTCCAGTACCCGACGATGATCAGACCGGGCAGCACGAAGATGATCGCCGAGAGCGTTCCCGCGGCCGATGCGATGGTCTGGACGATGTTGTTCTCGACCAGCGAGTGGTTCGCGAAGTAGCGCAGCACACTCATCGAGATCACCGCGGCCGGAATGGAAGTCGCGAAGGTCAGCCCGACCTTGAGGCCGAGGTAGACGTTGGCGGCAGTGAAGATCAGGGTGATGAGTCCGCCGAGCACGACGCCGCGCAGGGTCAGCTCGCGCACGGCGCTTCCCCGGGTACTGCTCACAACGGACATCGAGCCCTCCTCGTTGACGACCATGACGTGATCTGAGTATGCGGCGCGCAGACGACGGAATGTGTCAACACGAGCATCCGCGTGCCCCGGCTCGGTAGGTCCCGACCAATCCGGTCGTTTTTACTCGGGCGAAACACGCTCTCGGTATCGTCCCCCGTCGGGCCGAGAACCGGCCACCCTGGGGTCTGGTTCGACGACTCCCATTGCGCATGGCAGACCCCAGAACGGGGTCGGATGGAACAGGAAACGGTGAGAATGTCAGCGTCACAGACGAATTCGGGGCCACAAGCCGAGTGGGATTCGCATGAGGAGAACATCAGGACCCGACGACATCGCCGAGGAGGACGTGCCGCGACCGCCGCGGTGATCACCCTCGCGGCCGGTTCGCTCGTGCTGTCGGCCTGCGGCTCGGGCCGCACCGACTCGGGCGATTCGGGTGGTGTCGTCACCGTGGGGACCACCGATCAGATCTACGCCCTCGACCCGGCCGCGTCCTATGACAACGGCTCGCTCGCCGTGATGCGCAACGTCTACCCGTTCCTGCTCGACTTCGCGCCCGGCACCGGTGAACTGACCCCGTCGGCCGCCGAGAAGTGCGACTTCAGCCAACCGACGGTGTACACCTGCACCCTAAAGTCCGGTCTCAAATTCGCCAACGGTGACCCGCTCACCGCAACCAGCGTGAAGTACTCGTTCGACCGCATGCTCGGCATCAACGACCCCAACGGTCCCGCGTCGCTGCTGGCCAACCTGGACAAGACCGACGCGCCGGACGCCACGACGGTGAACTTCACCCTCAAAGAGCCGAACGATCAGACGTTCCCGCAGCTCCTGGGCACCAACGTCGGGCCGATCGTCGACGAGAAGGTCTTCCCCGCCGACAAGATCCTCGACGACGACGCCATCGTGAAGTCGAACGCCTTCGCCGGGCAATACCGCATCTCGAGCTACCAGAAGAACCAGCTGGTGGAGTACAAGAAGAACGACGGCTACATCGGCCTGCTCGGTGCCCCCAAGACCGACACGGTTCGCGTGAAGTACTACGCGCAGCCGACCAACCTCAAGCTGGACATCGAACAGAAACAGATCGACGTCGCCTACCGGTCGCTGACGCCCACCGACATCACCGCGCTCCGCGGGAACAGCGACCTGACCGTGCACGAAGGCCCCGGTGGCGAGCTGCGCTACATCGTGTTCAACTTCGACACCATGGCCGGCGCGACACCCGCGCAGAAGTTGGCCGTGCGCAAGGCGATCGCGTCGTCGGTCGACCGCGCGGCGATCGCGAAGGACGTCTACCAGGACACCTACTCACCTGCGTACAGCATGGTCGCCGGCGGTCTGCCCGGCGCTGTCGACTCCTACAAGATGTACGGCGAGAAGCCCGACACCGCCAAGGCCCGCGGCTACCTCACCGCGGCCGGTGTCACGGCTCCGGTGGCGATCAACCTCTGGTACAACCCCGATCACTACGGCTCGAACTCGGCCGACGAGTACGCGAAGGTCAAGGCGCAGCTCGAGGCGACCGGCCTGTTCCGGGTGACGCTGAACTCGGCCAACTGGGAGACCTACAACAAGGCCCGCGTGCAGGACACCTACCCGACCTACCAGCTCGGATGGTTCCCGGACTTCCCGGACGCCGACAACTACCTGACGCCGTTCCTCGACAAGAACAACTTCCTGCAGTCGCACTTCGAGGATCCGCAGATCACCTCGATGCTCAGCGCCGAACGCACCGAGCAGGATCCGACCAAGCGCGCCGCGATCCTGGCCGACATCCAGAACACGGTGGCGGACAAGTTCGTCACCACCCTGCCCCTGCTGCAGGGCAAGCAGGTCGCTGTCGGCGTGAAGGCGCTCGACGGCGTCACCTTGGACAAGTCGTTCACGTTCCGCTACGGCCTGCTGTCGAAGAGCTGACATGACCGAATCGCTTGCCGCCGTGGCGGGCAGCGATGTCGAGACAGACGGCGCCACGTCGACCCCCGCACCCGGGGGTCGACGCGGTGACCTGTTCGCCTCGCGCAAGGGCGCGCTGGCGAAGTATCTCGGCGTCCGCCTGCTGCTGATCGTCCCGACGATCTGGATCCTCGTCACCGTCGTGTTCTTCGTGCTGCGCATCGCCGGCGACCCCATCTCGGCGAAACTCGGCGGCATCCTGCCGCCGGAACAGATCGCCGAACGCCGCCGCGCGGCCGGCCTCGACCGACCGATCCTGGTCCAGTACTGGGATTACCTGAAGGGTCTGTGCACCGGTGACCTCGGTCGGGCCAGCGTCGACGGCGAGAAGATCTCGACCGTGATCGTCACCTACGGTGCGGCGACACTCGAATTGGTGTTCTGGTCGCTGCTCGTGGCGTTCCTGGTCGGGATCCCGTTGGGCCGCTTCGCGGCGACGCATCGGGACCGGTTCTCCGACGTCACCCTCCGGATCATGGCCATCCTGTTCTACGCGGCGCCGGTGTTCTTCGTCGGCATGGTGTTCAAGCTGATCTTCTCCGCGGAGCTGGGCTGGCTGCCGTCGAACGGTCGGGCCGACATCTCCACCGAGTTGGCCATCCAGAACGTCTCGCCGAAGACCAACATCTACATCATCGACGCGTTGCTCTACGGCGACACCGGCTACATCTGGGACGTCCTCAAGCACGCGATCCTGCCCGCGCTCGCGCTGGGACTGATGACCGCGGGTGTGTTCCTGCGGCTCGTCCGGGTCAACTTGCTGCAGACCCTTCGGTCGGGATACGTCGAGGCCGCACGGGCACGCGGGCTCAGCGAGCGGAAGGTCGTGGGGCGACACGCGTTCCGCAACTCGATGGTCCCGGTCGTCACTGTCATCGGTATGCAGATCGCGATGATGCTCGGCGGTGCGGTGCTCACCGAGACCACCTTCGAATGGAAGGGGCTCGGCTATCAGCTCGCGCGATATCTCCAGGACAGCGACTACATCGCCGTGCAGGGGATCGTCGCCTTCATCGCCGTCGTGATCGCGCTCATCAGCTTCGTCATCGACGCCGTCGTCGCGATGATCGACCCACGGATCAGGTTCTAGGACATGACAGAATCCCTCGCCGACGTCCCGCACGTCGCACCTCCGAAACGACGTTCGTTCCCCGGTGCGGAACTCATCCGCTCCACGTCCGGACTGCAACGCGGCACACTCATCGGCGGACTCGCGCTCGTGGCCGTGTTCGTCCTCATCGCGATCTTCGCACCGCTGATCGCGCCGTACGGATTCAGCCAACAGAGCGCCGACGGCAAGGATTTCGCGTCCCTGCAGGCGCCTTCGGGCGACCATTGGTTCGGCACCACCGTCGGTCAGCTCGACGTGTTCTCCCGCGTCGTCTACGGCGCACGGACCGCGCTGATCGTCATCGTCCTGGCGCTGGCGTTCTCGATCGTCATCGGCGTCGCTCTGGGTCTGGTGTCGGGGTACATCGGCCGGTGGGTGGACCGACTGCTGGTGCTGTTCATGGACGCGATGTACGGCTTCCCGTCGCTGCTGTTGGCGATCGTCGTGTCCGCGTCGCTGGGTGCGCATCTCGGTGGCGGCTTCGGTGGCATCCTCGCCGCGTCCATCTCGATCACCGTGGTGTTCATCCCGCAGTACTTCCGGTTGGTGCGCAACGCGACGGTGTCGGTGAAGGCCGAGCCGTTCGTCGACGCGGCGCGGGTCACCGGAGCCGGTTCGGGTCGGATCATGTTCCGCCACATCCTGCCCAACGTGACCTCGACGCTCCCGGTCATCCTCACGCTCAACTGCTCGGAGGCGATCCTGACGTTGGCCGGCCTGGGGTTCCTCGGCCTGGGCATCGAACCCACGGCCGCCTCCGAATGGGGCTACGACCTCAACCGCGCACTGCCCGACGTGTCCAACGGCCTCTGGTGGACCAGCGTGTTCCCCGGTCTGGCCATCGTGTTCGTCGTTCTCGGGCTCACCATGGTCGGGGAGAGCATCAACGAGGCGACCAACCCGTTGCTGCGTACCCGTCGCGGTGGCAAGAAAGACGCCCCCACAACCGATTCCGAGGATTCATGACCACCCCGACCACCGACGAGAGCGCGTCCACCACGGCTGCACTGACGATCGAGGGGTTGTCGGTGTCGTTCCGCACCGACGCCGGCGTCGTCGACGCGGTCCGCGAGGTCAGCTTCTCGGTCGACCCGGGTGAGGTCCTCGCCGTCGTCGGAGAATCCGGCTCGGGAAAGTCGGTGAGCTCGCGGACCGCAATCGGGTTGCTCCCGGAGACCGCGACGGTCCGAGGCAGCGTGCGTCTCGGTGATCGCGAGGTCACCAGCATGGGCGCCAAGGAGCTCACGGCCATCCGCGGCAAGGACATCGCGATGGTCTTCCAGGAGCCCGGGGCCGTGCTCGACCCGCTGTTCACGGTCGGATCGCAACTGGCGGAGGCGATCACCGCCCACCCGCCGGCAGGGGAGAAGATCACCCGCAAGCAGGCCCGTGCCCGTGCCGTCGACCTGCTGACGATGGTCCAGCTGCCCGACCCGGACAAGCGGGTGGACTACTACCCGCACGAGCTCTCCGGTGGGCAGAAGCAGCGCGTCGTCATCGCGATGGCCATCGCCTGCGATCCGACCGTGATAATCGCCGACGAGCCGACCACCGCGCTCGACGTCACCGTGCAGGCCGAGATCCTGGACCTGCTGCGGGACCTGAAGGACCGTCTGGGCGCGGCGATCGTGCTGATCACCCACAACATGGGCGTGGTGGCCGACATGGCCGACCGCGTCGTGGTCATGAACGAGGGCCGGGTCGTCGAACAGGCGACCGTCTCCGAACTCTTCGCCTCCCCGAAGGACGACTACACCCGCACCCTGCTCGCCGCCGTGCCGCATCTCGGTACCGACTCGTCGACGCCCGCCGTCGCCGACGACGCCGAGGTCGTTCTCGAGGTGTCGCACCTGAGCGTCGAGTTCCCGACCGGACTGGGCGGCGGGGTGTTCCGTGCCGTCGACGACGTGTCGTTCTCCATCGCCCGTGGTGAGACGCTCGGCCTGGTGGGGGAGTCGGGCTCGGGTAAGTCCACCATCGGACGCTGCGTCGCGGGCCTGCAGAAGCCCACGCGCGGCAGCGTCACCGTCCTCGGCACCGACATCGCCGGGTTGTCCGGACGCCAGATGAAGCCGATCCGCAAGCGCTTCGGCTTCGTCTTCCAGGACCCCGCCACGTCACTGAATCCGCGGATGACAATCGGCGAGTGCGTGGCCGAGCCGCTGGTGGTCCACGGATTCGGCGATTCCGCGGCGATCGGGGCACGGGTCCGCGAACTCCTCGACTCGGTGCGGTTGCCCGCAGGTTCCGAGAAGCGCTACCCCCACGAACTGTCGGGTGGCCAGCGACAACGCGCGAACCTGGCCCGCGCCCTCGGGCTGGGACCCGACCTCATCGTCGCCGACGAACCGACCAGTGCTCTGGATGTGTCGGTGCAGGCCTCGGTCCTCGACCTGTTCGCCGACCTGCAGCAACAGTGGGATTTCGGCGCGCTGTTCATCAGCCACGACCTCGCGGTGGTCGAGCAGGTGGCGCAGCGGGTGGCGGTGTTGAAGGACGGCGCCGTGGCCGAGCTCGACACCAGCGAGAAGATCCTGCGCGCACCGACCGCCGACTACACGAAAACCCTGCTCGCGGCGGTACCGGTGCCCGACCCGATCGAGCAGCGCCGCAGGCGGGAGCAGGGGCGATCTGTCGTCGCGCGCTCCGGTACCGTGTAGCCCGTGACACAACAGGACTCTGATCCCGCAGGTGAGCCGACATCCACTCCGCGGGGGGCGTCCTACGCCGAGGCGGGGGTCGACATCGACGCCGGCGATCGCGCCGTCAAGCTCTTCGCACCCCACGCCAAGCGCGCATCCCGACCCGAGGTCCTCGGTGGTCTGGGCGGCTTCGCCGGTCTCTTCGCACTCAAGGGTGCCTACCGTGAACCCGTGCTCGCGGCGTCCACCGACGGTGTGGGGACGAAGCTCGCGGTCGCGCAGGCGATGGGCAAGCACGACACCGTGGGCCGCGACCTCGTCGCCATGGTCGTCGACGACCTGGTCGTGTGCGGTGCCGAGCCGCTGTTCCTGCAGGACTACATCGCCGTCGGCAAGGTGATCCCGGAGACCGTCGCCGAGCTGGTCAAGGGCATCGCCGACGGTTGCGTCGAGGCCGGATGCGCTCTGCTCGGGGGCGAGACGGCCGAGCACCCCGGACTCATGGAGAACTCCGACTACGACCTGTCCGCGACCGGCGTCGGCGTCGTGGAGGCCGATTCGGTGCTCTCGCCCGATCGCGTCCGTCCCGGTGACGTGGTGATCGCGATGGGATCGTCGGGTCTGCACTCCAACGGCTACTCGCTGGCCCGCAAGGTGCTGCTCGAGTGGGGTCACATGGACCTCGGTGGGCACGTCGAGGAGTTCGGGCGGACGCTGGGCGAGGAGATGCTCGAACCCACCCGTATCTACGCCAAGGACTGCCTGGCCCTGGCCGCGGAGACCGACGTCCGGACGTTCTCGCACGTCACCGGCGGCGGGCTCGCGGAGAATCTGGCACGCGTCATCCCCGCGGGTCTCGCGGCCGAACTCGACCGCGGAACGTGGACGCCGGCACCTATTTTCGCCATGATCGCGCAGCGCGGCCGCGTCGAACGCATGGAGATGGAACGCACCTTCAACATGGGTGTCGGGATGGTCGCGATCGTGGCCCCCGAGGACACCGACCGGGCACTCGCAGTGCTGACCGCACGACACCTGGACTGCTGGGTGTTGGGATCGATCAAGAAATCACATGACGGCAAGGACCAGGCCGGCGCTGCGGCGTTGAACGGAGAACACCCGCGGTTCTGACGTCGTGTGCACGACGACAGGCCGACCGATCGGGGATCGGTCGGCCTATGCAGCCGAGATCAGGCTCGGCGCCACTCGTCTTCGTCGGCCCAGGCCTCTGCGGGGTCCGGGCGATCGGAGGGGCGTTCTGGTTCGTTCGCCAGCTCTCGCTGCAGGCTCGTGAGATCCATGTTCGGAGAGCTGTACTTCAGCTCCCGAGCGACCTTCGTCTGCTTCGCTTTTGCTCTGCCGCGGCCCATAGGGGGACCCCCTCGCACAATGACGGGGCGGCCAATCAAGACTGGCGGCCCCATTCTGAGTTTATAAACCTTGTCGTGAGAAACAGTCTAGCGCGCCCGCACGGGCTGTGCGGACCAGGCGCGGGCAGAGCCAGGGCACCAATTCGGCAACGGCCGGGGCATCAGGCCCCGGATTCCTGGCGGACGGCGGCGCGGGCGTGCTTGCGCAGCATCCGACCGGCCTCGCGTGCCACCTTGCCGCTGTAGCGGGCGTCCGACTGGAGGTGGGTGAGTCCGTCGATGTCGGCGCCGCCCGCGAACAACTCGCGGACCCGGACGCCGTGCGACGGCTGCGACAGCACCGTCACCGCGTCGCCTGCCTGGATCTGTCCACCGACGACAACCCGCAGGTAGGCGCCGGTATCGGCACGCTCCGCGAAACGCGCGACCCACCGGGTCTCCTCGGCCCACTGGGCGAACGTGCGACACGGGGTGCGGGGGATGGTGCACTCGACCTCGACGGTGTCGCCGATGCGCCAGCGTTCGCCGACGATCGCGTCGGTCACCTCGATCCCGTCGATCCGGAGGTTCTCGCCGAACCAGCCCGCAGGCAGGTCGCGTCCGAGTTCCTCGGCCCAGCGGCGCGCCTCGCTTTCGCTGTAGGCGTAGACGGCCTGGTCCACACCGCCGTGGTGCTTGGTGTCACAGATCAGATCGCCGTCGACCCCGTCGGCCGAGACCGTCGCCGGGCCGGTGATCGGGGACTTGGCGATCCCGCTGTCGCCGATGCGCTCGAGATGGACCGGTGCGTGCGCTGCGCACACGGCCAGCACGACGCCATGGGTGGACGGAGCGCTCATCGCGACCGCAATCCCTCGATCGCGGCGCGACCGGCCTGGATGCGGTCGTCGGCCCGCAGGGAGGTCGGGTCGATGGTGGCGTCGGCACCGCCGGCCACGAGCGGGGTGTCGACCGGGACCGACCGCTTGATCAGCGCCAGCGCGATCGGGCCGTATTCGTAGTGGTCGATGACTGTCCCGACGCGGCCGATCGCACGGCCCTCGGCGGTGACCGGGTCGCCGGTGGACGGTCGGCTGTCGGCGCTGCCGTCGAGCTGCAGCAGGACCAGCCGCCGGGGCGGTTTGCCCAGGTTGTGCACGCGAGCGACGGTCTCCTGCCCGCGGTAGCACCCCTTCTCCAGGTGCACGGCGCCGAACTCGTCCGGTCCGCCGATCCATTCGACCTCGTGCGGGATGGTCCGATCGTCGGTGTCGAGACCCAGGCGCGGGAACCCGGCCGCGACCCGAAGAGCCTCGTAGGTCCACATGCCCGCGGGCTTGGCGCCGGCGTCGGTGAGGCGCTGCCACCACTCGGTCAGCTGTGTCGCGGGCACCATCACGTCGACGCGCGGCATCGTCCGGACGCCGATCGAGTCGGGGTCGCCGAACGGCGGCATGATGCGCCAGAAGCCCGACGGCTCGTCGTCGTGGCGCTGCTCGGGGAAACGTCCGGCCTGATAGATCGCGGCGTCGGCGGGGATCTCGAGCAGGTCGGCGATCGGTCCGGTGATCGCGTCGGGGCCGAGCAGCGTCAGGATCGCCATGTCGTCACGCAGGACGGGCTCGGCCTTGGCCCAGAACACCATCTTCTGCAGGAAGCCCAGGAGCGGGTCGAGGCGCTCGCGCTCGGTGTCGAGGAAGGTGAGCTCGTCGATGTCGGTGACGACGAAATGGTCTTCCACCCGACCGTTGAGGTCGAGGCTGAGGTTCTCGGCCGACGCCCGGTCGGCGAGGTTGCTGACGAACTGACTGGAGATCGTGTGCAACCAGCTCAGCCGTTCGTCGCCGCTGATCTCGATGATCCCGCGGTGTGAGCGGTCGATCACCACCGCGGACCGTTCGGCCGAACGCTGTTCCGCCAGTGGATCTCCGAAGTGCCAGGCGACCCCGGCGTCGGGTGATTCGTCGGGGCTGCCGACGGCACCGGCGCCCTGCTGCGCGACGAGGAGGGGAGAGGGGTTGGCGGTGGGGCCGCCGAGCGAGTCGGTCACTCATCCATCGTACGAGCACCCGCTAGGCTGACGCCCATGTCGCAACCGATCCTCGTGACCATCGACGGTGCCGTTCTCGACCCTGACGTGCCTTTTCTGCACGCTGACGACCTCGCTGCGGTGCGGGGCGACGGAGTTTTCGAGACCCTTCTCGTACGTGAGGGAACCGCCCGATGCGTGGGCCTGCACCTCAAGCGGCTGGGCCGCAGCGCCGCGGCGCTGGATCTGCCCGAGCCCGCTGTCGACGCCTGGCGGTCCGCGATCAACACCGGTCAGCGGGTATGGGCCGACAAGAACGGCAAGTCGACCGAAGGCATGATGCGGCTGGTCTACTCCCGTGGCCGCGAGAGCGCGCCCGCCGGCGCAGTCGTCGAACGCGACCACGCCGAGACCGGCATCACCCGCGAATCCAACGAGGCGACGGCGTACCTCACCGTCGGTCCGGTGCCGGCCCGGGTCGCGACGTCCCGTGCCGAGGGCGTGAAGGTCATCACGCTCCCGCGCGGCTATTCGATCGATCACGCCGCCGACGCGCCGTGGCAGCTCATCGGTGCGAAGACGTTGAGCTACGCGACCAACATGGCGGCGCTGCGATACGCATCCGGCCAGGGTGTGGACGACGTGATCTACACCAGCAGTGAGGGCGATGTGCTCGAGAGCCCCCGTGCCACGGTCGTCGTGCTCAAGGGCGAGACGCTGCTGACGCCCCCGGCCACGAACGGCATCCTGCACGGGACGGCCCAGCAGGCCCTGTTCGCGCTCGCCGAGAAGGAGGGCTTCATCACCGAGGCCCGACGTCTGCGGACCGCGGATCTCATTGCCGCGGACGGGGTCTGGCTGCTCTCCAGCATCACCCTCGCCGCCCGGGTGACCGAGCTGAACGGGTACACGATGCCGGTCCCGGCACGGGCCGACGAGTTCGGTTCGCTGGTCGATCGGGCCATCGCCAACTGATGTCCTCGGTCGGCGTCGCCGACCGTTGCGCGTTCATCCTGTGCGCCTCTCTGTGGTGCACGAGACACCTCTGACCTCTGGCGATCCATGCTGCCCAGGTCTACGGTCGGCGGTAGTACTACGAACGGTAGTAGCACCACTCGGACAGTGAGGTCCTGTGATGAACGCGCTCGACATCTCGCGATGGCAATTCGGGATCACGACGGTCTACCACTTCATCCTGGTGCCGCTGACGATCGGTCTGGCGCCGATGGTCGCGGTGATGCAGACCGTGTGGACCGTCACCGGGAACGAGCAGTGGTACCGCGCCACCAAGTTCTTCGGGAAGTTGTTCCTCATCAACTTCGCACTCGGCGTCGCCACCGGCATCGTGCAGGAGTTCCAGTTCGGGATGAACTGGAGCGAGTACAGCCGTTTCGTCGGCGACGTCTTCGGTGCGCCCCTGGCGCTCGAGGGCCTGGTCGCGTTCTTCCTCGAGTCGACCTTCCTCGGCCTGTGGATTTTCGGGTGGGCACGGCTGCCCAAAAAGGTTCACCTGGCGTGTATCTGGCTCGTCGCGATCGGCGTCAACGCCTCGGCCTACTTCATCATCGCCGCCAACTCGTGGATGCAACATCCGGTGGGGGCGCGGTTCAACCCGGAGACCAAACGCGCCGAGCTCGTCGACTTCTGGGCCGTGATGACCAACAACACGACACTGGCCGCGTTCCCGCACACACTCGCCGGGTCGTTTCTCACCGCGGGAACCTTTGTGGCCGCGATCGGCATCTGGTGGATGGTGCGCAATTCGCGGCGGGCCGCGCGGACCTCCGACGTCGAACTGGCGTCGACGATGCGGACCGATGCCCGCACCCTCCATCGCCCGGTGACGCGCTTCGCGCTGTGGGTGATCGTGGTCTCCGGTGTCGCACTCGCCATCACCGGAGATGTCCAGGGCAAGTTGATGTTCGAGCAACAGCCGATGAAGATGGCCTCGGCGGAGTCGCTGTGTCACACCGAGACCGGCGCTGCGTTCTCCGTCCTCACCATCGGCACCCACAACAACTGTGACTCGATCACCCGGGTGATCGAACTGCCCAACCTCACGTCGTTCCTGGCCACGAACACCTTCGATGCGACGCTGCCCGGCGTCGCCGAGATGCAACAGTTCTACAACGAGACCGTCGGCCCCGGCGACTACCGGCCGAACCTGTTCGTCACGTACTGGGCGTTCCGCGCCATGATCGGATGGGCGGGCGGCTCCGCGCTGCTGGCGCTGGCGGGCCTCTGGTTCACCCGCAAGGGTCGGGTGCCGAACTCGAGATGGTTGGGACGCCTGGCGATCGTGGCCATCCCGACCCCGTTCCTGGCCAACAGTTCCGGCTGGGTGTTCACCGAGATGGGGCGCCAGCCGTGGATGGTGGTGCCCAACCCCACCGGCGACCCGAACATCCACCTGACCGTGCAGCAGGGTGTCTCGAACAACTCGAGCGCGACGGTGTTGGTCTCGCTGATCACCTTCACGCTGGTCTACGGCGTGCTGGCGGTGATCTGGTTCTCGCTGATCCGCCGGTACGCGGTCGAGGGGCCCTTGGCCCACGACGCCCATCCGCCGACCGACGACTCGCCACCCGACGGCGACGGCGCGGACGACGCGTCCGAGAAGCTTTCGTTCGCCTACTAGGTGAGAGGTCCGTTCCGATGAGTCTTCCGGAGATCTGGTTCGTGGTGGTGGCCGTGCTGTTCGCCGGCTACTTCCTCCTCGAGGGGTTCGACTTCGGGGTCGGCATGCTGATGCCGTTCGTCGGACGCCGCCGCGGCGAATCCGCCGAGGAGGGGGATGTGCGACGTCGCGTCCTCCTCAACACCATCGGCCCGGTCTGGGACGGCAACGAGGTCTGGGTCATCACCGGTGCCGGCGCGATGTTCGCGGCGTTTCCCGGTTGGTACGCAACGATGTTCAGTGCCCTGTACCTGCCGCTGCTGCTCATCCTCGTCGGACTGATCGCCCGGGTGGTGGCCATCGAGTGGCGGGGCAAGATCGACGACCCGCGGTGGCGCCGGTGGTGCGACGTCGGCATCGGGCTGGGGTCCTGGTTGCCTGCATTCCTGTGGGGAGTCGCGTTCGCGAATCTCATGCGGGGGCTGCCCATCGATGCCGATCACCAGTTCGTCGGCGGCATCGCCGATCTCGTCCATCCCTACGCCCTGCTCGGTGGCGCTGCGACGACCATCCTGTTCGTGACGCACGGCGCGGTGTTCCTGTCGCTGAAGACCGCGGACGAGATGAGGGTCGCGTCGATGACCGTCGCCCGTCGGTTGGCCACGCCGGCCGCGGTGGTGGTGGTCGCGTTCGGTGTGTGGACGCAGGCGGAGCACGGAACCGGAGTCACCGCAGTCGCTCTCGCGGTGGCTGCGGTCGCCGCGGTCCTCACCGCGATCGCCACGACGGCACGGCGCGAGGTCCTCGCGTTCGTGGCCACGAGTCTGACCATCGCGGCGGTCGCGGTCATCATCTTCGGCACCCTGTGGCAGGCGTTGATCCCGTCGACCATCGATCCCGCCTTCGACCTGACCATCGCGGGCGCCACCTCGAGCCACTACACACTCACCGTCATCAGCTGGGCGTCGATCGTGATGGTCCCGGTGGTCGTCGGCTATCAGGCGTGGACGTACTGGGTGTTCCGGCAACGGATCTCCACCCGTGACATCCCCACGTCGATCGGGCTGTCGATGCGCGCGTCCGGCGAGACGTCCGTCGAGGAACCGTCGCGATGAGCACGTCACCGCGTCCGCCGATCGATCCCCGCCTGCTCCGGCGGTCGCCGAGCGCGCGTCGCTACGTCGTGATCACCAGCGCGATGGGTGTGGTCACGGCTGCGGCCGTGGTCGTCGGCGCGGTGGCCATCGCCGCGATCCTCTCGGAGTTGGTCGCCGATCCTGGGGCACGGTCACTCGACGCGCAGGGCGCGCACCTGGGGATGCTGGCGGCTGCGTTCGTGGTGCGGGTGGTCGCGACCATGGGCCACGACCGCTACGCGCATCGTGCGTCGGCGGCGGTCGTCGCGGAGCTGCGGGGTGCGGCGCTGCGGGCACTCACCGATCCGGCGCGCACCAGCCCCCGCGACCTGCAGCACAGGCGCGGCGAGCTGGTGACCGTCCTGACCCGGGGGCTGGAGGGGTTGGGCCCGTATCTGACGTCGTTCGTGCCGTCGCTGGTGTTGTCGGTGACCGTCACCCCGGCCGTGATCGTGGTGATGGCGTTCACCGACCTGACCTCCGCGGTGATCGTCGTCGTGACGTTGCCGCTCATCCCCGTGTTCATGGTGTTGATCGGTCTGATGACCCGGGAACGGACCCGCGCTCGCCTCGACGCCATGAACCGGCAGGCCGCCCAGTTGCTCGACCTCGTCGCCGGCATCCCCACCCTGCGGGCTCTGCATCGCGCTGACGAACCAGTCGAACGTGTGGGTGCGCTGGGGCAGGCCAACCGACGCTCGACGATGGGTGCGCTGCGGATCGCGTTCCTGTCCGGTGCGGTGCTCGAGCTGCTGGCGACCCTGTGTGTCGCCGTCGTGGCCGTGGGTATCGGGCTGCGACTGGTGTACGGCGAGATGACTCTGTACTCCGGCATTCTCGCGCTGATCCTGGCCCCTGAGGTCTACCTGCCCCTGCGGTCGGTGGGTACGCAGTTCCACAACTCCGAGGCCGGACGCACCGCCGCCGACGATGTTCTGGCCATCCTCGACCCGCCAGTTGGGCACGTAACGACGCCAGTTGGGCACGTAAATGCCCCAGTTGGGCAGCTGCGGACGACGAGTGCCCAACCGATGTCGTTACGTGCCCAACCGGCGGGGGTGGAGCTCGTGAACCT
>NZ_JAEMTF010000032.1:0-13564 GCF_016462415.1 Williamsia sp. | reverse complement strand
GTGCCCAACCGATGTCGTTACGTGCCCAACCGGCGGGGGTGGAGCTCGTGAACCTCGGTGTCGTCGACCGCGACGGGTGGGCCCCGCGCGGACTCACCGCCCGGTGTGAACCCGGCGCGATCACCGTCATCACCGGCGACAACGGCACCGGCAAGAGCACCACCCTGCAGGCCGTGGCCGGTCTGATCCGCCCCGACGAGGGCAACGTCCTCATCGGCGGCGTTCCCGTGACCGCTCCGGCGATCGGCGACATCGCCTGGCTGGCCGAACCGCCGGTCGTCGTGCCCGGCAGTGTCTTCGACAACCTCGTGCTCTTCGACGGTGACCGCTCGTCGATCGACGGCGCTGCTCGGGCCATCGGTTTCGACACCGTCGTGGGCGAACTACCCGACGGCATCGACACCCCCGTCGGCACGGGCGGTGTGGGCATCTCTGCCGGCCAGCGACAACGACTTGCGCTGACCCGGGTGCTGGCCTCGCCCGCGCGGGTGTTGCTCCTCGACGAGCCCACCGCGCATCTCGACGACGAGTCGGAGGACCGGGTGATGGATGCTCTGCGTGACCGCGCCGCCGGGGGCGACACGGTGATCGTCGTCAGTCACCGACCGGCCGTGCTCGCGAGTGCCGACCGCGTCATCGAGATGGGGGCGGTCCATGTCTGATCCGCTGATGCGCGCGCTGCGGCTGCTCGGGCTTCGGGTCCGACCGGTCGCGAAGTCGCTCCTGCTCGGTGCGGCGGCCGCGATGAGCGCACTGGCGCTGGCCGGGCTGTCGGCATGGCTGATCACCCGGGCGTGGCAGATGCCGCCGGTACTGGCGTTGTCGGTGGCGGTCACCGCCGTTCGCGCACTGGGCATCTCGCGTGCGCTGCTGCGTTATCTGGAACGCCTGGCCACGCACGACCTCGCGCTCGACGCGATGGCCACCGCGCGTGCGCGGCTGTATCGCGCGCTGGCCGGTGGGTCGCCGTCGTACTCGGTGACGTTGCGTCGCGCCGAGATCGTCTCGCGCAGTGGCGACGACATCGACGAGGTGGGCAACGCCCTCATCCGCGGACTCATCCCGATCGGTTCCGCGGCGGTCACCGCCATCGCCGCCGTCGCGGTGATGACGTGGATCTCGCCGTGGGCCGGCGTCGCGATGGCCGGCGCATGGGTACTCGCCGGAGTCCTCGCCCCCGCTGCCGCAGCCGCGGGTGCCGCCCGCTCCGAACGCGACGCCCACACCGCGCGCGACGAGGTCACCGAGATCACCACCACACTGCTGTGGCACGCACCGGAACTCGTCGTGGCCGACCGCCGGGACTGGCTGCTGGGTCGAGCCGAGGACGCCGAACGACGTGCGCTGGCCGCCCACGACCGCGGCCGACGCATCGAATCGCTTGCCGCCGCGGTGATGCCCGCCGCCCTCGCAGTCACGACGCTGATCGCGTGTCTGATCGCCGTCGGGATGAGCTCGACGTCCGACGCCACCACCATCGGCGTCCTGATCCTGCTGCCGCTCAGCGCTTTCGAGACCGCGGGCTCGCTCATCGACGCGGGTAGGCAGCTGCACCGCAGCCGGCTCGCCGCGGCGCGGGTGATGGATCTCGTCGACGGTGCCGGGCTCGTCACCGACCCCGCGCCCGTACCCCGACCGGCTCCGATCACCGCCACGCCGACGCTGCGCACCGACGGTCTGCGATGGGGCCACCGGCACACCACGGCCGTCGGCCCCGACACCGACCTCGACGCCATCGAGCCCGGTGAGCGGATCGCGGTCGTGGGCCCGAGCGGCTGCGGCAAGACCGCACTGTTGCTCACGCTCGCAGGCCTTCTCGAACCGATCGCAGGCACGGTGCGCGCGTCGGGCGCCACGCTCGACGATGCGGTTCGCTACTTCGGAGAGGACGGACACGTGTTCGCGACCTCGGTCCGGGAGAACCTGCTCGTGTCCCGTGGTGACGCGCGCGACGAGCTGCTGCACGACGTTCTCGACGCGGTCGGTCTGGGGCACTGGGTGGCTGGTCTGCCCGACGGTCTCGACACCGTCCTCGACAGCGGCGCCGACGCGATGAGCGCCGGGCAACGGCGACGGCTGCTGCTCGCGCGGGCGGTGGTCAACCCGGCGCCGGTGCTGCTGCTCGACGAGCCGTGCGAGCACCTCGACCGCACCGAGTCCGACCGTGTGCACCGGGCCCTTCTCGACCCCGACAGCGGTCTCGTCGAGCCGGGTCGCACCGTGGTCCTCGTGACGCACCGACTGCCCTCGGACACCGGTACGGCCCGCGTGGTCGATCTCGGTTGTCAACGCCTACAGGCGCGGTCGCGTTCGCGGGCCGCGTAACGCTCGACTCGATTAATCCGTTGCCGACCGGTCGGAGCGCGCGTAGCGTCGTGCGTACACGAGGAAGGAGGTGGTCTGCAGTTGAAAAACATATGGACACGTGAGGTGACCATCAGTTAGGTGGCGTGTTGCCCGGGTTCCCCGGTGCGAAACCGCCCGTCACGGATGACGTGACAGCGGCGCCGTCACCCAGCGAATCCCAGGTGGTCGCCCGGCCCCCGCATCCCTGTCATGTCCTGACAGGCCCGGCTCCTTCACAGAGCGGTGCGGGGGTCGTCCCATGTCCGGGGGCGTTCAGGCCCGGTCGGAACTCCGGTTGGCGTCCGACGCCATCGTCATCGTGGTGCTCTGCCCGTCGATCGCCTCACGGATCAGGTCGGCATGGCCGCTGTGCTGTGCGGTCTCACGGAACAGGTGCAGCAGGATGCGCCGCACGGTGTGATGCTGGCGGATCGGCGCCCACGGCGCGGTCGGGACCGGGATCAACAGGTCGAGATCGGGGACGGTCGCGATGAACTCGTCGGTGCGCTGGGCCTGGTCGCGGTATTCGGCCAGCCAGTACTCGAAAGTGTCGTCGGCGGTCAGCGTGTAGGCGTTCTCCGCGCCGGCCACGTCGAACTCGGCGTCCGGATCGGCCTCGGCGATGGTGGTGATCCAGTACTGCTCGAGATTGGTCAGATGCTTCACGAGACCACCGAGGGTCAACTCGCTGACGGTGGATGCCTTGCGTGCATCGTCCTCGGAGAGCCCGTCGAGGGTGACGAGGAGCGCCTTGCGCTGATCTCCGTAGATCTCGATCAGCGTCTCGCGTTCGCCCGGCACATTCGCGCTCGCAATCATCATTCTGTCAGCTTCTCACCAACAGGCAGTGCGCGCATCAACCCTTAGTCCAGTATCTGACACGTCGCAGTAGTGCTACATCACTGACGGGAGGTCATCCCATGTGGCGTTGCAACTTCGCCGAGAGTCGGGGGACGAGGTCGCCGTCGGCATCGACACGTTCCTCGACATAGGCGAGGTCGCCGTCCTCCACCAGACCGTAAAGACGCTTGGCGCCGCCGATCTGACGCCCGTCGGCTGTGCCGGAGGCCGAGGTGATCACGACGTCGGTCACCAGTTCCCAGGATGTCTGGTTCAACGGTGACCCGTAGAACAACTCGATCCATCCCTCGGCGTGCGTCACAAGGAATTCGATGGTCTCGTCGCTGTCGGGTCCGCTGATCCGCCAGAACCCCGACTCGCGCAGGCTGGGGCCGACGTACTGGGCGTCGTCGTCGATCACCCAGGAGCGGGACTCCCAGTTCAGGTAGTTCTGCCCGTCGTGACTGATGACGATCTGCTGTCCGAAGTGGTATTCACCCGAGGCCGGGTCGTTGCCCTCACCCAGACCGCGCCAGACGCCCACCAGGGGGAGCAGCCCGAGCAGACCCGGATGCAGATCGGGGCCCTGGCGCAGGTTGGCGGTGTCGTCGGGCAACGGGAGCCCGGTCAGGTTGGGGATGTTGGCGTCGGCGGTACGCGCGGCGCGCTCCTCGGCGGCAGCGATCGCGTCGTTACCCGCGATGACGGGCGGCGTCGGATCCGCGCCGGACTCGTCAGCGGTCGGCATGTGTGTCCTGGTGAGGTGTGAGCGCAGTGAGCGTGCGGATCACGACTCGTCGTTGATCAACCGGTACAGCGTGTACAGGCCGAACCAGACGATCGCGAGGGTCGCCAACACCAGCAGGACTTCGAAGAAGATGACCACGTCATCGATTCTACGACGAAACCTCGAGACCGCGTCACGCCGGTACTCGTCGGACGGTCAGAGGGTGCCTGCGTCGCGCACGTGGACTCGCAGCCGATCGAGGACCTCGCCGAGCGACACGACGTCCTGCGCGGCGAGGGGCGCGAAGAACAGTCGCTGCACCAGGTCGACGTGACCGGCGGCCGCGGACTCGAGCGCGACGCGGCCGGCCGGCGTCAGTGTCGCGTCGGTCGCCCGGCCGTCGGTCGTCGACGGGTGCCGTTCGGTCAGGCCGCGGGCGCACATCCGCTTCAGGTGATGGGACAGCCGACTGCGTTCCCAGCCGATCTCGGAGGCGAGATCGGTGAGCCCACGTCGCCCGTCCGGGCTGTCGGCCAAGGCGACGAGCACCGAGTAGTCGGCGAGCGAGAGGTCCGCGTCCTCGGAGAGTTGACGGTTCATCTCGTAGGTCATCTGCAACGACAACCCCATGTAAGAACGCCATGTCTGCGCCTGCGTCGGTGTCAGCCAGGGCGTGTCCCGCAACTGGTCTTTACGTGACATGTCATGTACTTTCGGGTCACGGATCATTCGGGCGACGTCCGCCCTCCGATCATCACCCTAGAGGTTCACGTGTCGAAAACCACCAGCACTGATTCGCCCGATGTGATCGCAGATGCCATGCGCCGCAACGTACTCGAGGTGTTCAACACCACCGACGACGTCGCCCGCCGCGAGCTTGTCGAGGCGTTGTACGCCCCGGACGCCGATTTCTACGACGCCGAGGGTTCGGTGTCCGGACACGACGCGATCGACGCCAAGATCCGGACGCTGCAGCTCGACGCACCGGGGTTGACGTTCACCGTCGCCGTCGAACCCGCCGTGATCGACGACCTCGGTCGCGTGTCCTGGGCGCTCGGGCCCGACGGTGGGCCCGCGGTGGTGAGCGGCATGGACGTCGGGCACGTCCGGGCGGGCCGGTTCACCGCGCTCTACACGTTCCTCGATCCGCGGTAGGCCGCGCACAGAACCGAGTCGCCCCCACCGCGATGCGATGGGGGCGACTCGTCGTCGAGGTGACGTGGATCAGGCCGGGGCGACCGTCACGTCGTGTTCGAACACGCCGGTTCCGTCCGGGGTCACGGTGGTCTCACCGTTGCCCCGCGACGACAACGCGCGGATGGTCCACGTGCCGGGCGCGGCGAAGAACCGGAAATCACCGGTTCCGCTCGCGACGACCTCGGCGGTGAACTCGCGGGTCCCGTCGAGCAGGCGGACGAACGCGCCTGCCACCGGGGATCCGTCAGCGTCGAGAACCTGACCGGTCAGGACGGTCTCCTTCTCCACGTCGACTCCAGCGGGCAACTTCTGTCCCTGCTTCGGTGCTGCACACATGTCTATTCTCCCAGCTCGATGGGGGCGCCCACCAGAGAGCCGTACTCGGTCCAGCTGCCGTCGTAGTTCTTGACGTTGTCGTAGCCGAGCAGCTGGGTCAGTGCGAACCAGCTGTGCGACGAACGCTCGCCGATGCGGCAGTAGGCGATGGTGCCCTTGGCGGGATCGATGCCGACACCGTCGTAGAGCTCCTTGAGCTCGTCATCGGACTTGAAGGTGCCGTCCTCGTTGGCGGCCTTGCTCCACGGCACGTTGACCGCGCCGGGGATGTGGCCGGGACGCTGGCTCTGCTCCTGCGGGAGGTGCGCCGGCGCCAGGATCTTGCCCGAGTACTCGTCGGGCGAACGGATGTCGAGCAGGTTCTTCGTGCCGATGGCGTCGATGACCTCGTCGCGGAACGCGCGGATCGACAGGTCGGGGGCCTCGGCCTTGTACGAGGTCGCCTCGCGGGACACGGCGTCGGTCGACAGCGGGCGGCCGTCGAGCTCCCACTTCTTGCGTCCACCGTCGAGCAGGCGAACGTCCTTGTGGCCGTACAGCTTGAAATACCAGTAGGCGTAGGCGGCGAACCAGTTGTTGTTGCCGCCGTACAGGATCACGGTGTCGTCGTTGGCGATGCCACGCGCAGACAGCAGGTCGGAGAACTGCTCCTGGTTGAGGAAGTCGCGACGGACCTGGTCCTGCAGGTCGGCCTTCCAGTCGAGCTTGATCGCGCCGGCGATGTGGCCGCCGTCGTAGGCGGTGGTGTCCTCGTCGACCTCGACGAGCACGACCTTGTCGGTGTTCAGGTTCTGCTCAGCCCAGTCGGCGCTGACCAGGACATCGGAGCGAGCCATGGTGTTCCTTTCATAGGGACGTACGTGATGTTTGCCCAAAGGGCCATCGGTGGGATGTGCGCAGGGAGATACGGCGCGGATGGAACGGATGTGGTCGGGTGGCGGTGATACCGCGAGAGACCCGACTAGCGACAGCGGCAGGTGGCGAATCGACAGAAGTCGATCGCCCGGCGGCGGGTGAGCAAGAACTCACGGCGCGTCAGCATGGGGTCGAGGGTAACAAAGGTGCTGGTATCGCTCACCGCGGGCTCAGCAGGGCTTGCCGCCGCACGTATACATGAAGTGAACGTCGCCCGCCTGGCTGAGAAAGAGCGACGGCGATTGGGTGTACTCAGGGTCGGGTGTCCCCTCGATCATCAGGTCGCTGCCGCTGCTGCGAGCAGAGGTTGCCGTCGCGCCCCATGCCATCGGGATTCCGCCGATCGTCGCCGAGAACTTCCCGAGTACGCGCTTGGCCTCGTCCGGTGTCAGGACGGCCGTCGAATGCTCCTCGGGTCCGTCGTAGAAACCCGTGGCGGTGATCGTCAGCGAGGTGCCGCGCGCCGCTAGATCGACGGTGACGCTGACCTTCACATCGCGTTCATCGGGTGGCGGCGTCTGCACTGTGCCGGTCAGGACGATTCCGGACGTTCGCGACAGCAGTCCGTCCTGCGGCCCGCCGCCGCCGGCCGTGCCAGGCGGGGCAGGCGTACTGACGGTGAGGTCCGTGATCCCGAGAAGTCGGCCGACGGCGACCGAATCGAGGGTCGTCGACGTGGTGGCCTTTGCCACCTTCAGGCCGGACCACTGCGAGAACGGATGGGTCAGCGATCGGCCCCTCTTGTTGACGCGGACGTCGGTCAGGCGGGCTCGGATGTCGGCGTGGCAGGGATCGTCGGGCTCACACGAACGCGGGGAGCGGGTCTGGGTCTTGTCGGCGAACGTGACCGTCGGGGACAGGTCGACGGCGCGGGCGGTGACACCGATCGCCGGGTAGTGGCCGTCGAGAAGGTGCGGTATCGCGGGGAAGCCCGAGATGGTGACCTCGGGCTCGTAGGGCAGATGCGGTACGCCGTTCTCGCCGTCGGCGACATTCGGCAGCGATCGCGCGAAGCTGCGCTCCGCGTTGATGGCGAATCCGGTGTCGATCCCGAGCAGCGCGACGACCACGAGGATCAGGCCCAGGGCGAGAAAAGTGAGGGTCCTGCGCACCCGAGACCCTCCGTTCGACAGCGCCGGATCAACGGCCGGTAACAGGCTCCGGCCATATTGCGGTTATTCTGACACCTGTCTCGCACACGTTGGTAAGCCAGCGTACATATGGCGATCAATTGAGATCGGAGTGGTTTGTGGATCTCTTGTTACTGACAGCCGATCCCACCCCTGAGTCCGTCTTGCCGTCGTTGTCACTGCTGGCTCACACAGTTCGCGTCGTTCCCACCGAGGTGTCCTCGCTCATGGAGGCGGGCAACGCCGACGTGGCGATCGTCGATGCCCGAACCGACCTGGCCGCCGCGCGCGGTCTGTGTCGGTTGCTCGGCAGCACCGGGTCGTCGGTGCCCGTGGTCGCCGTCCTCACCGAGGGCGGGTTGGTCGCGGTCAACGCGGAGTGGGGGCTCGACGAGTTCCTGCTGCCCAACACCGGTCCGGCCGAGCTCGACACGCGTCTACGCCTGCTGGTGGTGCGCACCAGGGGAGTGGCCGCCGAGGAGTCGAGCGGCAAGGTCTCCCTGGGCGATCTGGTGATCGACGAGGGCACCTACACCGCGCGGCTGCGCGGGCGTCCTCTCGACCTCACCTACAAGGAGTTCGAACTCCTGAAGTACCTGTCGCAGAACGCCGGCCGGGTCTTCACCCGCGCCCAGCTGCTGCAGGAGGTGTGGGGTTACGACTTCTTCGGCGGCACCCGAACGGTCGACGTCCACGTCCGACGCCTCCGCGCCAAGCTGGGGCCCGAGCACGAGTCGTTGATCGGCACGGTCCGCAACGTGGGATACAAGGCGGTCCGCCCGAGTCGTGGGCGCGGTGAGGCTCCCGATGGTCCGGCCCCTGACGACCCGGACGACGAGTCGACCGACACCGATTTCGACGACACCGTGATGAGCCCGATCAGCAATGGCAACTGACTCCACAGAGTCGGGTGTCGAGATCGTCGACGGCCTCGATTCGGAGACCGCGTCGGCCGCCCGTGACCTCGTCGCTGCTGTGGCGAGAGCGGACGGCGTCGATGGTCTGTCCGAACAGGCCCGCGCCGCAATCGATTCCGGCGGGGTGATGCACGTTGTGCGACGCTCGTCCGAGGGCGGATCGCTGGTCGGCTACGCCAACATCACCCCGGGTCGCGACGACGAACCGGCGATGATCGAAGCGACCGTGCACCCCGACCACCGCCGACGCGGGCACGGTCTCGTGCTGGTCCGATCCGCGTTCGACGCGGCACCGGAGTCCGCGCGTATCTGGGCCCACGGCGACCTGCCCGGCGCGAAGGCGCTGGCCGGGAAGCTCGAGCTCACCGCGCTACGCGAACTCCTCTCGCTGCGACGACCGCTGGGGGACTCCGCCAATCCCTTGCCGCCCCTGGACATCCCTGACGATCTGGTGTTGCGGACCTATGCGGGCAGCGGCGACGACGCCGAGATCCTGCGCGTCAACAACGCCGCGTTCGATTGGCATCCGGAACAGGGCGGCTGGTCGATCGACGAGATCACGGCGCGGACGGGCTCGGACTGGTTCGACCCGAAGGGACTGTTCCTGGTCTTCGACCGGAACGACCCCGACACCCTGCTGGGCTTCCATTGGACCAAGGTGCACCCGGCGGTGACGAACCCGGATGGTGACGACGAGCCTGCGCTCGGCGAGGTCTACATCGTCGGCGTCGACACCGGCACCCAGGGCCGCGGACTCGGCCGGATCCTGACCCTCGCTGGTATCCGGTACCTCGAGGACGCCGGTCTCGGCGAGGTCGAGCTGTATGTCGAGGGCGACAACGCTGCCGCGCTGCACACCTACGAGCGACTCGGTTTCACCCAGCACTCCATCGACGTCGCCTACGGCTGAGAGCCCGGGAACCCGAGCGTTCCCGGCCCGCCGTGAGTGTGTGCTTGCTCACTCTGATTCGTTGCCTTCGGAAACGGTTCTCACCTGCGCGGATGCGTTGTGCCGCGTGTTGGCCGACCGACCATGTTGAGGGCTGATCTATTCACCACCCGTTCACCCTTTGTCGGCGGTCCGTCCACCACTGCGCCCTAGCTTTCAGTCCAAGAGCAAGCACCAGCACACAACGGAGGACCTTGGCGTGAAACTCAACCTGAGCTCGGCTGCCCGCAGCGGAGGAGTCGCCGCGAGCATCGTGGTCGCGGCCGCACTCACCTTGTCGGCCTGCAGCGGCGGAGGCGGAAGCGATTCCGGCGACGCCAGCAGCGACAACAGCTTCAGCGGCCAGGCCGTCAGCGGCGAGGGTTCGACCGCGCAGCAGAAGGCCGTCGAGAAGTTCCAGGACGTCCTCGCCAGCAACGGCGGCATCGTCCTCAACTACACCGGCAGCGGTTCGGGCGACGGCGTCAAGAAGTTCCTGAGCAGCGACGTCGACTTCGCCGGCTCGGACTCGGCGCTCAAGACCGACGAGGCCGCCACCGCCAAGACCCGCTGCGCGGGCAACGACGCATGGCACATCCCGCTGGTCGCGGGCCCGGTCGCCATCGCCTACAACCTCAGCGGCGTCGACGACCTGATCCTGAACCCCAGCGTCCTGGCGAAGATCTTCGACTCGAAGATCACCACCTGGAACGATCCGGCCATCGCCGCGCTCAACCCGGGCAAGACCCTCCCGTCGGACAAGATCGTCCCGGTCCACCGCAGCGACAGCTCGGGCACCACGGACAACTTCCAGCGCTTCCTCGGCGACACCGCCAAGGCGGACTGGCCGTACGCGCACGACAAGACGTTCAAGGGCCAGGGCGGCTCGGCCGCGTCGAAGTCGACCGGCGTCGGTGACACCGTGAAGAAGACCCCCGGATCGATCACCTACGTCGAGTGGGGCTTCGCCGAGCAGAACAAGCTCAGCCTGTCGCAGCTCGACTTCGGCTCGGGCGCGACCAAGCTGACCTCGGAGACCGCGGGCAAGGCGCTGGAGAACGTGACGTTCAAGACCCCCGGATCCAAGGACCTGGTCGTCGACACCGACAAGCTCTTCGCCACCAACACCGCGGGCGCGTACCCGCTGCTGCTCACGACCTACGAGATCGTCTGCTCGAAGGGCTACACCGGCAACAAGGGCGCGATCCTGAAGTCCGCGTTCACCACGATCCTGAACAGCGGCCAGGAAGGCCTGGCCGACGAGGGCTACGTCGCCCTGCCGGACAGCTACAAGACGACCCTGCAGGGAACCGTCGACGCACTGGGCTGACCCGAAGGAGTTCGGGCCAGATCGAAGAACGACATCTGACGCCCGCGGGGCCGCGACATTGCGGCCCCGCGGACGCAGTTGAGAGACTTGGGAGACATTGCTCATGACCGAAGTGCACGGTGGCAGCTTGCGCGCCGGCCAGACGGCTGACTCAGAAGGATCCATGACGTCATCGATCAGCGGCCCGGACCCGATGGCCGGAGTCGTACCCGGCCCAGAACCGACCGGGGACAACGCCGACAAGCCCGACGCCCCGGGCAAGGGGTCGGTCATCCGACTCGGCGACCGTATTTTCCGGACGCTCTCGGTCGGCTCCGGCATCGTCATCTCGGTACTGATCGCCCTGATCGCGATCTTCCTGATCATCCAGGCCGTCCCGGCGCTGCTGAAGAACTCCGAGAACTTCTTCACCTACACCGGTGACTGGGTCACCTCCGGAGACGAGCTCCAGTTCGGTATCGCCAACCTCTTCTACGCGACGCTCGTCGTGTCGGTGATCGCGCTGATCCTGGCCATGCCGATCGCGCTGGGCATCTCGATCTTCCTCACCCAGTACGCTCCGAAGCGTCTCGTCGGGCCGATCACCTACCTGGTCGATCTGCTCGCCGCGGTGCCCTCGATCGTCTATGGCCTCTGGGGCATCCTGGTCCTCGGGCCCGCGTTGGTGCCCCTCGACCAGTGGCTGGTCGACAACCTCTCGTTCCTGCCGTTCTTCCAGGAGCCGACGCAGGTCGCCAACCTCTCGACCGGCGGCACCCTGCTCACCGCGGGAATCGTTCTCGCCGTGATGATCCTGCCGATCATCACCGCGGTCACCCGCGAGGTCTTCGTGCAGACCCCCACCGCGCAGCGCGAGGCCGCCCTCGCCCTCGGTGCGACGAAGTGGGAGGTCGTCCGGGTCTCGGTGCTGCCTTTCGGCTTCTCCGGCTACATCAGCGGCTCGATGCTCGGCCTGGGCCGCGCCCTCGGCGAGACGATGGCACTGCTGCTGATCATCTCCACCGCGGGGCCGCTCGACTTCAACCTGATGGAGAGCGGTGAGACGTTCGCGACCAAGATCGCCAACAACGCCGCCGAGTTCGACTCGCCCATCAAGACCGGCGCCTACATCTCCGCCGGCCTGACCCTGTTCGTGCTGACCTTCATCGTCAATGCCGCGGCCCGCTCGGTCGTCGCCGGAAAGGCGAAGTCATGACTGCCACCCTCGAGAGCCCCAGTCTGGGTCCGGTCAAGCGGGATCCGTCCGGCTTCACCAAGGTCACCGGCCGACGCAAGCTCACCGACAAGACCGCCCTCGTGCTGGTCTCGGCGGCGCTGCTGATCGCGCTCGCCCCGCTGGTCTGGTTGCTCGTCACCCTCGTCGTGCGGGGTATCAGCCCGATCCTGTCCGCCGAGTGGTGGCAGTTCGACGAACTGCACGGCGGCGCATTCAACGCGATCGTCGGCACCCTGCAGCAGACTCTGCTGGCCGCGGTCATCTCGATCCCGGTGGGCATCTTCGTCGCCATCTACCTCGTCGAGTACGGCAACAAGTCGGTGCTGGCCCGCTTCACCACCTTCATGGTCGACATCCTCTCCGGTGTGCCGTCGATCGTCGCCGCGCTGTTCATCTATGCCGTCTGGCGCA
Source organism: Williamsia sp. (assembly GCF_016462415.1). Lineage (GTDB taxonomy): Bacteria > Actinomycetota > Actinomycetes > Mycobacteriales > Mycobacteriaceae > Williamsia_A. Next base: position 1,271 of record NZ_JAEMTF010000032.1, on the reverse strand, counting down.
CCACCCTCGGCCTGCCCCGCTCCGGCTTCGTCGTGGCGCTGGCCCTGGTGCTGCTGATGATCCCGATCGTCGTGCGGTCCACCGAGGAGATGCTCAAGATCGTCCCGCAGGATCTGCGCGAGGCGTCCTACGCGCTGGGTGTGCCGAAATGGCGCACCATCGTCAGCATCGTCCTGCCGACGGCACTCTCCGGAATCGTGACGGGCGTGATGCTCTCGGTTGCGAGAGTCATGGGCGAGTCCGCCCCGGTGTTGATCCTGGTGGGCTCCACCCGAGCCATCAACAACAACCCGTTCGAGGGCAACCAGCAGTCGCTGCCGCTGATGATGGTGCAGCAGTACAACAACGGACCCGACGCACTCGACAAGGTCTGGGGCGCGGCGTTGACCCTCGTGCTCATCGTCGCGGTGATCTATTTCGGCGCCAAGCTGGTGTCCCGCCTGTTCGCCCCCAAGAAGGCCTGACCCTCCTCCGACGGCCTCTCGGCCCCACAGACATTCGAACGACTCGAACGAAAGCGACACCATGGCAAAGCGTCTCGACCTCAAAGACCTGAACATCTACTACAGCGCGTTCCACGCCGTGAAGGACGTCAGCCTCGATGTCCCGCCGCGTTCCATCACCGCCTTCATCGGTCCGTCGGGCTGCGGCAAGTCGACCGTCCTGCGCACGCTGAACCGCATGCACGAGGTCACCCCCGGTGCCCGCGTCGAGGGCAAAGTGCTGCTCGACGGCGAGGACATCTACGGTCGTTCCGTCGACCCGGTGAGCGTCCGCTCCACCATCGGCATGGTGTTCCAGCGCCCCAACCCGTTCCCCACCATGTCGATCCGCGACAACGTCGTGGCCGGCCTCAAGCTGCAGGGCCTGCGCAACAAGAAGGAACTCGACGAGATCGCCGAGCGCAGTCTGCGCGGCGCGAACCTGTGGGAAGAGGTCAAGGACCGCCTCGGCAAGCCCGGTGGTGGTCTGTCCGGCGGACAGCAGCAGCGTCTGTGCATTGCGCGTGCGATCGCGGTCTCGCCCGAGGTCCTGCTGATGGACGAGCCGTGTTCTGCTCTCGACCCGATCTCGACGCTGGCCATCGAGGACCTGATCACCGAGCTCAAGAAGGACTACACGATCGTCATCGTCACCCACAACATGCAGCAGGCTGCGCGTGTGAGTGACCAGACGGCATTCTTCAACCTGGCCGCAACGGGCAAGCCCGGCCAGCTCATCGAGGTCAACGACACCGAGACGATGTTCTCCAACCCCGAGCAGCGCGCGAC